>JAUNNN010000001.1 GCA_030531435.1 Lachnospiraceae bacterium
TTCGTTCGACTTGCATGTGTTAGGCACGCCGCCAGCGTTCATCCTGAGCCAGGATCAAACTCTCAAATAAAGTTTATTCCATAGTCCAGTTAAACTGGCTTTATGTTTCCTATTTACTGTTATAGGTTCGTTTCGTTTCCGAAAAATTTTTATTCGTTAACTCGAGGTTCGCTTCACTTACGTTTCGCTCATCACGGCTGTCGCCGTATGTCTATTTATATGCTCATCGTTTGTATGTAAACATACAACTCTTCGCATCTAAATATCCATTCCTCTCGTAGCTAACGTGGAAATTTTCGGGGTTGGTTAATACTATTCATTTATCAAGGTACTTTGTTGTTTATCGCCCGTCTGTATTCGCGCGACTTGTACATATTATCACTTAGGATATATGGTGTCAACGATTTTTTTCATTTTTTTTAAACTTTTTTTATTTTATTTTTTTTGCTAAAAAAATGCACAATATCTTGTGTAATTAGAGCTATTATATGTACAATTTTTTACTTATTAAAGTGATAAATCACTTAAGTATTGCAAGAAGTATATTTGAATTAAAAAGCAGTCTGAGAAAAGCACTTCTTTCAACCATATATAACATCTTTGTGCCAAAATCATTTCCAATAAATACAATTACCACAAAAAAGAATATCCATGTAATAATAACCGACTCTATAAAACCAACCATTGCCCCTGCTAATTTATTTATTCCTTTTATAACAGGTATGCGACCAATTATGTCAGCAAACCATAAGACAATTTGAAACGCAATCCAAAATATAACTACCATAGCCAAAAACGACATAGCATTCACTGCCGTCTTAGCAAGATATGCTGACACATATTCCTCAAATAGATTAACAAGAAGATTTGAATACATTTCCTTTGTATTGTTTTCTATAAGAGAGTCCTTTAAAACATCTGGAAGTTCATATGACCTAATTGTCAGAATCTGGTTTTCCATTTGTGTATTATCTCTTGCCAGATTCTTTTCTTTAAACTTCTCTGTTATATTCGTCTGAATTGTAGTATATGCATTTGTATTTTTCATTAAATAGCTGCTAACGTATGGTGACACACGCTTAGCAGCTACTATAATAAATATGAGTCCTGCAAAGTATACAGCTATTCTCAAAAATCCTCTTTTGTAACCTCTTACGATTAAAATAAGAAATAACACAGCTGTAACTATGAGAAGATAATTTGTTTCCATATATTTATTTTAATTGAATCTCATCCATTTTAGTTCCGGATACAAATAAGTACTTTGTTTTATTATTTGTAGGAATCATTCTAATAATTGAATTTTTCAAAAGGCCTTTATATTTAACAAGTCCGTCCATATTATACATAATGCACTCTGTTGCATCATAAATAATCATTAGATCCTTATTAAATATGATATCTGTATAATCAAGGTCAAAATCCTGGGAATTAACTATATTTCCAGAAGTATTATATACATCTATATGATATGGCAGTTCTTTAGAAATATCTTTATAAACTAATCCAATATAATTTTCGTTATAATATACACTTTGAATCTCATCTTCAATGATTGCTTCAAAAGTATTTTCTGGCTTCTGATTTCCACTATATATTTCAAAACGGGAATTTCCCACAGCAAAAGCTGTGTTCTGATTCATAAACTGAACATATGTGATTGTTTCATCATCATAATTATATCCACTAACGAGGTTATCAATTTCATTTTGTCCAACTGAACCAAAGTTATAAAATGCCACAGATGAAGACACCTTACCATTTCCTACATATAGATAAGAAACATTTAATAGTATTCCATCCTCAGAAATATCCATAGTAATCGGATATCCACTCTTTGACATTGTGGTACGGTCATTTGCTACATTTTCACCTTCTTTATTATAAAGGCGTACCCATGTAACCTCATCGTCTTCAAGAACAACCGCAACATTTCCATTTCCAGAAACACAAAATCTCTGTATTGGAATAGTAGTGTCTATCTCGCCTTTTAGTCCCTCTGAGTTAAGTACATATATTTTTGTACCACGATAATCGCCAAGTGCAATATAATCGCCACAAATATCTGCCATAGGATTCTGCATTTCGTATGTCTGATTCCATAACATATCATCATTCATGTTAAATGCAGTAGCGCCATCTCTTGAGTATCTTAGAACGTTACCATTAAATCCTCTGTAGTTTGCAGATGCAGCTTCTTCATATTCTGTAGTTTTAGTAATTGAATAATCTGTATAAACTCTATCCTTGTATGATTTATACGAAAATAAAACACAAAGAAGCACTATAACTACCACAGCAATAATTCTGTATAAGACAAGTCTTCTGTGTCTTGCTAATTTACTTTTAAATTCTTTATCATTAGCTTCGTATTTTTTTAGGAAATACTCATTTACTTCTTCTGACATTTATATCAATTCCTCATAATTATAGAAGGGACGCTTCGCGACAAAGCGTCCCTTCATTCATAAATAATATATATTATTTAGAATTATTTTACAAATGCTTTTACCTGGTTGTAGATACCTTCTGCATCAAGGCCATACTTATGAATAAGTGCAGCTGCTGAACCAGATTCACCAAACTGGTCATACATACCAATCTTCTTAACAGGTGTAGGAAGCTTCTCAGCTAAGCAATCACATACTGCTGAACCAAGTCCACCAATAACTGAATGCTCTTCTGCTGTAACAACTTTACCTGTCTTCTTTGCAGATGCAACAATTAAATCCTCATCAAGAGGCTTGATTGTATGGATATTAATAACTTCTGCATCAATTCCATCAGCTGCAAGAAGCTTTGCTGCTTCCATTGATTCTGGAACTGTAAGCCCTGTAGCAACGATTGTAACATCCTTACCTTCTTTAAGAACGATACCCTTACCCATTTCAAACTTGTATGTAGCTTCGTCATTAAATACAGGAACTGCAGCACGACCAAATCTTAAGTATACTGGTCCATCGTATTCATATGCTGCCTTAACTGCTGCTCTAGCTTCTACATCATCAGCTGGGTTAATAATAACCATACCTGGAATTGTTCTCATAAGAGCAATATCTTCGTTACACTGATGTGATGCTCCATCTTCACCAACAGAAATACCTGCATGTGTAGCACCAATCTTTACATTGAGGTGTGGATATCCAATACTGTTACGAACCTGTTCAAATGAACGTCCAGCTGCAAACATTGCGAATGTTGATGCAAATGGAACCTTACCTGTTGTAGCAAGTCCTGCTGCGATACATGTCATGTTAGCTTCTGCAATACCACAGTTAATGTGCTTATCTGGGTGTGCTTTTTCAAAAATATTTGTCATAGTAGCTGCAGCTAAGTCAGCTGTAAGTACTACGAGATCATCGTGTTCATTTCCGATTTCTACTAAAGCATTGCCGTAGCTTGTTCTAGTAGCGATTTTAATTACTTCTGACATAATGCTTCACCTACTTTCTCAAGATCTTCCATAGCCTGAGCATACTGCTCATCGTTAGGAGCCTTACCATGCCATCCAGCCTGGCCTTCCATAAATGATACGCCCTTACCCTTTGTTGACTTAGCAATAATTGCTGTAGGCATACCCTTTGTCTCTCTAGCTTCCTTAAATGCTGCTCTAATCTGATCAAAGTCATGAGCATCTATTTCTATTACATGGAAATTGAAAGCTTTAAACTTATCTGGGATAGGATTTGAATCGCAAACATCCTCAATACGTCCATCAATCTGAAGACCATTGTTATCTACGATTACAACAAGGTTATCAAGTTTCTTGAATCCAGCAAACATTGCTGCTTCCCAAACCTGACCTTCTGCGATTTCACCATCACCAAGAAGTGTATATACTCTGAAATCATCGTTATACATTTTTCCTGAAAGAGCCATACCAGTTGCTACTGATATACCCTGTCCAAGAGATCCACTACTCATATCAACACCTGGTGTATGCTGCATACATGGGTGACCCTGTAAGTGAGAACCTAATTTACGAAGTGTAACAAGTTCATCAACTGGGAAATATCCGCGATGAGCAAGTGTTGAATAAAGGGCAGGTGCAACGTGTCCTTTTGATAAAACAAAACGATCTCTATCCTCCTTCTTAGGATTCTTAGGATCAATGTTCATTTCCTCAAAGTAGAGGTAAGTCATTAAATCTGCACATGAAAGTGATCCGCCTGGATGTCCAGCCTTCGCTGCATGTACGGCTGTAACAATACCTTTACGGATTTCATTAGCCGTTTTCTTAAGCTCGAGATTATCCATGATATATTCCTTTCTATTTTATATAATATATAAATAATACCAACGTATCCATGAGTTAGTTTATCATCTAAACTAACTATTTTCAACAAAATTTCATACCACCGTATTTTCTGACTTTAAGCACATGGCACGCGCCATCACCAAACACAGAATCAAGGGTTTTTTTGTATTCTGGGACCATTTCATTTGGAACAAATGCCTGGATTGTTCCTGCAAATCCACCGCCGTGTACTCTGCTCGCACCCTTACCATTAAGAACCTGCTCGCTTACTGCAAGACCAATTGAAACGGCCTGATTAGTAATGTCTGATGCTGGATATACGTTCTGGAGATATTTAAATGAACTATTTCCTGATAAATTAACCTGTTTCTTAAACTCTTCAAAATCCCCATTATTTAAAGCATTAACCTCTTCAGTTACTCTGTTATGATCGTTGAAGAAATGCATTGCCCTGATGATTGGTCTGTCGCCAACTTTCTTTCTCACATCAGCAATATTTGCAAAAAATTCCTTCTCATCAACTTCTCTTAAATATTCTTTTCCAAAATATTTAGCTACTGCCTTCATCTCAGGAGGAATAGCTGCGTATTCTGGTGTAAGATTTGCATGACTTCCCTTAGTATCAACAATACATAAGCTATGTCCAAATTTATCAAAATCTACATCCACTTTATTAACAATAGGATTTTCTGGATCTTCAAAATCAATATTAACAAGGCTTCCAACACTTGATGCCATCTGATCCATAAGTCCACATGGTTTTCCAAAATATTTATTCTCTGCATACTGGCTTGCCTGAGCAATAAACACTGGTGATATTTCCATATTGTTGTATAGTCCAGAAATGATTGTTCCAATGGCCACTTCAAAAGCAGCAGATGATGAAAGGCCTGCACCAACAAGAACATCACTTGTCATATATGCATTGAATCCTGAAACAGTGTAGCCAGCTTCCTGAAGCTTATTTAACACTCCTCTGACTAAGCCTTCACTTGTTCCTTCTTCTTTTGATTTCTTTGATAAATCATTAACGCTGATAGGAGCAATATCAAATGAGTCTGACAATATCTTCACAATTCCATTGTCAGTTTTTTCTACAACGGCAATAACATCAAGGTTCACAGAAGCAGCCAGCACCTGACCTCTCTGATGATCTGTATGATTTCCACCAACCTCACTTCTTCCAGGTGCTGAGTAAATTTCTATATCAGCAGCACCATATAATGATTCGAATTTTTCAATAGCTGATACATATCTATATCTCTGATATTCAAGAACTGACTTGTCTGCATATATGTCAAGTAGCTTATCATCATACTTTCCATTACTTATTTCTTCTCTGATTAATTCTGCTGATTGCATTACATATCCTCCAGTTCTTTTAATATTTTCTCAAAGTGCATCCCATGTGATGCTTTAATCAAAACAGCTGGCCTGTCCTGACAATTAGATTTCACAATATTTATTATATCATCTAAATTGTCATCAAGGGACTCAAAATAGTGTTTTGTTATTTTTTCTGATGCATTATCATAAATGTTTTTGGCAAGCTTTCCTATGAGGATAAGTTCATCAATCTTTTTGTCATTTACATATGTACCAATTTCACCATGAAGCTCATTTTCTTTTTCGCCAAGTTCAAACATATCGCCAAGAATAGCAATGTTTCTCTTACCAGATGTTTCTAATAAATCAATGGCTGCTTTCATGGATTTAGGATTTGCGTTGTAGCAATCATCTACAATTATTAATTTATCTTTAGAAATAATATTACTTCGTCCAGAAATTCCTTTTGCCTTTTCTATACCAGACTTTATTTCATCAAGCGTCAATCCATATTCAAGACCTGCTGCAGTTCCAGCTAAAGCATTTAGCACCATATGCTCCCCAGGAATAGGAATATGCGCATTAAACTTTCCACTATTAGTACAAATAGTTGTATCACTGCCTTCAAGACCTTTATTTACAGTGTTTATCGCATATACATTGTTGCCGTCACCTACTCCAAAACGAACAGGCGCTTTTCCATTAACACTGTCTATAGTTCTAAGCTTTTCATCATCACCATTAACAATAACTGTTCCAGATTTATTCATTGATTCAAAAACTTCAGACTTTGCCTTAAGGACGCCATCAAGGTCAATCAATTTTTCTAGGTGACAAGGACCAATATTTGTCATAATTACAGTATCTGGCTTAACAATTTTTGATAATCGGCTCATTTCTTTGAAATCAGAAATTCCCATTTCAACAACTGCAACCTCATGTTCATCCTTTATTGAAAAAATAGTAAGTGGAACCCCTACTTCATTATTAAAGTTTCCGGCAGTTTTCTGCACAGAATATTTCTCAGAAAGAACTGATGCTACAAGCTCTTTTGTGCTTGTCTTACCAACGCTTCCGACTATTCCAACTATTTTTACTTTAAGCTGCATTCGATAAAATTCAGCAATATCCTTTAAGGCCTTGAATGAATCTTTTACTACAATATAATTTCCATTTGCATTCTCTGGCTCATCTTCACAGAGAGCTGCTAACGCCCCATCTTCAAGAACTTTACTAATAAAAGAATGACCATCTACTCGTTCCCCTTTTGTAGCAACAAATAAACAGTCCTTTTCACATTTTCTTGAATCTATCACAACAGATGACACCTCTTTTGAGGCATCATCTGCATTTTTTAAAACCAATCTACCATTACATACGGATGCAATATTTTCTAATGTTAGATTCTTCATTATTCCTATCCTTTAATTGTATTTTTCTAATGATATTTTAATAATCCACTCACAAAGCTCGCCATAAGATTTCCCTATAGCAGCAGCTTCCTGAGGAATAAGACTTGTTGGTGTCATTCCAGGAAGGGTATTAGCTTCAAGACAGTATACAATGTCTGACTTTTCATCATGGATAAAGTCCATTCTTGCATATGTCCTAATACCAAGTGCAGCATAAGCTTTCTTTGCCTCATCCTGAATTCTTTTTGTAAGTTCATCAGAGATTTTAGCAGGACATATTTCTACTGTACTTCCTGCCTGATATTTATTTTTATAATCATAACGACCATTTACAGGTTCTATGCTGACAACTGGAAGTGCTTCGTTCTCGATGACACAGTCTGTATATTCCTTACCCTCTACATACTGTTCAACTACTACTTTATCCTCATATGAAAAAGCTTCATCTAATGCTTTGTCATAATCCTTCTTTTCATCAACAAAGTACACACCTATTGATGAGCCGCCATTACAGACCTTAACAACACATGGGAAGTTCTCTGGAACCTTTCTCTCTGAATCTTTAAATAGAGTAAATCCCTCAGGTGTTACAACTCCATGTTGTTTAAAAATACTTTTTGTAACGCTCTTATCCATAGCAAGAGCACTGCTGAAGTAGTCTGTACCAGTATATTTTATATCAAATAAATCAAACGTTGCCTGAATCTTTCCATTTTCACCACAGTCTCCATGTAGCGCCATGAATACAATATCAGACATCTTACATATCTCAAGAACATTTTCACCAAATAAAACATTTGATTTATCAGCTCGCATTGACTTAACTTTTGAGATATCAGGAGCTGACTCTGCCACGCCTGCAATTTCCTTAGCCCAATCTATATCCAGTGAAAAAATATTATTAATTTCACCTTTATATCCTAAAAATACATCAATTAAAACTACGTTATGTCCGTTATTTTTTAATGCTTCATATACCCCTCTTCCAGATACAAGCGAAACATCTCTTTCTGTACTAAGTCCTCCGGCAAGCACAACTATATTCATGAATTTTTTCTCCTTCTTTCAAGCATAAAAGCAAAAATAAGCAGTACTATAGATGCAAATGAAATTCCTTTTGATAAATGCTGCGCAAATGTGCCTTTATAGCTTACAGTAATTTTTCCGGTATTTCCGTTTGTGTATACTCTGGCAAATCCATTATTTCCACTACCATCTACAGAAAGGCTTGTCCTATCAGACAACTCTGCTGCATACCCCTTATAAAAAATAAATGGAACGTCAATATACTCACATGCTTTATCTACAGTAACAAACATAGAATTCTTATATCTTACTATGTCAATATTATCTCCATTATTACTAACTGCTAAATCAGACATATCTACAATTAATTCTGGATCTTCTACAGTACTTGGAAGCCACTCTCCCGCAATGACTGATGAAGTAAAAGGCTTATATGAATAATAGTCATTAGAGTAATCATAATAGCCCTGAGAATTTTTCTTCATGCCATCAAAAGCTGTAATTGTCATTACTGCAATTACTATGTATAAAACAAGGCATCCCATAACAGAAGACGTAACATTTTCACTATTATTATTTGTAAATATAATGAATTTATTTAGTTTTACTGACTCACATACTCTAGTTAGTATGACACCTGCTGCCATAGAAAAAAGAACAGATACCACAAGGAAAAATCTCCAAGGGAACTGAACAGCTGACATGAACTTACCGAGCCTCTCCCATGGGAACAAATCAGTTACCATATACGTAAATACAATACCAATAATGATTAAAAACTTAGAGAATGAAATAGCTGTATCATTTTCTGCTTTCTTAAGGAACACTAGTGGTAAAACAAATAAAATAACTGCAAAACCTAATGCTGGAAATACAGTATTAAAGCAGTCAGCCACCTGCATTGCCTCCTGCGCTGGATTAATCCAGGCTTCTGTAGTCACATAGAACTTTGTACTTAACATCTGTTCAAGCATAGGAAGCCAGTAACTGCAAGTAATTCCTGCTGAAATAATAGCCGTTGCAAGTAATCTTAATATTGTTACTCTATTTTTTAATATTGTTTTAATGTTAATAATGAAAACAAGGGCTGTTACAACAAATAAAATTGCAAAGCTTAATGTATGGCATAAAAGCAATCCTATGAAGCCTATACCTAATACATATGGCTTATTCATTTCCTCATAGACTGTATTGTATATTCCATATATTACAAGTGGAGCAAATATAAATGCTGTATATTCACCTACAGCTCCTCTCACAAATACATCATCAATATGATAATTACAAAGTGTAAGAATTACTGCTGAAATTATTCCTGCATATCGATTTTTAGCAATGCTGCTAACTGAATAATATGTTGTGAAATATGTAAGAATAATACATGTTGCTACAAAAATATGGTAGCTTGTATTAATTGAAACACCAATCACTCGTAGTAATGCCGGAAAATAAAGCAGGAAATCTGGATAAAACATTGAACTAGCATAGCCTGCTCCTCCAAAGAACAGTACATTAACCTTAAGAAAAGGCTTACCCATGAGTATACCTTCTTTTAATGCTTCAATTCTAAGAAGATGGTACTCAAGGTCATGACCATTTATACACAGCTTTGTCATAAGTGGACTTGTTGCAACAAACATCGTAACAAGAAAGACAATAACAAATATTCTGTTTTCAGATTTTTTCAAATAATTAATCAAACTTAGTTTTCCGCTCCAGTTTTTGTAAGATCTGAGAATGACAGTGTCAAATCGTTTCCATCTGTTGATACATTAATTGTGTAGCTCTTTGTTTCACATCCACTCTTTGCAAGAGTAATCGTATGGGAGCCTGTTACCTTATTTGTATTACAAGGGGCAACTCCAATATATGTACCATCAAGATAAACCTCAGCTCCAGCTGGTCCTTCAACAAATATCTTTTTATTATCACTAAGAACTGTATTTCCTGAGTTCACATTTTCAGAAGAACTTGATGTAGTAGCTCCAGTCTGTGAATCATTTGGTATTGCAGTGTTCTGGCTATTTGGTAAATCACTTGATGATGAGCTTGTAGATGAAGATGAATCTGAAACTTCTTCTTTCTCTAATTCAACATCTACATTTGCAAGTTCAGATCCGACTTTAATATTAAAACTTACAGTCTCATATCCTGCAAGTTCTGCGCGGACCGAATGAATTCCATATTCAAGAGGAACTCTTTCATCAAAATCTGTCATAAGTCCATCAACATAAAGCTGACCGTAATCTGGCGTTACATTGAATTTAACGTGACCTATAGCTACTTCCTCTATATCAACCTTAGATAAATCCAGTTTTGTTTCTTTATCTCTGTTAACATCTATTGTATCTCTTCCAACATACCCTTTATGAGTAACCTTTATGTCATATCTACCTTCTGGAACTGGAATTAACATATCTTCAGTTAGAACCTTTATTATGTCCTGACCTATCTCAATCCATCCACCAACAAAGTATGAATCATTTGTAACTCGAATATATCCATGACCTGAATTAATAATTATTGAGTAAACAGACTTATCAATTCCATAAAGAGTAATTGAATCAAGCGCAGTAATATCCATTACTTCTGCCAGCTTATCCTCTGATACAACTACAATATCTTTTCTTAATTCAAATAGGTCATCTCCAACTTTTATTGTACGAGCCTTATCGTCTATTTCATAATTTGTAATATTCTTATTTGACCAGACAGATGTTGCCTGAGAAATTTCAGAAATTGCATGGTTGTATGTAGTGAAAGTAATATCATACATTTCTCCAACATTCAATTCAGATGCAGTAAGAGCTCCACCACGCTTTGTTGATATTTTCGTTGTTCCATCAAAAGTAAGAACCTTCTCACTGCCACCTTCAATGTTTTTAAGTGTAAGCTCTTTTTTATCAAGATCCTTTTTCAAAAGAAGCACTGTGTCATTCATAGTGAGTCTCTCTTCGCTAACAACAGCACCCTCTTCTGTCTGCACCTCCTGCTGTTTTGCATTTTTGTTTGCAAGCTTATTAAGAGTGTCCGCTCTTTGTTTTGTAAGATACTCTTTTGCTACAAAAAAACAAATCAGTGAAGCAAGTGCCAATATTATACATGTTGGAACAATAGCTTTTCTCAAAATATCTCCATTATAGAAATTCACTGTTGTATCAGCAAATCCTACATAAATCTTTTACTATATTCTAATAAATAATCTTTTGTATTATGTTCTGGTACATCTAAAACATGCTCAAATAGAGAATTAAGTATTTCTCCAAGCTTTGGTCCAGCTTCGACACCTGCTTTAATAAGATCAGAACCACTTACGGCAAGCTGCTTTAATGAAATACAGTCACCGTTTTCAATTATTTCATTATATTTATCTTCAAATTCCTTTATATACGCAAGCTTATCGTCTCGCATATATTCGCTTTGTGCCATTGTGTCAGTTCTTTTAACTGCAAAGAGCATCTTCATTCTATCAGGTCCAATCTTAACTATGGCTTTTCTTACAGCCGTCATCGTAAGCTTTGGTCTGTAATCATGGTACTCGACAAGCACTTTTACGTTATTAATTGTATCATTATCAAGCTTAAGGCGTTTCATGATTGATACGCACATTTCTTTACTAACAATTGGGTGACCCGTGAAATGATCTTTTCCAGTTACCTCATCAACTGTTTTACATGATGGTTTTCCAAGATCATGAAAAAGCATTGTAAGCTTAAGAATTCTGTTTTCCCTATCAGTAAAATTATTTTTTTCATTATTGATGTTTGTCAGGGCATGAAGAGTATGTTCTCCAACAGTATACATGTGATGCACTGTATTCTGGCCAGTTTCCATTGCCACATCAAACTCAGGCATAATAATCCTTGTGATTCCAAGACTATATGCATCTCTAAGCTTGTCTGGGTGATCTGACTTTAATAACTTAACTATCTCGGTACATATTCTTTCAGCACTAATATTCTGAAGATTAGGACAAAGTTCTGCAATTGCTGATTTTGTTTCATCATCAATATTATAATCAAGCTGCGCAGAAAACCTTATTGCTCTAAGTATTCTAAGAGCATCCTCTGTAAGGCGTTCCTTTGCATTCCCAACAGCTTTTATTGTCCTGCTTTCTATACAGTCTAGCCCGTTAAACTCGTCAATAATCCCCATACTATCGCTGTATGCCATAGCATTTATTGTAAAATCACGCCTACGTAAATCTTCTGTGAGTTTATCTGTAAATGTAACATCTTTAGGATGCCTGCTATCCTCATACGAGCCATCTATTCGATACGTGGTAACCTCAAATCCGTCATTACCAAGCATAACAGTCACTGTTCCGTGCTGAATCCCTGTATCTATTGTGCGTCTAAATACACTCTTTACTTCAAGTGGTTTAGCTGAAGTAGTAATATCCCAGTCTTCTGGAATTCTTCCTAAAACAGAATCTCGCACGCAACCACCTACGGCATAAGCTTCATAGCCAGCTTTTTCCAGCTCATTAATAATAAACTGAACTTTTTCCGGAAGTGTAATTTGCATGCGAGATTTATTTATCAAAATATATTACCTATTTAACTAATGCTAATGTTTCTCTTGCAATTGCAAGCTCTTCATTTGTAGGAACAACCATGAGAGCCACCTTTGAACCAGGTTTTGAAATAACAATTTCCTCACCTCTTACAGCATTCTTCTCATCATCAATTTCTGTTCCTAAATATCCGAAATACTCACTTACAGCCTTTCTTACTGACTGAGTATTTTCACCAACACCTGCTGTGAATACAATTGCATCTACACCGTTCATTGCTGCAACATATGATCCAATATATTTTGCTACATTATATGCATATGTATCGAGTGTATCTGCTGCTCTCTTATTTCCAGCATCTCTTGCTGCTGTTAAGTCTCTGAAATCACTTGAAACACCTGACATTCCAAGTACACCAGATTTCTTATTAAGAACTGTATTCATTTCTTCTATAGAAATGTTCTCTTTCTTACATATAAATTCAAGAATTGCAGGATCGAGGTCACCTGATCTTGTTCCCATGATAAGACCTTCAAGTGGTGTAAGACCCATACTTGTATCTACACATTTACCATTGCATACAGCTGAGATACTTGCACCATTTCCAAGGTGACATACGATAACCTTAAAGTTGTTATAATCTTTTCCAAGTATTTCTGCTGCTCTCTTTGAAACATATGAGTGGCTTGTTCCATGGAATCCGTATCTACGAACCTTATACTTCTCATAATATTCATAAGGAAGTCCGTATAAATAAGCCTTTACTGGCATTGTCTGATGGAATGCAGTATCAAATACAGCTACCATAGGTACGTCTGGCATAAGTGCCTGACATGCATCTATACCAATAAGGTTTGCTGGGTTATGAAGAGGTGCAAGATCATTGCATTCTTTAATAGCCTCAATAACCTCATCATTAATCTTAATTGCTTCAGAGAAGCTCTCACCACCATGAACGACTCTGTGTCCTACTGCATCAATAGCGTCAAGAGAATCAACAACACCATAATTCTTATCTGTTAATGAATCAATAACCATTGATACTGCAACTTTGTGATCTGGCATTGGAGCCTGAATAGTAACTTTATCCTTACCAGCAGGCTGATGTGTTAAAACGCTTCCGTCCATACCAATTCTTTCACAAAGACCTTTAGCTAAAACTTCTTCTGTATCAGTATTAATAAGCTGGTACTTAAGAGATGAACTACCACAGTTAATAACTAAAACATTCATAATTAATCCTCCAAATTAATATGCTTTGCCCCAATATACAAGCTTCTTAGCAGGACGTCCACAGCACACGCACTTATCACTAATTGTTTCCTGTTCAAATGGCATACAACGTGATGTAACAGCAAGTTTTTCTTTAATCTGGTCTTCACAGGCCTGATCTTCACACCACATAGCCTTTACAAATCCTGACTTCTCTGCAAAGCATTTTTCGAACTCAGCCATATCTTTTGCAACATATGTATGCGCATCACGATGTGCTCTTGCAGTTTCTAACATATCCTTCTGAATTGTATCAAGAAGCTCTGGAATCTTAGCTGAAACATCTGTTAATGACATTTCAATCTTTTCTCCATTGTCACGACGTACTACTACGCACTTTCCAGCTTCAATATCCTTAGGACCAATTTCAATTCTAAGAGGAACACCTCTCATTTCCTGTTCTGAGAACTTCCAGCCAGGTCCCTTATCTGTTTCATCTGTCATTACTCTTACTCCAGCATTTCTAAGCTCTGTCTCTAATTCATGAGCTTTATCAAGAACGCCTTCTTTCTTCTGCTGGATAGGAATAATTCTAACCTGTGTAGGCGCAACTCTTGGTGGAAGCTTAAGTCCTGAGTCATCACCATGAACCATGATAATAGCACCAATTAATCTTGTAGTTGAACCCCATGATGTCTGATGAACATACTTAAGAGTATTGTCCTTATCTGTATACTGAATATCAAATGCATGAGCAAAACCATCACCAAAGTTATGTGATGTTGCTGACTGAAGTGCCTTTCCATCATGCATAAGTGTTTCAACTGTATATGTAGCTACAGCTCCAGCAAATTTTTCTTTTTCTGTCTTTCTACCTTTTACAACAGGTATTGCAAGAATATTCTCAAGGAAATCTGCATATACATTAAGCATCTGAAGTGTTCTCTCTTCAGCTTCTTCTGCTGTAGCATGAGCTGTATGGCCTTCCTGCCATAAGAACTCTCTACTTCTTAAAAATGGTCTTGTTTCTTTTTCCCAACGAACTACAGAACACCACTGATTACAAACCTGTGGTAAATCTCTGTATGAATGAACAACACCTTTATAATAGTCACAGAAAAGTGTTTCAGATGTAGGTCTAACACACATTCTCTCTGTAAGTGGCTGTAATCCACCATGAGTTACCCATGCAACTTCAGGAGCAAATCCTTCTACATGATCCTTTTCCATCTGTAATAAGCTTTCAGGAATAAACATTGGTAAATACATGTTCTTAACTCCTGTTGCTTTAAACATTGCATCCATCTGGTTCTGAATAAGTTCCCAGATTGCGTAACCTTCTGGCTTTATTGCCATACAGCCTTTTACACTTGTGTAATCGATGAGTTCAGCTTTTTTAACTACATCGGTGTACCATTGTGCAAAGTCTTCTTCCATTGATGTGATTGCTTCTACAAGCTTCTTTTCTGCCATTTCTTTCTCCTTAGATTCGTCTATTTCTAAGACGAATAGTATTTTTTAGCTCATCTGGCTATTAATAATTTTTCTTAAGTGTTAAATATAACTCTGCGTTTGTCTGATAGATATATGGATTAACGTAAAGGGCACCAGCAATTCCACATGTAATGATAGCTACTAAAACCCATGGAATGAATGATAAATCAAGTACAAATGCATTCATTTTCTGTCCATCCATCATTTCCTTACTTCTTGCAAATGCTTCACTTCTATCCATTTCTGGATTCTCAGCAAGAAGATATGGAACCATCTTATATTCATAAGATTTAATAATTCCAGGAACGATTAAGAGTAATGTCCATAAACCAATAAACAAATCCTTAAGGAAAAGTGTTAAAGCAACATTTCCCCAACATCCACTCTTGAACACAAAACCGATTTCTTTTGCATCAACTCTTTCGCCACTAATCTCATTTAAAATAAATACTCTTTGAGCACCTGCAATAAGAGCATTTCCTACGATAACTTTAAGAACAATAATTATTAAAACTGTAATAAATACACCAATTAACACCTGTATAATAAATGCTGTGTTAAAATTACCAAAATCAATATCTCTATTTGAGCTATTTCTTCCTGCTGATGAACCGCTTCCTGCTGCAAATATTGAAAGAACAACTGCTGCAAGAACTGATACCCAGTAATTAGCTAAAAATGCTTTCTTGGCTTTTTCTTTTAATTCTACTCTTGTCCACATATGTATTACCTCCTGTGCACGTTTTTAAATAAAACCCATCATTATATTTTATCTATATTCAAAGCTTATGTCAAAATATTTTCCTATACGTTCTCAAGAGAAAAAGTAAGGCTTTTTCCATTTTTAGGATGTATAAAGGACAGTTCATATGCCACCAGATAAATCTTGTTTTTCTCTGGGGTTTCAGCACCTCCATATTTTACATCACCATGTATAGGAAAGCCGATATTTGAAAGCTGTGCTCTTATTTGATGAAAGCGACCCGTTATAAGTCTTATATCCAAAACAGTATGGATATCTTCATTAAAATCTGTCATTACAAAGTTCTTTAAGAATTCAGATGAATTCACTCTATCCTTTGATACAGTACTATATATTAGTTCTGCTTTTTTAGCTTCCTTTTCATTTTTATCTGATACTAAAGCTTTATTTTGTTTTGAATCCTTTATCAGATAATCTGTAAGCTTTACATTTTCACCTTGGCATACGCCATCTACGGTGCAGTAATACTTTTTTGACATTTTTCCAGATGCAATCTGGCTATTTAGTTTAGCCGCAGCATCCTTTGTTTTTGCGAATACAAGGATACCAGCCACTGGCTTATCAAGTCTGTGTATTAAAAACACAGGGCAGGTAGTTCCTCCTGCCCTTTTATACAAATAATTATTAACTTCGCTAACCATATCCTTTTCAGAAATTTTGGCTGACTGCGTTGCTATGCCTGCTTTTTTTTCACAAACAAGAATATAGTCATCTTCAAATAATACATTCATTATTTTAAGTCAACTCTGTTTCTGTTTTCAGTTCCGTCAACAAATGCTTTAAGGTTTAAGCATGTCTCACTGACAACTCTTGATCTTGCTTCATATGTTGCCCAAGCAATATGTGGAGTAACAAAGAGCTTGCCTGAATCTTTTATTTTATGAAGTGGTGAATTAACATCCATAGGTTCTTTGCAGATTACATCAAGAGCTGCACCTTTAATTTCTTCGTTTTCAAGAGCAGCTACAAGGTCTTCTTCATTAACAATAGGGCCTCTTCCTACATTTATAAGGTATGCTGTATTTTTCATTTTACTAAAAGCATCCTTATTAAAGAGATTTCTTGTAGCATCTGTAAGAGGTGAGTGAATTGAAATAATATCGCTCTTTGCAAGAAGTTCATCAAAATCTACTCTTTCATAGTCATTTGTAGAATTCTTACCGCTTGTTGAATAGTATATAACCTTACATCCAAAAGCTTCTGCAACCTTTGCAACGCCTCTTCCAATTTCTCCAAGTCCAACGATACCCCAAACTTTATCCTTTAACTCAAAGAAAACTTTATCAAAATATGTGAATATATCACTCTTACAATATTCACCAGACTTAACATATTCATCATAATGCTTAAGATTTTCAACAAGATAGAACATCATTGCGAATGTATGCTGTACAACACTATCTGTTGAATAACCCTTAACATTGCATACTGCAATACCTCTTTTTTTACAGTATTCAATATCAATATTATCTGTACCGGTTGCTGTTATAAGCACGATCTTTAATTTATCAAGTGTTCCAATAGTTGACTCGTTGATAGGAAGCTTATTCATAATGATGGCATCTGCATCTTTACACTTCTCTGGGATTTCTTCTTTTGTACTAGTACTGTATTGAACGAATTCTCCGAACTGTTCAAACCCGCTTACATCAACGTCACTACCAACATTCTTAAGTTCTAATGCTACAACTTTCATGATTATACCCTTCTGTTTTATACAAGACTCTCAATAAGTCCTACTATAGTCCCAATTGCGTCTTTTTCTTTTGCATTGCTCATTGCTTCAATATATTTATCTTTGTTTTTATATAGTTCTTTTATATTATTTAGAAGCACTTCATCTGTTACTTCTTCCTCTTCAAGAACTATTGAATATCCCTGCTTTTCAAAGGATCTTGCATTAAGTATCTGATCCCCTCTACTGCTTTTTGCAGATAATGGAATAAGAATATTTGGCTTACAAAGAGCAAGAATCTCACAAATAGCATTTGCTCCTGCCCTTGACACCAAAATATCGCATAATGCGAACATATCTTTTAATTCTTCTTTAATATATTCGAACTGCTTATATCCGGCTAAGTCATTTAATCCATCATCCATCTTACCTTTTCCGCAAAGATGAATTACATTAAATTCTTTTAATAATTCTGGTAAAACTTTTCTTACTGCTTCATTTACCTTTACAGCGCCAAGACTTCCACCCATAACCATAATGACAGGCTTATTATCAAATGAAAGCATCTCTCTTGCTTTTTCTTTATCACCTGTAAAAAGTTCTTCTCTTATTGGAGAACCTGTCAACACAGCCTTATCACTTGGAAGCATTGCTACAGTCTCTGGGAAATTACAGCAAATCTTTTTCGCTGAACCAAAGCTTAATTTATTAGCTAAACCTGGTGTCATATCAGATTCATGAATAACAACTGGAACCTTGCATCTTTTCGCTGCTATTACTACAGGAACAGATACAAAACCACCTTTAGAAAATACTACATCAGGTTTTATTTTTTTTATGAGTTTCTTCGCTTCACTAAATCCCTTGATAACTCTGAATGGATCTGTGAAATTTTTCAAATCAAAATATCTACGAAGCTTTCCTGTAGATATTCCATGATATGGAATATTGCAGTCAGCCATAAGAAATTTCTCTATGCCTTCATATGATCCAATATATTCTATTTCATATCCCTTCTCTTTTAGCTTAGGAATAAGAGCAATGTTTGGTGTAACATGACCTGCTGTTCCACCACCCGTTAATATTATTTTTTTCATTTTGTAATCCTATCAAGAATTTCTTTAAGCTCATCTGAAGATGGTTCTGTTGGATTCCATCCAATCTTCTGATTGTCATCCTTATATCTTGGAATCAAATGCATGTGGAAATGGAAAACTGTCTGACCAGCAGTCTCACCATTATTCTGAACAATATTGAAACCATCACAGGATAATTTATCTGTCATCAAAATTGCCATCTTCTTAGCAAGTTTAAATGCTTTTCCTGCGATTTCATCATCAATTTCATATATGTTACTAAAGTGCTCTTTAGGTAAAATAAGACTATGTCCCTTTGTAGCTGGTGACATATCCATAATTACTCTGAAATCATCATCTTCATACACTGTATTTGTTGGAATATCTCCATTTGCAAGTTTGCAAAAAATACAATCATCTTTTTTCATAAAAGCCTCCAAATTTATTTAGTAAACACAAACATCTGGTCTAACTGTCTTAATATTTTGAAATCACCCTTAACCTGCATTTCACCTGACATAAATGCTCTCTGGAATGTGACATTTCCTGAAATAATCTTATTCATCATTTCACCTGTAAGCTTACAGTTAACATCAACTTCATCAACATTTCCGTAATAACAGTTAAGATCTTTATTTTTTATTTCAATAATTAATGGTTTCTTTCTTTCCTTAATCTGAAGCTTATACACTGCGTTTACAGCAGCATCCTTAACAAAGTGGTCAGTTAAATCACTTATATATACTGTATTTTCATCAACTGACTTTGCATCAAGCATATTTTTGAAATAGCTTGTAAGCTCAGATATATCTTCCTTCTGCTGCTGAACATAACTTTCATCTGATGCATACTCAGAAAGCTGCTCTGTTTCCTGTGGAGATAATGTTATGCTAGGAGATTTATCAACCATCTTTGTAATTGTCTGATTAGAAGATGGAAGTGTAATTGTTCTCTGACTTATCGTTCTGTAAATATTTTCAGCCTTTTTTTCAATAAGACTTGCGTAGTCCTTATTTAACTCAAAGTTCATTGTGTCACTTACATAACCACAAAGACCACTTACTGGAAGACCACCAAGTATTTCCCATGCAACAGAGAGCTGTGTTTTTGCTTCTCTTTCTCCGGATGTAGTAGACATTACTATTGGACACATGTATGTTTTTGAGATTTTTTCTTTATTACCATAGAGCCAGCAAGCATCAAGGAACTGCATAAGATATCCACCAATTCCATACCATTCAACTGTTGTGGCTAAAATTATTCCATCACATTCATTAAGTGATGCAGGTAATGTGATGATTGAATTTTTAAGCTCATATAAGTTAAATCTTTCAACCTTAACGTTTAACTCCTCAAGCACATCCTGCATTTTATTAATTACATATAATGTTGGATCGTCAATGATTCCTCGGCCACCATAATATATATTAACTTTCACAAATAAACCTCCAGATAAAAATCATCATTAAGGACAGTTCAAAACAAAACCATACTATCATAAATTTTACCAAGAATTATCGTTTAGGACAATTGAAAAATGAGTAATTTATTCATTATGTGAAAGTTCTGATAACATCGAAATCATTCTCCTTCTCTTTTTCATATTTACATCGTTTATAACACTGAAAATGGTTATACAAATAACAACCGCTAAGGCAATGGCAACAATAGAGAAAAACCTTATATTTTCTTTAGTAAGATAGCCAAGATATATAAGCACCATAATAATTATTACAGGTAATATGCTAGGTTTTGATTTGGTCTTTTCTGTAAGCCTCTTTATTTCTTCATAATATATATCATCATTAGATTTTTTTGATGTATATTCACCATCTGGAGATTGCCTATACATTTTTTCATCTATTTCATTTTCATTCTGTAAAATATTTGTTTCTATCTTTCTATCAACAAGATTTTTAAATGAATAATCTTCACACAATATACGTTCATACAATTCATATGATACTTTCACTGCTTCTTCATCTTTGTGATCAATATTGTTAATAATAAACTCGAAAAAACTAGTTAAAGACTCGGAGAAATCAGCCAAAAATTCTCCGCAATATAAAAATAGAAACCTGTCATCTAAAGCATTATAAAATACTGTATTCTCAGTAATTAAAACTCCTTTTTCAGATAACAGATATTCTTTAAGCTTTTCACCCAAATCTATAAAAGACACTATTAATGAGTCTAGAATATCTTTTGAAATCTCTTTTTTACAAACAAGAGAAGCGATGCTCTCATATCCTGATACGTCATATGTAAGAATCCATTTCCCATTTTCATATAGTTTTCTTGGAGAAATAAGCAGTGGAATTTCATTTTCTTCTAGCATTCTGTATTCAAAGGATTCTACAAATTCTTCATCAGCCTGGATTTTAATAAGGCTTTTGCCTAACCCTTTTTCATAATTTAGTTCCATATGTATTCTGCCTCAGATAAAAAATTCACGCTAAATTTCGTAGAATATCTAAATACGCTACCACTAATTATTCCAAACATTAACTGACTATCAGGAAGCATTCTGCCTGTAACTAAAGCTACCGCATTAGTACCCATAAAGCTCACATCAAAATTTATATCCCAACGGCATAATAGTGAACCTTCTATTTCGTTATAGAAATCATTAACTATTTCCTCTGATGTCTTATCACTGTTTACACCATTTAATAAACAGGAATATCCCACTCTTTCCACCACGCATGAATCATGCAAATAAAAAGAAAGAAATATTATTAGAATGATTATCCCAATAATAAATGGCATTAAAAGCGATAGTTCTATTGTCATACTACCCTTCTTTTTCATAATCGATTTTTATCTAAAAATAATAAATTCAGAAAATGAAATTAAAACAAACGGAACAAACGGCAGACTTTCCATGGCATCATTTGGCAAAACTTTTACTTTAATTTTCCCATATATGAGGCAAAATACTGCTGCCATATACAGAATAATCATGCAATTCATAAAACCGCTAAAGATGCCTATTGCCATGAAAACATAGCCATCTCCATCACCAATTTTATCTGGCGTGAGTTTAGATAAGATAAGTAGAATCAATCCAGGAATAAGACCAAAGGGTGATACCTTAACACCAATCAAAACCATGATAATTACAGGTATCAAAATATACCGAATATCTATTTCTTTAGATTTAATATCTGAATATGCTAATGCAAAAAGCATTATTTCAATAACTAATACCCACATCTCTGACAAGGCCTCTTATCAGGTACCGTACTTAACCTGACTGCAACAAAGTTTCTTTTCAGTCCACTACATTCAAGGGTTTTGTGATATTTATTTCCATCTGATGTAATATATACTTCCTGACTTTTAGGCTTTCTTTTACAATATCCACAAACACTGTATTTCTCTCCATTACTATTTCTTATTGTTTCAATTGATTCCATCGAAACCTTCTTTATATTTAGTCTAAGGTGTGTACATTCTTTGCTTTTGTGATATACTTCGCTATTTTCTGTGATATAAACTATATCTTCATCATAGGTATCACCATTCAAACCGTTTATATATCCAATCCACGTATGAACAACTGCTTTTTCAGTAAAGCTAAATCTGAATATGCCAAAAAGATCATAAGGAAGCTTTGCATTATATGTGATAATAATTCGTTTTATTTCCCTGTCTGATAAATCAGATAAAGAAAAATCAATGCCACCATTTGCATTATCTACATATATTGAATCAACAACCTCATCACCAATATTACTAAGTATTCTCTGCTGAATAATCCTTATATCATCAACATCCCCTCTTGAGCATTCAATTGATAAACGTTTTGCTTCTTCATACAAGTTTTCACGAATTTTTAAATCATTGCGGATTATACATATCAAAGAGAGAATGTTAATCATAAGGATTAGAAATATCGGTATGACTAAAGCAGCTTCAATAGATAAAATTCCGCATCTTCTGAACAATGCATGAGAAGAACTCCCTTTCCGATTTGATTTGGCACATTTTTTCTTTACTTTTTTTACATTATCAACTATCAACATACTTAAAATACATTTTGGGGGAATCGTAAAAGAACAGAAAGGGAGCCCTTCTCATACAAAATCAGACTAGATTATGCTATATTCACTTATTGCTTTAGAACCACATCCATAATCACTTACAAAATATGCTTCAACACTTGCTGACATAAGCAAATTGTCAAAGGAAAAATCTAAAGAATAGTCTTCTCTCATATTTTTCTCTATTTCTTCAGCAATTAAATGGATTTTGTCATCTAATGATGAACACTTATCAAACTTTTCAATAAATAACTCATCGAATTTATCCATTGCATAATATTCAACAAGTTCACTATCATCACCATAGTTTCCACTTGCCTTTTCATATTCAAGAATCTGCCTTAAAAAACATTCATAACCATTTTCGTCTGCATAGACAGAACTTTTAACATCAATATTTTTAAGAGAGACTTTATATAAATTACTATTTGTTTCAGATGAAAGATTTGCATTAATATATGCTTCTACATGATTACAGAAATCAGCGTCACCACCATTTGCGCCATGATATGAAGTATCTACAAATAATAGGTCGTATTTTTCATAAAGAGTCTTATTATACTCAGAAAAAGCTGATTTTATTGCAAGATCAAGTAATGCCTCTGACTGAATCTTTATCGCCTGTACTCTTACTGCATATATAACAGTCATTAATAATGTACATAATATAGTCATTAATAGAGTAAGAAATACTGTGATTTCAGCTTTTTTTCTATAGGCTTCTTTGTAAGTATTATATTGCCGCACTATCATTAATAATCCGTTCAAATATAGTATTAATAATGCCAGTTAGCTGATTTCTAAATATTACAACAAGTCCAATAAGCACTACTAAAATCAGAATTAATTCTACTGTTCCAATTCCTGATTCTTCCTTTAAAAACCGTTTAATTACATTTTGCATTTACATCCTCCTTTACACACGCTTTATAGTTTCATCGAATAAAACGCTGGAAAAATAATCATAACTATAACTACCAAAAGCATCATAAACATAGGTACTAGAAGCTTTGTTGATGCTTCCTCTGAAAGCTTTCTTGCATTCATTTTTCTAACATTAAATGCTTCAATCACTTCTTTTGAAAACATTTCACCAACATCTCTTTTTCCTTTAATAACTGCCTGTTCAATCTGATTAACAAAGCTTCTATAGACAGGAAGTCCGCACCTTTTAGAAAAATCTTCATATGCTTCAAGTTCAGGTACACCTTCCTTCATTTTGTTATATGAAATTAATAGTTCTTCAAAAACATATCTAGTTTCACCATCTGATGCTTTTGAAGCCATATACTCTTCACATATTTTTATCCATATAGCTTTTATTGGCATTCCAGCATTAAAGTAGAGTGCAAACTTATTCAAAACCTTTGGATAGTCACTTATCATTTGTTGGTTTCTTATATCCACAAACTTCTTTATCTCATTTTTTCTTGCATAGTGAATTCCAAACAAAGCGGTAATAGATAACATGCCTACAATAATCGCATTATGAGGATTTTTATTCTTAAAGCTGACTTTAATCCCACTAATGCTTTCAGGAAGTGTCATATATTCAGTCATTCTAGTTTTCTCGTTATATGCACCTAGCTCTCTTTCGATGGCTTCTATGTATTTTTCTTCAAATGATTTTTGGGGACTAAATACATTAACAAAGAGTTCATACTCTTCTTTGTATTCTTCATACGTGATAGTAACTAGAATGCGAACAAGAATTCCCTCCCCTAATGAATCTGTTTCCTCAATCTTCTTAGAATCAAGCTTTCCATCATTAAAAATAATCAAAGGATTACTAGTCTCATACTTTAAATAAAAAGGATAATCAGCGATTTTATTTTCAAATGAAAGAGGTTTACTAACATGATCTTTAGAAACATTTTCTGCTAATATTCTTTTATCAAGCTCTTTTTTAAGGTTATTTGCCAGAATCTTTACTGTTTTTTCATCATATTTCACTTCATCTACATCAAAAGTCACTGACTGTACATTTCCGTCTGCTTCTCTGTAAACATCAAGAGTTACTGGCCTTTTCCCCATTCCATATGAGTTTCTTTCAATTAATCCATTCTGGATTTCCGTAGTCTTTTTATCAGAAATAGAAAATACTATTGTAAGAATTACTCCCAAGATAAGTATCACAATTAGTAGCCTAAGTTCCGTCAAATAATACTCTTTCAGTTTTTCTTTAGATTCCCTAGCGTTATAAAGTTTTGAAAAATAAGCTACAATTTCATCTGTAACAATAATTTTTGCCAGTTTTTGACTAAAACCATTCACAGTCTAAACCTCTATATCTGCGATTCTTTTCGATAAAATCAAAGCAAAAATATATAATATGAGACATATCGTCATAACAATAACCCCCATGATATTGTGATATAAAACGCTCATAAATGAACCACTACTATACCTTAGATACGCAATAATAAAGAATGGAATTACGCTCATAACCTTCTGTTCAAACAATTTGCCATTAAGAATCACCTGTATTTCTTTTTCTGTTTCTATCTTTTGGCTGATGATATAAACAGTTTTTGAAATTATGTCTCTGAAATTTCCACCACTTTTCTTTGCCTGAGTAAAAACAACAGAAAAGTCTTTAATCTCAGGAATTCCTGTTCTATCTGCCATATTAGATAAGCCCTTTTCAACTGGCCTGTTCATAGTCATCTGATGAATTAACTCTTTAAGCTCTATTACTATGTATGAACTAGCTCCATATAGCCTTTCCATATCTTTATAACTTTCCATAAAAGCATTATCTACAGAGCATCCAGCGATAAAAGCTACCGATAAAGACTCTATCATTTTGCAAAATTGAGTTCTTATTTCATATTGTCGCTTATTTATATACTCTTTCTTTTTAAGCTTTACATAGTAAAAATACCCGAATGCACCAATAAAACATGCGTACATGCTGTCATAGAATAAGATCGCCACAGAAATGACAATTACAGCATAGGATATAATAAGAATTAATATTTCATTAAGCTTAAAACTGTAAGATGAATAATCAATCATATACTCTGCTCATCTTATCCTTATGGACTAAGTCATTTCTTTTAATAAACCTTCCATCGATAAATTCATACAGCAAATTCGTTTCAACCATTCCTTCACGCATTCCTGTGACCTCCCTTATTTCTGCTAGTTTTCTCGTAAAATCAGCCTGTCTTGCTAATTGGATTATTATATCTACGCCTGCACATATTTGCATTCTAATGGCATCTAGCGGGATATTTTCTGAATTTAACATTATTAATGTTTCAAGTCGTAATATGGCATCATCGGCACTATTAGCATGAATTGTAGACATAGAGCCTTCTAATCCCACGTTAAAAGCCTGCAGCATATCTATGGCTTCAGCACCTCTGACTTCTCCTACGATAATTCTATCTGGCCTCATTCTTAATGCAGTCTTTATTAAATCTCTAACAGATATTTCACTGCAGCCCTCTGCATTTGTATTTCTTGTTTCAAGACGTACTAGGTTTCTGATTCCTTGTATTTTTAATTCAGCGCTATCTTCGATGGTAATAATTCTTTCATACTCCTCTAGATAACCTGAGATAGCGTTCAAAAAAGTAGTCTTCCCAGTGCCAGTTCCTCCACTAATTAGTATATTATATTTTGCACGTATGAGCTGTTTGAGAAGATTTGCTATATCGATATCAATTGCACCAATACTAATTAAAGCCTTTATATCAAAGGGTGTCTCTGGAAAACGACGAATTGTCATAGTAGGTCCATCAAGACTAACAGGATCAAGCACTACATTCACTCTGGAGCCATCCTCTAACCTTGCATCAACAATAGGTGATGACATATTTACAGTTCTATTTGCAGCTGACACAACCTTTTGAATAATATCAATAAGTTTCTCCTTAGAATCAAACGTCTTTTTTGACTCATACAGATGGCCTTTCTTCTCGTAAAATATATTTCTATATCCATTAACCATTATTTCTGTTATTTCTTCGTCATCTAAAAGTTCTGAAAGAATGTCATACCGTCTAATGGCATCATATATTTGTTTTCTAAGTCTTACTCTTTGATTTGCTGGTATATGCGAAATATCCTCTCTTGAGCTCATGTTTTCATCTATTATTTCGTATACAAAATCATCGTTTAAATCATCCTCAAGAATTAATTCATTCTGAACCTCTTCAGTTATTTCTCGTCTTATTTGAACCAGCTCTCTGCTATATAGCTGTTCATCAGTACTGTCTGAAGGTAATGGTTTTAATGAATTTTTCCCATTTATATGCGTTTTATATAAATATTCATTATTACGCACTCCTGTGTCATAATTCATATTTATAACATTACCCCTGATAGCCTCTGCGGACTGATATTTATATATAACTCTATTCCCTACTTCATCTTTATTATCTGTAAGCATATATGTATCATTACACGCACTGCTATAGAATAATTCCTCCTCTGACGTAATTAATATGTCTATATTTTCCCAGTCTTCATTTGATATAAGGGCTTCTTTTTCATGGTAATAAACGACATCATATTCCTTCGATTTTAAATATAAATATTCAGCCAGCCTTTTTGAATAATTCTCATCTCTATCACAAATCAGGATCCGCTTCTTACCGTTCATATTTAACCATCCAACATATAAACCTCACTAGTAATCCCGAAAAAATCGATACTACGAATGGATACTCCTTTTTTGAATAAAACCTGTAAATAATGTATTCTGGAATAGATAAACAACTCACAAGTGCAAATGCATCTATAATTCCATATATTCCTAGCGCATATCCCAATACACATAGAAGCTTTATATCTCCTGCTCCAACACATTTTAAACAAAATGGTATAAATAGAACTACTAGTGGAGCAAACATTCCCAAAATAGATGCAAATACATTTAGATTCTCATTACAAAGTCCAAATACTATTACTAATAAAAGTGAAATTAGGAGAAATGTATTATTAATCTTCCTAAATTTGATATCCATAATCATCGCAATAAATGCAATAACTAAAGACAATATGTAATTCACCATAATTAAATTGATGTGCCATAAGACTCCCTGTCTTAAGTGAATGCATCATAAAACATATGTATCTGATTTGTCTACCCCTAAAAATACGATTTAGCAAAATAGCCAAATTTGATATCTCAAATCGAGATAAAATGGCATAAGTTTTATTTATTATTCACAAAAATTTAAGTAGACATTTTCAATAGAAAAATTGTAATTTGTTACATTTGTAAATTTAGAAATCATAAAGGGATGAGTGGCAACCACTCATCCCTTTATTTTATTCTGTTCTTGGATTTAATTCTCTTGGCTGGTGATCTCTATTCATTTCTGCCTCAGAAATCAATAAATATCTAGAATAATTACCAGTGCTATCGTTCCATGTAACATCTACATAGTAATATGTTCCATTTATAAGTACTCTGTTCCAGCCATGTCTGCCACCATTTCCATAGCCTCCAATAAAATCTGTAGGAACACCTGCTGCATTCATAAGATTTTTATATGCATTTGCATATCCCTGACATCTGCCTCGTCCTATAAGAAGCGCATCTCTTGTTGTGTAATAATTAAGATCATATGTCATATGATCACAAAGCCAGTTATTAACAGCTACTGCTTTTGCATAATCATCCATGTCTGGTGTTATAATCTGTGCTAATACATACTGACACAATTCAGGTGTACTAAGAGTTGCTGGGTTCTTTGCAAGTAATTCCTGTTTCTTAGCTTCAGCTGCAAGCTGAGCTTCCAGTGCCACCTGCAAAGCTTTTTGCTGTTCTTCAAGTAACGCTGCCTGGGCTTCCGCCTGCTGTTTTGCAAGTTCTTCTGCCTGTGCCAGTGCAGCCTGTTGCTGTGCTGCTAATGCCGCCTGAGCCGCTGCCTGCTGTTCTGCTAAAGCTTTAGCTGCATCATCTGTCGCTTGAACAGGTGTTACTTCATTCGTCTCATTTATAACTCCAGTAATAAAAGCTGTTACAAGTTCATTTCTATGAATTTCTTCATAATTTTTTAATATTAATATATCTGAATCATTAAGCTGTTTAGTCGCAAGTGATTCCTTAGCTCCAAATATTGCCTGTAAATCACTAGTGCTGATTTTATTATTTGTAAAATCATATATATCTGTATATTTTGAATAGACAAATCCGTATTGTCCATTATATAAAATCTGTAACCAGTTTCCTGAGAAACCGTAGAAATAACTTATTTCGTCTTTCTTTACTGCACCTCTAACATTTCCATTTGGTGTTTCTCTTACATTTAACGCTGAAGCAGTAATATCTATAAGGCCAATTGGCTGAATAGGCATCTCTATCTGAACCTCTGACTCTGATACTTCAATCTGATCCTCAACATATACTAGCTCCTCCTGTAAAGGCTCTACCTCCTTAAACAAGTTATTATTCATGTAGAATAATGATCCTGATAAAAGTGCTATTGATGATATCCCTGATATTAATTTCTTTGTTACATAATTCATAAGCTTCTCCCTTCTCTCTTCACATAAGAACCATTTCTTTATTTCTTCTCCTGAAATAAATCTATCATCCGGAAAAGAAATTTTTTTGCACTTTTTAAGAGTGTCAAAGCAATAAAAAACAGACTCTTATGAGTCTGTTTTTTAAATAAATAATCTTAGGTTTATCTTTATTTCATGACCTTACACTTTATTTCTGAGCCAGCTTCTCAGCATTTTTCAGCATATTTAAATTAATTTTTTCTCCGTCTACTACTTTCTGGTCATTTATAACTATATCAAAACGTGGATAATGTTTCTCGTAGTACTTATAAACCTTAATTTTGTAGCCATCTTTTGTATCATGCTTTAATATGCAGTTTGCAGTTTTACCATCATCTCTTATTAATTTTATTATTTCTTCTACCTCGCCATCAATTTCCTCATCTTCAATAATCTGTCCATTAATAGTAACTTCAACACTATCAAGAGGTTCTATGCCTTTGGCGATAAGATTTAAGGTATTATTTCCAAACCTTAATCTCTATATATTAACCTGTCATCTTCTTCAGCTAATGATCCGTTTGGCCTATTTGCAGTAAGTCTTAAAAGCTTTTCCTTTATTCGAAATACATTATCAAAAATAACCTCTACTTCTTCTGCCGAATCTAGAGAAATAGCAAACATATCATTTACTATTGATGTATAAAATTCGTTCTGAAATACTGTATTATCAGCATCAATGGTTTCAATATGCTCTATGGATTTATAATGGATTATCATTTGCATACCATTATCATTTTCTCCAATAATATACAGCCTGTCTTTATCAACAGAATAAACCACATTTCCTATATAGAATACTGTGTTTATTTGTAATCCATCTTTTGTTCTATATTTTATTAAGAGTCCCTTATTTTCAAATGGGTAAGAATTTAATTCTTCAAGATATGTGGATAACATCCCCGCTGTACTATAATCCTTTTTATATACAACGTAGTCTGAAAATTCCTCTCCATCATCCTCATCATCATTAAAAAGAGCAATTAGTAGCTTTTTCTTAACATCCATAAGAGTATCTTCAAAAGGATTACCCTTTGAAAATGTTTCCAGTAAATTCAATGTATCCATTGCTTCAGTCGTTGACATAGAAACCTGAACTGGAGCATTAACAGAAGTTACATATCTATCTTTATTTTTCTTTAACAGCCTTTTTGACACCATATCATTAAGCGTTGATTTCAGCGTCTTTTTATTTGCAACAGTTTCTACTTCATCACGCTTTGAATACATTATTTCATATAATTCATCAAGGCTTAATCCATTACGGTGTCCTTCAATAATTCTAAGTACATAGAGCATTCTCATATTTTGGGTATTTGCAGGTTCATAGTAATCGGAAAGTCCGTCATTCTTTAAAATGTATCCTTTTACTGCCTTAACACCCTTTATGTCATACCCCTGCTTAGTTAACTCTCTTATATCCTGTTGCATGCTTCTTTCACTAATATGAAAGTTACTCATGATATAATCATAGCTAATGCTTTTTTCAGATAAGAGCTTTTCTATTATATGTTTTCTTCTAATATCTGCTTTTTTGTCGGCCATCGATTATTTCCAAATAATAAAATTATAATAAACCTACTGTAACAGATAGATCCTCTTCATACCCTGATTTATCAACAGGAGGTAGCTTCTTTGACGTCATCTTTACAAAATTCATTGAATCAGCAGTAACACTTAGGTCTTCTTCATATTCTGCCTTGATATTTTGTACCTTTTTATCTTCTTTCGACTCCATATCCGTTTCAGCCTGATTTTCACCCTGAGATTTTGATGTTGCCTGTCTGAATAATTTAAGGAGTTCCTTAACTGACTGAATTCTATCCTGTGGCTTAATTGCTAAACCTTGCATAAGTATAGCTTCCTGACTAGGAGAAATATCTGCCCCAAGCTCTGATGGTTTTTTAAGCTCATCCTCAATAGCTCTTACTACTGATCCCTGTGGCATTTTAAGTGTGATACATCGATATATTGTTGCACATATAGCGTATACATCTGACCATGGACCCTGCTTTACTTCCTGGTCATACTGCTCAGGTGGCGAATAACTATCTTTGTATGATACAGACAAAGTTTTACGACCTTCAACTGGGCTTGCTTCTCTAGCTGATCCAAAGTCAATCAAATAGATTCTTCTAAGATTATTACTAAGCATAATATTGTCTGGACTAATATCTCTATGAACCATTCCACTCTCATGCATTCTTGAAAGAGTATTTAGCATAGGTCTCATAAGATTAATTACATACTCAAACGACATAGGCTTATTTAAACTTTTAAGATGAGTCTGCAGAGTCATACCATCAATATAGTCCATAACTATATATGATGTATTATTTTCATTAAAGATATCATGCACTGTCACTATACCTGTCTCGCTTCTATAACGAGCAAGGCGACTAGCTTCATCAACGAATTTTTCAGTCTGTTCCTGAAAATATACAGCGCTTTCATCACTAACAGGTATAACTGAAACTCCATCATAGTCTCTCTCAACATCATCCTTTGGAAAGAACTCTTTAATTGCTACTCTCGTTCTAAGAATTCCATCATACGCAATATATGTGTTAGCAAATCCACCTTTACCTATTGATTTTCCAACCATATATCTTTCATTAAGTATGTGACGCCATGGAAGGTATCGTCTTGATGTGCGTATATCTGCATCACTTTTTTTACACACTGGGCAAACACCATCTGGCGCCTGGCTACTAGTCATACAATTAATACAAACTGCCATTTTTATATCCTTCGTATAATTATTCAAAACATCTGACAATTATTCCAGTAAAATTATCCTGATGTTCTTTCCTCATTGAATCTACTGCCTTTTCAAACATATATGCCGCATCTACAACATTTCTTTTTACTGCAATAGCTTTGATTTCTTCATCAGACAAGGTTCCAAAAACTCCATCAGAAAAAATCATTATAATATCCCCTGGAATAAGCTTGATATGGGTTTTTAAATCTACCTCTGAAAGATCTTCTTCACCTATATAGCTGGTAAGCCCTTCTTTCCCTGGTGCTTTACGATAATCGTCCCATTCAATTTCTTTATCAGCAAGCTTTTTTAAATATTTGCTGCCAAGATTGTGAATTTCATTTACTCGATGCAAAACTTCATTTCGTAAAAGATATATACGACTATCTCCTACTGATAGATAAGACATTTCTCCATCATATAAATGAACGAGGCATAGGGTTGATCCACCATCTCCAATTTCTTCATCCTTCTTAAGTTCTGTGATATTTGTTTTAATACTTTCAAGCATTCCCTGGATGTACATCTTTTCTGGATCATCTGATGTTCCTATATCTATGCTTCTATCCTTGTAATACTCTTTTATTGAATCACAAATGGCTCCGGAAAACTTGTCTCCAGAGTCCATTCCACCCATTCCATCTGCAACAGCAAGCAGTAATCCATTTCTGTCAACATCAAACCCTTCATCAGGATTTGATATAAATAAGCAATCCTGCTGACAATCTCTTTCACCTATTCCCTGAAATGAAGCATATTCATACTTCTTTACAGTAGGAGTTTTTGATGTCGATTTAGTATTTAACATTTCTTTTAAATTAAATATTTTCAAATTTTCTCTCCCGTCAGGCCATACCGTCAATATCTGCTTACTATTATAAACTATACACACGTGGTATTACTAGAATAATCCGAAGCCGCCTCCCATATCAAATGAATTACAACTAAATGCATTTGTATCAAAACCACCCATTTCAAATGGTGTAACACACTTATCTGAAAAATCCAGAGATTCTTTTGTAAAACGCTCAGATTCTCTTAAATTATTTTCCATTTGCATTCTATTAAATTCCATCATATCTTCTTCCATTTGTATTCTGCCCGCATCGTTTATATACTCAGCTCCAGCATTGCGACTAGATGATGTGGATACACTTAAAATAAAAGTTAAAACTTTAAAAGCTAAACCTAAAGCAGCAATAATAATAATTTCATTATTCATAATAAAACCTCCTTGAAATACGTTTGTTTTTTGTTCTGAAATAAATATATCAGGAGGATTGGAAATTTTTCTGCACTTTTTATTATTGATGCCTATATAACTTTAATGTGTTAAAATAAATGAAACGATGTAGTCAACTGGAGAAGATATGTCAGATTATTTTGATTTTTTAAAAGACTATAAAAACATATATGAAAACGCATCATATACAGAAGAGTTACTTGAATCTGTTGATTCTATTTATAAGCTTAGCTCTTTTGAAAATCAAATGCGTAAAACATTAGAGACTATTGTAAATAAGCTTATTAGTGTTAAACTTGGCAACGTTGACTCTTCACTTGATTTAAGGAGAAAAATAGACTTACTTTATAGCAAGGGCATTATCGATGCCATTAGCAAAGATAATTACCACACTATTCGTCAGGGTGGAAATATTGGATCTCATGCGCTTAATACAATGGACACATATTCCCAGCAAAAATTCTATGCTGAACGAAGAGAGCTTGCAGAAAATTCATACAAAAGACTGTATGTAGAATGTCACAGATTTGTATTTGAATATATGGCTAATCAGGTAACTATTGAGAATGTAGCCAACACTAAAACTAACAGTTCAAATAGTTCTTCATACTCATCAAATACTGAGAATTCTTCGCAAAGTACTTCATCAGTTAACTTCGCAAAGTATGACGAAGATGACAAGTATAATGAGACAGATAAAACAAAACCTGATTCAAACCCTTTGCTTATCACATTGAAAATTTGTACATATATATGGTGGTTTATCTATGCAATATGGAGAGTACAAGACATTAGTAATTATCCCCATATAACTTCCACTGATTCTTTAACCTGGCTTAGAGCAAAGGGAATTGATGGTTTCCTTTCAGACTACTTTGATATGCTCTTTAGTATGGAAGTACCAGAATTTCATTTTATACATTTGGGGCTTATTCTATGTATTATTACTGCAGTTATCACATATAAAAACAATAAAAAATCCATTAATTACAATGGGCGAAATTCAAAGGGAATATTTTCTCTATTTATAATTCCAACTATTATCATTGTATTAAGTTTCTCATTCCCTTATTCAGTATACATACCCGAAGGAACAATTATAGAAACAACGTACTATGATAAGGGTTATTCATACGATAAATATGAAGATTCTGAGTGGAAAAGTAGTCATGCAAAACACATTTCTGCAGAGTGTATAAGAAGACATGGGGGTTTTTCAACATATCGTGTCACAACGGAAGAAGGTGCTTTCTATATTGATCTTCCAGAAAACACTTATATAGATTTTGTGTCACCTCCTTATGTGTCAAATACCGAGAATTACAACTATGTATCTTATTGTGACAACGCAATTCGTTGTATAGACAATGAAGGTAACTTATACATGGTTTATATTATTATGCCAGATGGAACACATCCTGAAGTCGAACAAAAATCCTATACAACATTCAGAGACACCTATCCGGGTGTACATGCTGTAGTAAATGAATTTTATTTCGACTCTATAAGCGGAATTCGTGTGCTCGTTACCTTAGAAAATCACCATGAAAAAGCATATCTAGGAAGCATACGAAGCATACTTTTCGGCGGATCAGCACACACATACCCACTCTCTTCTGTTAGGTTTATAAATTAGAAAATATTATAGAGAAAACCAAAAACACGTCCCAGTTTCTTATTGATTCTGGGACGTATTTTTTATACTGTAAATCCTCTATTTGTATCAAGGCTTACGTTTTCATTTAATCTATTCTTTCCATAAGTGAGTCCTGAATAAACTTTTTCAACATTACCCATAACAGAACCACTGGTGTCACTTTTTGCAATTTCTTCAAAAGCTAATTTAAGCTTTGTAATCATTGCCTGTATTCTTGTTACTGTATTAACATCACCTTTTACGGATGCTAGATTTAATTCCTTATCCATAAACAGATAGATTTTCATAAGTGGAATAGCTAACTCATAGTCAAAATCCAGTGCTGTATATAAATCATTAATACATCTTGATGCTTTTATACAGCTATTTTTAAAGCCTTCCACATCTTCTGTTTCATGACATTTAATAGCATCTTCTAAATATATTTCTGCAATCTCATATACACATACAATAATATCGCTTTTATTTGCACTTGATATTCGCATTGTATATTTCTGTATTGTATCTTTAGTCATATTTTGTCCTACTGTAATAACTGAAGAGCCTGCTGAGGAGCCTCATTTGCCTGAGTAAGCATTGATGTACCAGCCTGAGTAAGCACCTGTAATGTGGTGTAGTTAACCATTTCTTCTGCCATATCAAGATCTTTTATATTTGAATATGCATCTGTAAGATTTTCCTGAGTCACTTCAAGATTAGATAATGTAGCTTCAAGTCTGTTCTGATAAGCACCAATCTTTGATCTTGCTGCTGACACATAGCTTATTGCATCGCCGATTTTAGCCATTGCCTTCTGAGCTGTATCTTCTTTTCTGCAATCAATTATAAGACCATTATCTACATCACCAATTCCAAGGTGACGAAGTGTTATTGATGGAATAACAACCTGAATTTCCTGCTCTGCTGCAGATCCAACATGTGTCTTCATACCGCCAACACCCTGAAGGCTTGCCTTAACTGTTGTTGGTGAAAATGCTCCATCTCTTGAGTCTATAATTAACTCTCCACCATTAGGAGTAGTGAACTTTGTTGTAATATTTCTAACAGTTCCATCATCAAAATAATCAAAAGTAGATTCTGATTTAAGTCCTGGAATTGGAGGTGTAATTGTAGCATCGCCAAATGTTGGAGATGTCTTATTTCCATCAATAGTTATTTCGTAGTCATTAAGTGGGAAGCTGCTATTGTAACTTCTAACCTTAGCATTAAGATTATCAGTATATCCCTTTAAATCCATTGTTCCATCAAGGATTGGCTGAGTGTTATATTCTGTACTTCTTCCAATTCTTGTGATTTCCTTTGCGAGCTGCTCAACTTCATTCTGGATAGCCTGTCTGTCAGCTGATGTATTAGTACCATTAGATGCTTTTACTGCAAGCTCATTCATTCTCTGAAGCATCTCTTCTATCTCACCTAAAGCACCATCTGCTGTCTGACATACACTAACAGCATTCTTTGCGTTCTGATGTGCCTTATTTAAGCTCTTTAACTGAGCATTCATTTTATTAGTGATAGCCATACCTGATGGGTTATCTATTGCAGTATTAATCTTATATCCACTTGCTAACTTTGCAGTTGAATCCTGAAAACGCTTCTCATTTTTATGAAGAATACCCTGTGCTATCATAGCCTGAATATTTGAATTAACTTTCATATTTATCTCCTTTTATTCCTGCATTACTTTAATGAATGCTTTTGCCAAGTTATAAAGGTCAGAAGTTGGAACGCTGTCATTTCTATCTTCATAACCGCTGTTAATATTTATATCGGCTTTTTTTGAATAATAAATAGTGTCTAACTGCAATCCTGTCTTATTTATTTCATTTTTTAATTCATTTTCCTTAGTTTTCATTGCATCACTGCCTTTATTTTCAGCAGAAACAATGAATCCTGACACCTTATTATCACTAACCCTGAAGTCAGCAGATACTTTACCAAAGTTCTTTGTGTCAAATGTGGCTGTTACTTTACCTGATTCATCAGAATTTTTAACAATAGTAAGATTAATCGATGTCCACTCACCATCAATGTTAACTGGCACTTCATAGCGGTTATTTCTTACCATTGAAGCTGCCACAGAAATCTGCTTATTTACAAGCTTCATTTCTTTTATATCAACAGTGGTTTCACTTTCATTTAACAAATCAGATGATGATTCAGACATAGCTTCTGCCATCTCGCTATATGCCTCATCTGCATTTTCCTTTGAAGTGAAGCTATCATGAAGCTTTTCAAGAGAATCTTTAAGTTTCTTTGATTTCTTTTCATCATTCTTATCAGCTTTATTAATAAGCTTTTCAAAAAATGATCCTCTCACGTTCATCAGATTATCCATTGCAAGAACGTTATTAGAAGTAACTGGTTCATCTATTGATTCAAGAACCTTCATAATACTTTCCTCACGATTCATTGCATCTCTAAAATCTTCAAACTGTTCCTTTACATACTCATTATCTGATGAAGTATTTTTAAAGCCCTGCATAATCTGGTCTGTAATTGATTTGCCATATGTCACAAGCTTTTCAAGCGCACCAAAGTTTTCATCAATTTTTACATCCATTCCAGATGCTTTATCAGATCTTGATGCAGCAAGAAGGTTACTTAATGTCAATTTTTCATCTGATTTAAGAACATCACCTGTCAGTCTTCCATCTGATTTTTCAATCTTTCTAAAGAGTCTGTATAAACCAATAAATGCAGCCTTTTCATCCTGATTTATTTCACCATTTTTCTCAAGATTCCAAACAAATTCGCTATATTTCTCGTTTGTTACCTCGATTGGCTCTTCAGAAAGTTCTTTTTCAAGCTCATAAATATCTTCATCAAGAGGATTTTTACCTTCTCTTATAAGCTTTAAAGTCTTTTCTGGATTCATTAAAGAAATAACATTCTCAATAGCTGTATTTGCTTTTGCAGCCTTTTCAATATTTTCTTCTGTTATTTCAATTCCAGCATATCCAAGTGATCTAACCGCCTTTTCATTTATTTCATTAGCTGTAATCTCAAGATCATCAAGTATATCTGTGACATTTCTAAATGCCTTCTTAATAGAGTCGCCTAAATCTGCCCTTGGTGCTGTCATAATGCTCTCATAAGACATTTCTGCCTTTTTATAGTCAGCCTTTATTTTCTGACCTTCATCGTTCACAGCATTTAGAGAGAACCTTTCATCGCTAAATGCAACTCTTACTGTAGTTTCTAATGGAAGCTCTTTTATTTCAGAAACCATAGTAGAAGTTTTTCTGAAAATATCTATTCTATTATTTATTTCTTCATCACTAAGCTCTACATCAGAGTTTTCATCTTTTACAAGTGGAGAATAAATTTCCTTCTCAGCTTCTTTTAGATGTTCAACAAGCTCCTCAAGATTCTTTGTATCAATAGTGATTCCTTTTTTCAACAAATGAATATTAGCTTCTGTTGTCATATAAAGCCTTGTTTCTTCAAGAACTCTCATATCTTTAACAGAATCCTTTGGAAGTGAGTTAATGTAGTCATTAACTTCATTTTTTATATTTACGGCCTTTATGACTATGCTTTCTGTATCTGATAAATCAGCATATTTAGGGTCAATTCCTTCAGAAATTGCTTTTGCACTGCTTAATGCAACCTGTTTTTCATCTAATGGAAAACTAACATCATTTAGTTTTGACAAACTAATTAAATTTTCCTCAGTAACAGGTACATTCTTTGCAAGAAGCCATTTAGCTGAAGTCAGTGTTTCATCATTTACTGGAAGATCAGCATTTTCAATGATATTTTCAATCTGTGGTCTTAATTCTTCAAAATCAGCTGATACATTGCGTTCAATTTCTACACCAGAGCTAAATTCAGCCTTGTATAAATTCATAACTGAAACATTAAGCCCGTTTGTAAGCATGTATTTCTTTGCATCATCAGTTGGAACAGATACTTCTTTTGAAAGATCTATTACCTCTTTTATAGTGCTAGTATTTTCTTCATCTACTGGAAGAAGATTTTCTCTAAGGGCATCTTTTATTACATCAGCATATTCACTTCCAGCGATTTCTTCAATCACACTGTCTGGAAGATCATCTGTATAGCCTTCAACAATTACACCACTCTCAACTAAAGTAGCCTTAATCTTATCAAGATTTGTTACTACCTCATCTATTTCCATATTTGAAGGGTCATATCCCTCTTTTAAAAACTCGGCAAAATCTTCCTCTGACATAGAATTAGACATTACCGCATAAGCATCACTTTCAAGAGAAACGTCTTTTATTGCAGCCTTATTGCAAATGTCTTCAAAAGACTCAAGTTCTCCCATTCCATAAGCAGTGATGTCCTTATCTTTGCTGGAAATGTCTAATGTGTATCCAAAAGTCTCATCCGCTATCCTTGCTGATTTTTCATGACTTTTGATAGTATTCATATTGTCGATTGTCTGATTATTGCCCTGTATTAAAGAATCTATTCTCATTATTTATTCCTCAATATAGGTTAATTTTGACATAATATATTTCGACAATTTTTGCAATTTCTTTATAGAATTTTAAAAAAAAGAAAGCCTCTGCAGTAAGCAAAGGCTTTCGTAAAATCAATTTATTTTAGAACTGGAACACAGCTGCTCCATATGCAGGAAGCGGATATGCGATTGAATATGGCTGTCCATCCCATTCCATCTCATCTGCAACGTAGAATGTGTCCTTTTTCTCTTCAGAATTTCCACCAAATCTCTTTTCATCACTATCAAGAATCAGCTTATATTTCTTATCTGCAGGAACACCCACTCTGTAATCAGGTCTCTCAATAGGTGTAAAGTTCATTACAAATAATAAATTATTCTTTCCACTCTCACCCATTCTTACGAAGCTGTATATACTCTTATATGTATCATCGGCATTAATCCACTTGAATCCCTTTGGATCTGTATCAAGCTCATACATACATGGATACTTCTTGTAAATCTTAAGAAGCTCCCTCATATAATTCTGCATTCCGCTATGAAGGTCGTCTTCAAGTAAGCCCCAATCAAGCTCTTTTGCTTCGTTCCACTCTGAATCCTGACCAAACTCCTGTCCCATAAATAAGAGTTTCTTTCCAGCGTGTCCCATCATATATGTGTATCCAACACGAAGATTTGCAAATTTGTCTACATAGTATCCAGGCATCTTATTAAGCATTGAACACTTAAGATGAACAACTTCATCATGAGAAAGTACAAGAATGTAATTCTCTGAATAGTTGTAGCTCATTGCAAATGTCATCTTGTAATGATTATCTCTTCTGAATAATGGATCTAATTTCATATAATCGCAGAAATCATGCATCCATCCCATGTTCCATTTGAACATAAATCCAAGACCGTCATCCTCAGGCTTTCCTGTAACCTTTGGCCATGCAGTTGATTCTTCTGCAATCATCATTACACCTGGATGGCATCCATTAATAACTGAATTTAAATGCTTAAAGAACTCAATAGCTTCAAGGTTTTCATTTCCACCATATTTATTTGCAATCCACTGTCCATCATCTTTACCATAGTCAAGATAAAGCATTGAAGCAACAGCATCTACTCTGAGTCCGTCAACATGGAACTCTCTTATCCAATAAAGCGCGTTGGCAATAAGGAAGTTTTTAACCTCATATTTGCCATAATCAAAAATCTTTGTACCCCAGTCAGGATGTTCACCCTTTCTTGGGTCAGCATATTCAAATAGACATCCACCATCAAAATTGGCAAGACCGTGGGCATCCTTAGGGAAATGAGCTGGTACCCAGTCAAGGATTACACCTATATTATTTTTATGAAGCTTATTTACAAGGTATGCAAAATCTTCTGGTGAACCATATCTTGATGTTGGTGCATAATATCCAGTTACCTGATATCCCCATGAACCATCAAATGGGTGCTCAGCAATACCAATAAGCTCCACATGAGTATAATTCATATCCTTAAGATATTCTGTAATTCTATCAGCAAACTGTCTGTAATTATAAAAGCCTTCATCCTCACGTCCAGGATGTCTCATCCATGAACCAATATGGCATTCATAAATAGCAACAGGCTCTGAAGTCATAATTGACTCTTCACGCTTCTTAATCCAATTTGCATCAGACCATTTAATTTTTGTTATATCAGTAGTTACTGAAGCTGTACCTGGACGAAGCTCTGCCTTATTTGCAAAAGGATCTGCCTTATAAAGCTTATCTCCAGCTGGCGTTGTAATAACAAACTTATACATTTCGTCACAGCCAAGGCCCTCGACAAAAGTATCATATATTCCAATGTTCTTAGATCTTTTCATTGGATTGGCATTTTCATCCCATCCATTGAAATTACCTACAAGACTAACAGATACAGCATTTGGTGCCCATACAGCAAAGTAAAAACCTTTCTTTCCATTTTTTTCAGTAGCATGTGCTCCAAGCTTCTTGTAGATATCGTAATGCGTACCGCTTCCGAATAAATACTCGTCACCTTCTGTTACAAAAGGTGAAAATTTAGCTGCTGCCATAACATACCTCCTAGAAATTAAAATCCTTCTCTTTTAATATGATATAGTCTTCATCATCATATCTCTTACCAAGCAACATATCCATGAAATGAGAAACGCTCTTTTTATCGACATGTCTTATTGCTGTTTCAATAAGCTCCTTGACCTCTTCTATTGTAACCTTGTGGTCATATGTCTGAAGTTCCCCAACCCTATTATACAACGCTAATGTGCCCATTTCATCGATTACATACTCTTTCTCAAGAGCATATCCGCGACCGTAAGCTACCAAATCATTGTTTGAAAATTCATCTATATCAACTCTGGCATCAAAGACTGTCTTTAATAGCTTTGTTGCCTTGAATAATGGTTTAATATTATCTTTTGTATCTTCAAGTACAACAAGAACCGACTGAGCCTCTTCATTTAATGTACTTGTAATTAATAATACTGTTTCAGATGTAAGGCCACCTGCATTTTCAACAATAAGTGCACCATTTTCAAGCTTTGAAAGTGTTGCCTTAATGTTTTTCTTGTTTAATGCTTCACCGCTTATTTTTGCAACTTTACCTGAGAATATAGGATTTTTATCCTTAAGAACTTTTACAATATTTATTGCAATTTCTTTTCTGTCAGTATTCTCTGGCCCCATAACAATAATGTTACCATGGTTACCTTCCATGCTCATTACATCCATTGCATCAACAAGCTGAGCCTTTAAGGCTTCGATTCCATCATATCTGCAGAAAATTCTGAATTCATCATCATCAAACTCACGCTTGCTTCTGACGTCCTTCTTCATTCTGTTGTATATATTTCCATCTGAAGTATCTTCATCTTCCTCATCTACTTCATCGACTTCATATTCTTCTATTTCAGGAAGCGCATCTGTTTCATATGCTTTTTTAGCTTCCTCTTCTATTTCATGAGTAGGAAGATCCTTTGTAGCCAGCATATCATCAATATCATCTGGCTGATCAAGCTCTGGAAGCTCCTCAACATATCCTATGTCAGTAACTGTGTCATATGGATATTTCTTTCCTCTAGGCTCTACAGGAGTCTCTTCGGCTGGCTCTTCATTAACCGCTTCTACTTCTTCATTAGTAGTCTCTACAGGTTCTTCTTCTATTTCTTCAGCAGGTTCTTCCACATTTTCCTGCTCTGTTTCTGGAATAGTTATTTCTTTTTCTTCTGCTGCTGGTAAGAATGGGCTCTTTTCTTCGACTGGCTCTGTTGCAACTGTCTCATTAACTATTTCATCCTCATCTTCATCCTGAGTTTCCTTCTTTGATGGAAGGAATGAAGGAATAGCTCCTGTTACAGAAGATTTTGTCTGTGGCTTATTTATTACTGAACCATTTGCTCCAATTGAATCAAGCTCATCTGGTAATCCCTGTATTGCTGAAATACCTTTAACTGTATTTGCAGCAGCAGTAGTACCTGCTATTCTCTCAACTTCAGCAGATTCTTTTGTCATTGGAGCTGTGCCTGGAATAACTCCCTGAAGTCGTGACATTATATCACCAGTTTCTTCTATTGAACGTTTCTCAACTGATTCAAATACAACCTCTTTTTCAGGAATGTTGCTGGCAACCTCAATTGGTGCTTCGTCTGTAGGTGGTAACTGAACGCCACTTAAATCAATAACTCCAGTATGAACCTTTGGAGATGCACTTTCTTCAACTTTCACCTCTCCAGCAGGCATTTCTACTTCCTGAGCGTATTTTTCTTCAAATAACTGAGGAGATGTAAACTCAACCTGCGCTGCATTATACATTTCCTGATTATTTTCATAAGTAATTGGCTGTGTACCATCCACATTCATAGCCAATACTTCTTTAACCTGATTTCCAAGGTGCTCCTGTAAATCCATTGTAGACCATCTGTTATCATCTGTTGGCTGAATGATGATATCCTGAGTCATTCCAAGATGATTCATTCCTGGAGAAACCTGAATCTGCTGGTTCATACCATACTGACTAGGGTCAATCTGAACCATATTTCCATACATATCCTGCTGATACATATTTCCATAAGAATCCATAACTGGCTCACTCATAGGGCCTGTAGCCTGTGAATACATCTGTCCTGTTATCTGTCCTGTTATTTGACCTGTCTGCTGTATATACTCACCATACTGATCCATCATAGGTCCAGTCATAGCTGCATTATTTCCAAACTGTCCATCTGCGTAAGGCTGATTAAATACAGGCATCTGACCTGTTGCCTCACGGCCCTCATACCTAGCCTGCTGTTCTTTAGTAAGCTTTGTATGCTTCATTTTAAGTTCCATTGCCTTACGAACAAATTTGCCTTCTCCAAACCAGAGTGCAAGTTCATCACATTCAGCAATACACTTTGTTTCCTGTCCTGTTAAATGATAGAGATATGCAAGCTCATATGCCCATTTTTCTCTATATTCTTTACGCTTTAATTCTTCAAGTACATCTATCTGTTCCTCAAGTGAAACATCCTGAGCTTTATAAATTTTATATAAAAGGACAAATCCATCTGCATCATCTGGAGCAAGTGCTACGAATTCCTTATAGCATTCTATAGCCTGAACAATATCCTCAAGTTTAATTGCAAGTTCACAAAGAGCATATACAATATCTCTTCCCTTTGGATGCTGCTCATATGCAAGAAGAAGAATATCTCTACTATCCTCGTAATGCTTATTGATTTTGTATATTTCACTTACTGTACAGAGCATGGAAACACTTCTAACACGTCTCCAGTCAATTGTATCTGCAATGTCCATTGCCTCTGCAAAACGCTTTTCTGCTATAAGTGATTTAATCTGTTCTGTACAGACCTGATATTCGTACTTATCCACGATATTACCTCGAAAAAATTTATTAATATCTATATGAAAACATAATTATCCTAATGATAAAAATAATACATTTTAGTTTACCATAGAGGCTCCCTTATGTCAAAGTTCAGACACTATATATAGATGGTTTAAATACCCTTTTCGCAATATACATTAAATAAAGCCAATGGCGCTGACCACTGGCTTTTTATCGGAATGACGCGATTCGAACGCGCGGCCTCTTGCTCCCGAAGCAAGCGCTCTACCAAGCTGAGCCACATTCCGCAACGCATATATTATATAACAAATACATGATAATAGCCACATCACATCGATGTGGCTATTACTCGCTCTGACTGTCCATTGGACTGCCCTCCATCTATATAAATTATATGTAATCAGCTTCTCTCCCGCATCCATATTCAAAACGGTAAAAGTATTTAGCTGATAAAGATAATATACAGTATGAATATCAAATTGTCAACACAAATATTTAAAATAAATAAATATTTTTTAAATATTCCGTTAATTACATTAAATTGTCTGACAATTACGCAATTATATACCTGATAATATCTATCTCTTATTTCTCACTCAAGGCATTTGCTAATTCTGCAAACTGTGAAAGATCAAGCGCCTCGCCTCTTATTGTTTCACTAAGGCCAATTTTATTAAGAGCTTCTGTAATTTCAGCCTTTGAATATGATAATTCTGCAAAGTTGGATATACCATTTACAAGAGTTTTTCTTCGCTGATTAAAAGATGCCCTTATAAGCTTAAACATAAGCTTTTCATCTTTTACCTCTACAGGTGCATCCTTATGGCACGTAAGTCTTATTACAGCTGAATCTACATTTGGTCTTGGTACAAAACAATTCATTGGAACGTTAGCAACAATGTATGGCTTTGCATAATACTGAACTGCCAGTGAAAGCGCACCGTAATCTTTTGTACCAGGTCCAACCATCATCCTGTCAGCAACCTCTTTTTGTACCATAACAGTAATGCTCTCTATAGGAACTCTGCTTTCAAGAAGAGACATAATTATTGGTGTAGTAATGTAATACGGAAGATTTGCCACAACCTTACATGGTTTTCCATTACCATTCTTTTCAATAAGCCCTTTTAAATCGACCTTAAGAACGTCATCATTAATTACTTCAAAATTATCATATGAATCAAGGGTTTCTTTTAAAATAGGAATTAAGTCCTTATCTATTTCAATGGCACTTACAAATCCAGCCTGCTCGCAAAGGTATTGTGTCATAGTACCAATTCCAGGTCCAATTTCTATTACATAATCATCCTTTTCAAGCTCAGCAGCAGAAATAATCTTATTAAGAACTCTTTCATCTATAAGAAAGTTCTGTCCGAATTTTTTCTGAAAAGTAAATCGATGCTTTTTAATTATTTCATTTGTGGATTGAAAATTTCCAAGTGATGCCATGTTATTCCTTTATCCCGTACATTGTAAGAGCGTTCTTCATAGTAATATCTGCAACTTCATCATAGGATAATCCCTTGATATTTGCAATTTCTTCTATAATAAGTGGTATAAATAGTGATGAATTTCTTTCTCCTCTATGTGGAGTCGGTGCCATGTACGGGCAGTCTGTTTCTAGTAAAATTCTGTCTGCTGGCATCATTTCAACTACTTCTTTAAGCTTTTTAGCATTCTTAAAAGTAACAACTCCACCTATTCCAATGTAGAATCCCATATTAAGAAACTCTCTTGCCATTTCAGGACTATAGGAATAGCAATGTATAACGCCACCTATTTCGTGAGCATTCATATCCTTCATAATATCAAGCGTATCTTTTGCAGCATCTCTTGAATGAACAATGATTGGAAGCTTAACTTCCTTTGCAACTTCCATCTGGCGAATAAACCATTTCTTCTGAACTTCTGGTGATGGATCATCTTCAAAATGATAATCAAGTCCAATCTCACCAACTGCAACAATCTTTTCATCCATTGCAAGCTCTTTTATTCTGTTCATATCATTTTCAGTAAGCTTGTCTGTCTCACTTGGATGAACACCAAGGGCACCATAAATAAAGTCATATTTTTTTGTAAAATTGTAAACACTATCTATGTCATCAGCAGCAGCACAAACTTCTGTAACATATTTAATCCCATTTGAATTAAAGCTGCTAAGAAGCTCCTCCCTGTCTTCATCAAACCTGCTATCAAGATAATGTGCATGTGTATCAAAAATCATTGTATTCTCCGTAAAATAAAATGAACACCGATCAATAAGATCGATGTTCAGTGCGCGATCAGGGGCTCGAACCCTGGACACCCTGATTAAGAGTCAGGTGCTCTACCAACTGAGCTAATCGCGCTCATTTCGTGCTCGTTTACAAGCACGAATGTTATTATAGCATAATGAAAGGCTTTTGCAAGTGTTTTTTTACATTATTTTAAAAAATTTTATTTAAGTCCTTCATACCCAAGGAAAGCTGTTTTTGCCTGTTCCTGATACTTCTTGTATTCTGCTAACAAATGGCCCTGATAATCAAGTCCGCTTGCAGTAATCATTGACTGATACTGTGCATTCTGCTGAGCCTGAATTGCATTCAATAAATATGCCTGCTGTACCGCCGCCTGCTGCTGTTTTGCAAAAGCCTGCTGTACAAGAACAGCTTTTTCATACTGATCCTTAATTGCCTGCTGATATTGTGCCAATACTGCTGCCTGATAATTCTGAAGCATCTCAAGCTGCTGTTGATATAATACTGCCTGCTGTGCAAGTAGCGCATCTGTTAACTCATCTGCTTTTACAGTTTTTGAACTAGCAATAATAACAACTGCAGCAATAGCAATTATAGACGCTATCTTCTTTATTTTATTGATCATAATTCCTCCCAGATAACTATTTTTTCTTAAATATACTATCAGTGCCGATGCTTGTGTAATAATCATTTACCACATAAACTTTTCCATTTCTAATCTCAAGTGGTTTCCATACAACACCTGCATGAGCTGCTGGAACTGGATATGTATATACAAGACCGTCTTTATCATAAAGTGCTAACTGTGCATTACAATCAGTAAGGCCATATGCCATGTAGTTATCAATAGCTGTGTTAGTAAAATCTGACACATAGAAGTAATAGGCATCAGATCCTGCATCTTTAATATCAATCACTTCTGCTGTTGTTGAACCAACACTATCAGCATTACTTCTAAGTATATTAGCAGCGCTTGATGAGAAGCATCTAATATCAATATCAAGCGGATTAGCTTCCCAGTTAATAACTGCTTTAAATTCATCTTCAGCAACATCTTTTACTGCATATGCAACTGTTCCTATATGATCCGGTTTAACAACAAAGTTAATATAAAGTGTCTCATATCCATCCTTAATAACTTCTGCTGTGTAGCTTCCTGATCTAAGCTGTGGAGAAATATATCCAAATTCTCCAAGATTTCCAGAAAGGAACACATCGCCTTCTCTTGCATTTAGTCCATTTCTGAATTTAATATCTGCATCTGTAATTGCAATATTTGCGTCATCTGCATCCTTTATGAACAGCTGATAATTATATGGCATCTCAACATCAGAATAAGCCATATAAATTGTAGGAACACTAATTTTCTTGTCGCCGTTCTTTGCTTTTATACCATATACATTAACGTCAATTAATGTATTTCTCTCAGCTCTTAAAGTATACTCTTTACTATCATCAGCCTTAACTTCGATGCTATATTTACCATCTCCATCTGTCTTTGTTTCATAGGAAACATTGCCATCTGCATCAATAAGAGTTACCTTATTTTCTTTTAGCGCCTGATTATATTCATCAAGAACATATCCCTCAACAGTTACAGTGCTATTTACATCTTTTGCAGTATCCCATGTAGCCTTTGCCTTCTCAAGCATCATTTCTTCCATGTAATAATACTGATCTACTGTACCATCTGAATAATCCTTAATATCCTCGATTGAATATTCGTAAGCCTTGCCTTCCTCGCAATAGATATATCTAACAAGCTTATCATTTGCGAAATAATATCTTGACTCTACGGCTGCTGTTGATACATCTATAGGAATATCAACTGCTTCTGAATACTGTGCAATATAATTTATATTGCCGTTATCAAAATAGTAATCAATTATTTCAAATAAATCTCCACAGTTTTCTGTAGTCGTAATCTTTTCTACAAGGCCACTATCATCTGAATAAACAGCATAGTCCATTGCATGACCGCTATCATTTTCAGATACCATTCTAGTGAAGTTATATGTATTGATGAGTGCATTCTTTGGATCCTTTGGATTCTCGAGTCTTGAGAAAACAACATCCTTCCACTCACCAGCTTCCGTTTCAGGCTCTACTTCTTCTACAGGCTCTTCTATTTGTTCTTCTTCGATAACCTGATCTTCTTTTGCCTGCTCAGCTGCTGCTAGTGCGGCTGCCTCCTGTTTAGCTTTAGAATTTTTTATAAATATTCTCACACCAACATATGATGCAACCACTAAAATCATCAGAAATACAGAATAAAGAATCACTGCAACAATTGTGAATGATTTTTCTTCCTTAACACGTTTGTTATGCGCTTTTTCTTTATCCTTTTCTGAATGATTATGTTCTTTATTTATATCTGTCATTAAAAATCTACCTTATACAAATTTGTATACAGTCTTTGTCTTATAAACTTCGCCTGCATCAAATATTGCTTTCTTAAAGTTCTCCTGATTTACATTATCAGGGAAGTACTGTGTCTCAAGACAGAATCCAGTTCTCTTACCATACTTAACTCCGTCTTTACCTTTCTGCTTAGCAATGCAGTTACCAGCATAGAACTGAATTCCTGGAAGATCAGAATAAACTTCCATAGTAATTCCGCCAGCCTTTGCTGTAGCAACAAGCTTTTCTGTTCCATCATAATTATCAATTGCAAAGTTATGATCATACCCTTTAACAAGCTTAAGCTGTTTTTCTTTAGCCTTGATTTCTTCGCCAATTTTCTTTGGCTGTCTGAAATCAAATACTGTACCTTCAACTGCTGCAAGTTCACCAGTTGGAATAGCACCCTTAACTACAGGTGTGTAGTATGATGCATTAAGCTGAAGCTCTGTATCTTCGATACATCCGCTATCATGACCACATAAATTGAAATATGAATGGTTTGTCATATTGATAACTGTCTTCTTATCACTTACACCTTCATATGAAATCTCAATAGCATTATCATCTGTAAGTGTATATGTAACTGCCATCTTTAAGTTACCAGGGAATCCTGATTCCATATCAGGAGATGTAACTGTAAACTTAACGCTATTTCCGATTATCTCTGCGTCCCATATTTTCATATGCATTCCAACTTCGAAATCTGTATGAAGATTGTTTGGTCCATCATTTACAGGGAAGTTATAAATAACTCCGTCAATCTTACATGCAGCTCCGCCTATACGGTTTGCATTTCGTCCTACTGTAGCGCCAAAGAAGCTTCCGTTCTTGTAATAATCCTGACCTTTTGCAAGACCAAGTACTACATCTTTAAATTCTCCTTTATCATTCTTTACAAATAAATTAACGAGAATAGCACCCATATTTGTAACTGATGCTCTCATTCCGTTTGCATTTTCGATTGTATAAAGAAAAATGTTTTTCTTCTCTTTTCCTTTTCCAAATAATTCAACTTTTACGCCCATAATGTTACCTCTCTTTTTTATAATTCTACTCTGGCATCAAGTGCTCTTGATAGCGTTATTTCATCTATATATTCAAGCTCTCCTCCTACTGGCACACCGCTTGCAATACGTGTTACCTTAACCCCTGTAGGCTTAATCAGCTTGCTTATATACATTGCTGTTGTTTCACCTTCAATACTTGAGTTTGTAGCAATTATTACTTCATCTACATCACTCTGTAATCTCTTAATTAATTCTGTAAGTCTGATATCTGATGGTCCAATTCCAAGACTTGGGTTTATAGCTCCATGAAGAACATGATATACACCCTGGTATTTATGAGTTCTCTCATAAGCGCTCATATCCCTTGTGTTTTCAACAACCATTATAACTTTCTGATTTCTTGAAGTATCAGAACATACAGGACATAATTCCTTATCTGTAAGTGTGAAACACTGTTTGCAATATTTAATATTTTCTCTCGCATCTACCATAGTATTCGCCAGTCGTTCAACAGCATCCTTTGGCATATTAATAATATGATATGCCAGCCTTCCTGCTGACTTATTTCCAATACCTGGTAAAATTGATAGCTCTGCAATTAATTTGTTAATGTATCCGCTGTAAGAATCCATCGTCTAACTCCTTTAGAATGGAAGTCCCATTCCACCGGTAAGCTTTGACATTGCAGCCTGAGACTCTTCTTCCATTTTTGAATATGCATCATTAACTGCTGCCATAATAAGATCTTCAAGCATTTCTATATCATCAGGATCAACAACTTCCTCTGAAAGTTTTACTTTTGTAATTTCTTTCTTACCTGAAATTGTGATTTCTACTGCGCCACCACCTGCTGTTGCAGTAAATTCCTTTTCTTCAAGTGCCTTCTGGTTTTCTTCCATCTGACGCTGCATTTTCTGTGCCTGCTTCATGAGGTTATTCATGTTTCCAGGCATTCCCATGCCCATTCCTCCAGGAAATCCGCCTCTCTTTGCCATTTGTATTATTCCTCCTAATATTAATCCGAATTAGTTATCCGAATACTCTACTTCAAAATTGATTTTTGATAAATCAACATAGAAATCTGAAAATCTCTGATTGCTCTGAAGGTGTGTTATTTCTACCTCAACGTGAGCACCTACAGTGGAATCAATTGCTTCTGTTAAAGCTTCAAAATTCTGCTGAACCTTTGCTCTTCTTTCAGCAATTTCACTTCCTACAACAATAAGCAATTTATCGTCATCTCTGGCTGTAATCTTCGCGCCTTGATAAACTGCTTTAAGCATTCCTGAAAGTTTGGAAACAATATCTGGCATCCATCTTTCAGCTGCTTTCTTTACGTCATCAGAAAGAGCTTTTGGAAGCTCTGGCTCCTTGTCAGGCTTTTCGTAAACAGTCTGCTCCTTCTCTTCAGGGGTATTACTCTCATTTACAAAAACACCTTTTTCTATCTTTTCTTCAAGCTGTCTTATTCTATCAAGCATTGAATCAATATCTGTTTCCATACTAGGCTTACAGAGCTTGATAATCGCCATTTCTATAAGTACACGCTTCTGACTTGCATATTTAATATCATTTGCAAGCTCAGAAAAGATACGTATATATCTCATAATAGTTTCCTGATCAAGGAAATCAGCCTCATCCTTTAATCTTTCAAGATTATCAGATGAAACATCTATTATATCTGTAATATCTTCATCACTTGTTTTCACAAGAAGAAGATTTCTTAAATACCATGTAAAATCAATAACAAGCTGCGTTAGATCTCTTCCATTAAATACGGCGTCTTCTATAAGCTTAAACGCTGAAGAAACATCATTTAAAACAACTTTTCTAAGAAGCTCTGAGAAAAATTCTGTATCTAATGCTCCTAGCAATTCAAGAACATTATCATAAGTAAGCTTCTTTCCATAATAGAATGACACGCACTGATCAAGAAGACTTAGTGCGTCTCTCATTCCTCCATCTGCAGCTTTTGCAATATACTTTACAGCGTTATCTTCCGCCTCAATCCCTTCAGCTTCCATTAACTCATAAAGTCGTGAAGTAATTGTGTCTACAGAAATTCTTTTAAAATCATACCTTTGACATCTAGAAAGAATTGTAACAGGTATTTTATGAACTTCTGTTGTAGCCAAAATAAAAATAACATATGAAGGAGGCTCTTCTAATGTCTTAAGCAACGCATTAAAAGCTTCCTTTGTAAGCATATGTACTTCATCGATAATGTATACTTTGTATTTTCCTTCTGTTGGAGAATACTGTACTTCATCTTTTATTTCTCTTGCTGTATCAACACCGTTATTTGATGCAGCATCGATTTCAATAACATTCATTGATGCCCCAGATGCAATAGCTTTACATGTAGGGCATTCATTACAAGGGCTGCCATCAACAGGGTGTTCACAGTTAACTGCTTTAGCAAAAATCTTTGCAATCGTTGTTTTACCTGTTCCGCGAGTACCACAGAACAGGTAAGCATGTCCGATTCTATCAGAAATTATTTGATTTTTAATTGTTGTAACGATTGTGTCCTGACCTTTAACTGATGAAAATTCATCTGGTCGCCACTTTCGATACAGTGCAGTATATGCCATTTTTATTCTCCAAAGCTAATGCCAAGCATTCTAGCCTCGTGAATGATTGGTGCATCAGGAGAAACTTCCTTAAGCTTTCCTGCGACTTCTCCAAGAGGAACTTTAACAAGCTCTCTATTTTTGATACCAATCATATATCCGTAATCGCCTTCGATAATACACTCTGCAGCTTTTGTACCAAGTCTTGATGCAAATACTCTGTCGTATGGGCAAGGAGCACCACCACGCTGCATATGTCCAGGAACAGTAACTCTTACTTCAATTCCAGTTTTCTTATTAATCTGATCTGCTATTTCATAAGAAATAGAAGGATATGGGCTATTTGCTACCTTTTCCTTATATTCTTTCTTAGAAAGCTTTGTATCTTCTTTTGAAATAGCACCTTCTGCAACTGCAAGAATTGTGAAGTTGCTTCCACGTTTTCTTCTCTCTTCTATAGCTTCAATTACGCTATCAATATCGTATGGAATTTCTGGAATGAGGATGATATCTGCTCCACCAGAAATACCAGCATTAAGTGTTAACCAGCCAACTTTATGTCCCATTACTTCTACAATAAATACACGGCTGTGAGATGAAGCTGTTGTATGTATACAGTCAATAACATCTGATGCGATATTTACAGCACTCTGGAAACCAAATGTCATATCTGTTCCCCAAAGATCATTATCAATTGTCTTTGGAAGAGTAATAATATTAAGGCCCTCTTCTCTTAATAAGTTAGCTGTTTTATGAGTACCATTACCACCAAGTATAACAAGACAGTCAAGATTTAATTTGTAGTAGTTCTGCTTCATTGCTGCTACTTTATCAAGACCATTCTCATCTGGATCCTTTATTGTTTTAAATGGAGTACGTGAACTTCCAAGAATAGTTCCGCCTCTTGTTAAAATACCTGAGAAATCAGAAAAACTAAGCTGTTTATAGTTGCTGTAAATAAGACCTTTGTAACCATCTAAGAATCCATATAATTCAAGATTCTCTGGTCCAAGCTCAAACCATAATGCCTTTGCAACACCTCTCATTGCTGCATTAAGAGCCTGACAGTCACCACCACTTGTAAGAAAACCAACTCTCTTCATGTTAACCCTCCAATATTAAATAGAATCCTCTATTACATCTACCATTTCGCCGACATTCTTCATTTTAACAACTGTTTTCATATCAAAACTGATGTTAAATTCTTCTTCTACAGCTTCTATCAAAGTGATATGCATAAGGCTATCCCATCCATCAATATCCTCTGCTGTAGTGTCGTCTCCTACTGAAATTGAGTAGTCGTCAAAAACATCCCTAAATACTTCATTAAGTCTTTCATAAATGTCTTCTCTTGTCATATTTTAGCTCCTTATTTTTAATAAATTAATTCACCTTTATATGGCTGTTTTTATTATTATACTCATCTGAAACTTCAAATGTCCACTCTGTATTTCCATCTGAATCTTCAGAGGTTTTAGTAAATCCCATAAGCGCATAAAACTCTTTTACCATGGCATTTTTAGCTGTTGGATAGTAATGGCCAACTATTGTTTTAACGCCTGCAGCTTTTGCCTTACTTACAAGTTCGTCCATCATGGCAAATTCCATGTCACGCTTTAATACACGACAGCTCATTATCCATAAATCCATATCAAGTCTGTCACCATTTTTATGGCCTATAACAACGCTGACTACACCGTTATCTCCAAACTTATCAACAAGTTTTCCATAAAGTTCTATGTAATCATCGCTATCTGCTATTTCTTCTATTTCCGCTCTTGTGTATCGTCTCGTTGTAAGGTTGAACTGATTACTCTTATTGCTTAGCTGAGCAATTCTGTCCATATATATTGGCTCGAAACCTTTAATTGTTGCTGTCATCTCAAGCGAATCAAGATACTCACCATAGTCTGTAAAGCTTGCTTCTAACTCAGCACGCTTTGCATTTTCTTTATACATCTGATTACGCTTTGCATCATCAGCAGAAAGATTTGTCACTTCAAAATATCCAGCATGATCAATAACTCTGACATAATCTTCAACGCTACCAATTTCAGGAACTGCTGTACCAGGAACCTGTGTCTTAATTATTTCTCTCTCAGCAGGATTATCATCTACAAATACAAATGACTCTGGAAGCAAATTAAGTTCCTTTGCTGTATTAACAAGGTTTATACTCTTTGGATCCCAGTTTGCCTTTATGCAAATAAAATCATCAGGCTTTAAAACACCATCAGGATGGTTAAGACCAGCTATAGCATTTTCATGTTCATTTTTTGAACATACATTAAGTATTACGCCTAAATCCTTATGGGCCTTAACATAGCTCTGGAATTCAGCATACACCTGACCTATTGAAGTTTCAGGGCCAATTTCAATTCCATCAACTCCGTCATCACCAACGATTCCACCCCAAAGAGTATTATCAAGGTCGAGAACAAGAGATTTTTTATTTTTACCAAATATTGATTTGATAATATTGCTCACATTATATGAAAGTGTAGGAATGGCATCCATGCAAAGTGCGTACTTATACATATGCCAGAAAAGTGGATCTGACCATTTATCAAGTCCATAGCATGATGATAAATAGTTAATATCCTGTATATAAAAATCTTTATGAGTTTCTGCATACTCTGCAAATTTCATGTTAAGTTCATTCACAAATCTGACTTTACCATGAATATCTGTTGCATCAGCATTTCCAAGAAGTCTATAGTATGGATATTCAAAGTTATTCTGGATAACAGGGCAATTATATGTAGACAATGCCTTTTCCCAGAGTTTTTCAAACCTATCATATTCAGCATCAAGACACTTTTTAACATCTTCCTTGGAATATGAAATTTCTGGGTAATTTCTGATATTTCTGTTTGATGTGTGGAAATAAATAACATCCGGCTTAAACGAAACAAGCTCAGGATTATCAAACATTACATCTTCCCAGTACTGGGCATACTCGCATTCATAAAACTCACATCTGATTCCCTGATTAAGTAAAAATAAATCAAGCATCATAACAATATCGTGAGTCGTTGATCCACCAAGAACGGCAATTTTCTTATCAATAAAATTCGCTCCTGATGCGAGTAATTCTCTCTTTAATGATTTTTTCTTTTTAATTAAGTATTTACTATCAAACGGGTATTCAAGTTCTCTCATAATTGATTAATTCTCCTTACTGTATTATAATGGCAAACGTCAAACCACACAACAATACTTAGTGATTTTTTATAAAGAATAATCATATATATTGTTATTTTGGAGTTGTATCGAAGTGGTCATAACGGGGCGCACTCGAAATGCGTTAGCCCTCCGGGGCACGTGGGTTCGAATCCCACCAACTCCGTAAATGAAAGAGAGCACACTTTATGTGTGCCCTCTTTTATTTACATGTAGGGATTCGAACGGGGCTACTGCTGAAACACTCTCGCAAATGATCCTGCATTTGAAATCTTCTCACCCTCCATCAAAAGGTGTGCTACATCACCTACAGCTTGTGTTCTAAATGACACTTCTGTTCCCCATCTTTCCTCAGTATTCAAAATAGTAAGGGAAGTCGTAGGAATAAAGAACCCATGGGTTAAAAGCTCAAATGGTATATTTAAAAGGTGTGACAACATAAGGCAAATAACACCCAAATGACAGAAGATAACTATAGTCGGCTCTGAATCATCTTCAGGAAAACTATCTACTGTTGCATACTTTGAATCCATAACAGTACTTTTTAGAAATCTTTCTCTTCCATCCATTCTTGTGTAATACTTGCCAGTTCTTTTATATCCGTACTTTTCAATTATTTTATCAATTCCATCTTTTACAATAGGATAATTCTTCACTATATCTTCGTTATCACAGATAGGCGATACATTGATCCACTCTTCACCGCTCACAAATCTTTCATCTGAGTAAAGATATGATGGAACAAAATCCCATGGTACTCCCTGTTTTCCACTTATAGGAGATGTTATTTTATATGAAAATTCCCTAAGCCATGGCATTTCTATAGCTTCCATGTTTAAAGCATCAAGTGAAGGTTTTGCCGTATCTTTTGCCCTTCCCATTGGAGATACATAAATATCCTTTATATTCCAGTTCTTTATTCTTCCTGCAAGTATTTCTGCATCTCTTTTACCTTTTTCTGTAAGCGAATCTGTACTATAATCTGGCTCACCATGTCTAACAAAAATAATTCTCATTACATATCTCCATTATTTCATCTAAATATATCTATTAAAAATAGGAAAAAAATCTATATTTTACCGTATTTTTTATTGAATTACCCACTACATTACTTTATTATGTTAAATTGTATGAAATAAATATATGAGGGAAAAGTTTATGTTCAAAAAAATTTTAACGCTATTACTAGCAAGTTTATTTATAACTCTTGTTCCTGTCTCTGCAAATGCCATGGATTTAGGAGCAGCTCCAGTTGATATGAATGCGCTTCTTATGGCTCAGGCACAAGCTGCACAGGAAGCACAAGCTGCCGCTCAACAGGCACAGTTAAATCAGATTCTTGCAGCACAGGAAGCCGCAAAGCAAGCTCAGCAGGAGCAGTTAAACCAGTTAGCTCAGGCCGCTCTTGCAATAGAAGCAGCTCAGAAAGCCCAGCAGGAGCAGTTGGCGCAAATGGCTAAAGCTGCTGAACAGGCACAAATCACTGCTGCCCTTAATGCTGCTCAGGCTACAGCGCCTGTAATTCCTTCAGCACAGCCAGAATCAGCATTTCATGCTGCCAGCATGGCTTTATCACTTCCTGATTTTGTATATATTGATATAAGTGATCAGATGGCTTACATGTACAGGAACGGTGTCCTTGTTACTCAGGGAAGCTGCGTAACTGGAAACGAAAGAGCTGGCTATCATACTACAAGAGGTATTCATCAGATTGTCTTTATGGATAGAAATAGAACACTCCACGGAAGCTACGGTGAGGCATTTGTAAAATACTGGATGAGATTTACAGCTGGTGGACAGGGTCTTCACGACGCTGGATGGAGAAGAAAATTTGGCGGAGACATCTATAAAACAGGTGGTTCTCACGGATGTGTAAACCTTGAACGTCCAGTTGCTGAAACTATGTATTCATACGCATACGTAGGTCTTCCAGTTATTGTAGTTGAATAATTAAATTCTTAAGTTAACACCTAAATAGTTTTCCATACTTAATACGACGCCACCTATGAGTATCGATGAGTCCTGTAAACCAGACGGTTCTATAACGCAGTACTTACTCATTCTGCTCATCAGGTGGCTTCTTATCATATCAAGAAGCTCTGGAATGTATGTAACAAGAAGACTGTTTATTACAATCACATCTGGATTATATGAATGGAATAAATTATTAATTCCAACAGAAATATATTTTGCAAATTTACTTGTTAATTCTTTTGCATCCAAATCGTTTTTATTATACTCAGCTACAAATTCATCTAAGGATACTGAAATAACGCCCTTCTTTTCGGCAAACTCCTTTAATATTGCTTTTTCAGAAGCATACTGCTCAAGACATCCTTTATTTCCACATGGACAAGGACGACCATCAACAACAACTATTGAATGGCCTATTTCTCCTGCTAAGCCATTGTGACCTGAGTATAATTTACCATCAATAATAATTCCAACGCCAATACCAGTATGTACACTAAGTGCAACAAGGTTTTCATTTGTTCTTCTAAAGGCACGCTCACCTATAGCAAGAAGGTTTGCCTCATTTTCTATGCAAACAGGAATTCCAAATCTGCTCTCAATTTCCTTTGCAAGTGGCAAATCAGTATAGTCATAGTATGGCGCAAATACAATGTCATTATTGTAGGTTACACCATGAACAGCTATCGAAATACCAACTACACCAAGTGGTGTGTCATCAATTGTATCAAGAGTTTCATCAATAAGATTTATAAGACGAAGTATAATGTTACTCTTATCAAACTGATTCTTATACTGCTTTAATCCACAGTGATTTCCTCTTAAATCAGATGTAAATACTGTGATTGTATCTACTGATAAATCTACTGAAATAACATTTCCGTTTTCATGGCAAAACTCAAGAAGAATTGGCTTTCTTCCAAGTGAAGTATCATCACTACCAATTTCCCTTATAAGCTTCTTTTCCATAAGCTCAGAAACAATAGCAGATACTGTCGCTTTTGTAAGTCCAACCTTTGTAGAAATAGTTGCTCTGGAAATTGGGCCTTCATTCAGGATTACTTCCAATACAAGATGTGAATTTATGTCGCGAATAAGTTCTTTACTTCCTACCATAAATCTAACCTATCATTACCCATCCTGGTAATGTCTTTACTTCGTTATCAGTACCTTTCATATATGCTCTTGGATAAAGAGTTATATGTTCTTTATTATTTAGCAGTGAACCCCACTGACTGAATGTAGAGTTTGCAATTATATTTGCCTTACATCTACTCATTAAAATCATATCAAGATAGCTTCTATTGCCATCATTGCCTGTAACAATACATTTGTTTTCTAACCAGTTAAATTCTTTTTCAATAAATTCCTTATCATCAGAAAAAATAAAGAATCTGGGGTTATCAAATTTTTCTTTAATGTATTTTACTGCATCCTCGTAGTATTCCTTACCAAGAGATATGAACTGATCTTTATATGTATCCGATAAATAGTCTCCTCTTCTGACATGAATACTTACTGATTCGCTACTACAAATATCTTCCAAAAATGTATTTGCAGAATCATTCAAAATTTCAGGAAAAACAAGCTTCTTCCTTACAAGATCCATTCTGTCTCTATAGTATTTCTGTTCTGTAAAAAATCCCATAATATAATAGTCTTTACTTACATCAAGATTCATTACAGAGTTATAGAATTCATCTTCAGAAAGTTCACCAAATAATTGATCAAATATAAAAGGTTTTCTTTTATTTTGCGTAAACTCCCTAATGATTCTATTTGGGTATCTTCTGATTTTCTCAAACGTCCTTCCATAAACATTCGGAATAATTCCTGTAACCTTAAATAAATCAGAAAATGTTGCGTGATTTACTTCAAATAAAGAGTCTTTTACATTTCCAAATATATTTTCAAGTTCGTATCCATGGTGATCATTATTTGCATTAAACCATGTAATATCCGCTTTTACATTTTCGCTTCCGTATTTTTCCTTCATTAATTCATAGAAGGAATACTGATACATCTGGTTTCCAAGACCACTGGTAAATCTAACTACTATCATAAATTATCCGACAAACTTTTCTTTAACACATTTAACACAATATGGAATGAGTGAAACCTTTTTGTCCTCCATTACAACATGCTTAATATTGTATTTGAACATGTCTTTAACAAATCCCCAGTTATCCTTATTTGGAGAAGCAGAGAAAGTTGAAAGAGCTGTAAGAAAATCTCTCTTCGCAACATACTTTGCATAATCATCAAGGCCTATTTCTTTTTCAAGCCATTCCATAAGCTTCTGAGTCATATAGCAATCCTCTTTAGCTATGTTTCTCTTCATGGCACGACTTGTCCAGCTTGACCCACCAGTCTTCTTAACGTATCTCCAAACACTCATATTTTCATCCATTCTGAAGATTTTTCCATCCATCAGAAGGAATAAAAGAATTACGCCATCATCAACAAAGTCATGTGCTTTATAAAGAATTGTGTAATCTCTTTTTGCATTCTTATAAATGTTTCTTGATACAACTGATGCATAATGACCAGGCCACTTCTTTGAATGCTTATAATCATCAAATGTGAACTCACCGCTCCATTTGTATAAATCAGATATTTTAAGTATTTCTGGATCAGTTATTTCATTATCATTATCATCTATCATTACGTGAGAATGAGTAACTGCTATATATTCTGGATGTGCTTCAAGGAAATCAACCTGCTTCTGAAGCTTCTTTGTATCTGTCCAATAATCGTCGCCCTCAAGATATGCAAGATAATCTCCTTTGCAGGCCATAGTTGTTTCATAAACATTTAATGTTGGACGGCCTGTATTCTTTTCTCTATGCACAAGTCGAATTTTGTCTGGATAAAGCTTTTTGTATTCTTTAACGATTTCTCTAGTCTGATCAGGTGATCTATCTTCACCAACAACTATTTCAAAAGGGAAATCTGTTTCCTGAGAAAGCACGCTATCAAGCGCTCTTCTTATATATTTTTCATGATTGTATGTAATAAGAATTACACTTAATTTTGGTTTAGCCATTTTATAAACTCCTTGGATCTACTGGTGAAATATTTCCATCTTCCACCTTAAATACATAATCACAGTTTCTTATAGTTGAAAGTCTGTGTGCAATTATAATAAGTGTCTTGCTTCCAGCAAGTCTGTCTATTGCTTCCATTACTGCTGTTTCAGTTTCTGAATCAAGAGCTGACGTTGCTTCATCGAGTACAAGTATTTCAGGATTATCATAGAGGGCTCTTGCAATACCAATACGTTGTCTCTGACCTCCAGATAATCTGACACCTCTTTCTCCAACCATAGTATCAAGGCCTTCTGGCAATGATTTAACAAATGTATCAAGCTGTGCTTCTTTTAAAGCCTTAAATACCTTTTCATCATCAATTAAATCATCATCTATACCAAAAGCTACATTATTTCTAATTGATTCATCACTTAGGAATATCTGCTGTGGAATGTATGCAAGCTTCTTTGACCACTTAAGAGGATGCTCATGTACATTCATATCTCCATATAAAACCTTGCCCTCTGTTGGTGTTAATATTCCAAGAATCACATCAGCAAGAGTTGATTTTCCCGCACCAGATGGACCCATTAAACCAATGGATTTATCAAGTGGTATCTCAAATGAAACATTCTTAAGTACATCTCTTTCTGTATGAGGATAACGATATGCAACATTATCAATAACTATCGCCTCTGGACGTTCTGAAATTAACTTCTGTCCATTCGCATCCATAATTTCGTAATTAACCATATCCTCTGTATCCTTGATATCTCTGTAAATCAAATCAACAGATGGTTTTAAGAAAATAATTAAATTAGCATAATTATTTATTTTACTTACAGATGGTAAGAGTTTAAAAGCTGCAAGGGCAAATGCTGCAAGCTGTGGAATCATGGTAGCAAGATCATTTCCCTGATAAATCTTAAATACAAGGACAAGTAATACACCACCAATGCAAAGAGTCTCTATAAGGAACTTAGGAGCCTGTCCTAACATATTGTTATTTCTAACAGCCTTCATTTTCTCTTTGCCATAGCCCATAAATGCGTTTGCAAAATATTTTTCTCTGTGAAGAATTTTAATATCTTTTACAGCACCAAGAGCCTGATTAATTGACTGATGCATTTTTCCATCATAAATCTGGTTGATTTTTCCATATTCCTTTGCCTTTCCTTTAAACATCAACAGGAATAAGCCTGAGAATACACCAAGTATCAAAACTACAGCAACTGTAATAAACCAGTCTACAACTAAAAGGAAAATACAAAGAAGTGCTGAAACAAGAATTTCAGATAATGTCAAAAATACGCTAAGTAACATCTGGAAAAATCTCTCTGAATCAAGCATTACATTTCTAACCATTTCAGCAGAGTTTTTATCAAGATGATATGTGTATGGTTTCTTTAAATAACAATCAATAAGTCTTGTTGAAAGACGAAGCTGATTGTTATAAATAAATGTATATTGAATATAGTTAATCCATAAAAGATATGCATTTTTAATGATATATACAATAATCAGTACAATAACAATAAATAGGAAAAACTGTCTGTCTGATTCCATATTGAATTCATCATATACTGAGCTTAAAAGCTTATTTGAATGAATCTTTGATGGATCGCTTACAAGTGTTACAAGTTCTGTAATAAGTGAAACTCCAACAAGCTCAAATAGCGCACCAATAAAAAGTCCAATACACAAAAATACAGACTGAACCTTCTGTTTTTTATTAAATATATATCCGATTTTTCCAAGAATTCCGATTTTATTTTCCATATTTCAAAAAGTTTCTTTCCCAAAGATATGGATAGAGGTCACTCCACGCTTCCTCTCCATCAATAAATGTAGCCTGCTTATTATTTATAACATTAAGAACTTCTGCTCTAACTTTATCTGGATTTATCAAGTCACAGTTTGCAAAATCAGTACCAGAAATCATATCCTCAAAATACTCTTTAAGTGGTCCCTGCATCCACTCAACTATTGGTGTATTAAAACCAATCTTTGTTCTTCGGTATGCAATTTCTTCAGGCATAAATGGTGCTAATGCATCTCTAATAATTGATTTAGAATATCCGCCATGAAGCTTTGACTTCCAGCCAATAGACATTGCAAACTCAACAATTCTATAGTCCATAAATGGCATTCTTATTTCTATTGAATTTGCCATACTGTATCTGTCATAGTTTCTAAGAAGTGTTGGCAAAATATTTTCATGAGATGATGCATATAAAACCTTATTTAAATTATCAAGCTTTTTATAATTTTCATCTCCTGCTGCCCTGACCTTCATGAAATCAGCCTCTCTATGGAGCATGCCTCTTAATTTTTTCTTAAAAGTACGTTTCATATAAAGCTTCTTTATGTCTGATTTATTACGACTTTTAAGAGCCATATTTGAGTCATCATCAGGGAAGCTTTCAATGTATGTAGTCGCAATTAAATCTTCTTCCTCTTTTGTCTTTGCATCAGCATAGGCATTTAAGAAATCAAATGTATATCCGCCAAATAACTCATCTGCGCCGTGTCCGTCAATAGTAACAATCGTTCCATCTGCTCTTAATGCACCATAGAGCTGCATCATAGGAATTGGGCTTGTAAGATACACATCCTCAAAAAGATATATATACTCATCAAGCTTATCAATTGATTTCTTAGGATCTATTTCTACAAAGGTTGAATTAATTCCAAGGTAATCAGTAACTGCTTTTGCATATTTTGTTTCATCCATTGTAGTACCAGGGAATGATGCTACATATGCATGCTGCCAGTCATGATTCATCCTAAGGTCTGATTCTGTCTTTGAAAGATGAGCCATTGAACAAATAGTTGCTGAAGAATCAAGGCCACCAGAAAGGGCTGTACCAATTGTTACGTCGCTTCGCATTCTTAGCTTACAGGCATCAAGAAATAGTTCACGCATGTATTCAACCTGATCTTCATACTTTTCAGGAGCAGAAATAAGATTTGAAAGTGTATTGTAAAACTTCTTAATCTCTATTCCATTTTTATCAATATATCCGTATGAGCCTGCTGGAAGCTTTTTAATACCTTTAATTACACACTCTTCAGTGCTCTCATAGTAAACAATTCTCTGCCTGTTAGTAACAATATCTCTGTTAACTTCGATATTCTTCATAACCGGCATAATTGCTTTCATTTCTGAAGCGAAAACAATTTCATTATTACTATCATTTAATACACAGTAATAAAATGGCTTTATGCCAAATCTGTCACGACTTACAAAAAGTCTTTCCTTGTCTCTATCCCATATAGCAAAAGCCCACATGCCATTAAACTTATTAAGGCATTTCTCCTGCCATTTATCATAAGCAGCAAGTAAAACTTCTGAATCTGATTCTGACTCAAATACATAACCACAGCTTATAAGCTCATCTCTTATTTCAAGAAAGTTATATATTTCTCCATTAAAAATCAGCTGATACTTGCCACCCATATATGACATAGGCTGTGTTCCCTTTTCCGAAAGGTCAAGTATCGCAAGTCGTCTGTGTCCAAGAGTAATTCCCTTATCTAAATCCTGCCAGATACGCCCAGCATCTGGTCCTCTGTGGATAAGAGTATTAAGGCATTTTTCAGCTGTATCTTTATCTATTTTTCCGTTTACTAAACCAAATATTCCGCACATATTATTTTCCGAAGACTCTGTATGACAACACCTTCATCATCTTCTTTGCATTCAATGCTCTGTAATTATATAAAACTCTTTCTGCTGCCTTATCTTCTGGTGGATTTCCCTGAGTTTCAGTATCGTACAAATAAAACTCACTGCCCTTTATTCCATCAAATATATTTGAATCAATAGGTCGAAGTCGTCTTCCAAATGTCTTAATAATTTTATATGGATGACTCTTTGAGCTTAATAAATATCTCTTCTTCGATACAGGTTTATATCCGTACAAATCAATTTCTGCACCATCAAATAATGGTGACAGCTTTGTATTTTCAAAATAGGCATCATAAACAGCCATTGACTCATTTAAATCTGAGAAACAGAATTTACGCTTCTTTGCCTGACATAAAGAAACCTGGAAATCGTTAACAGCCACACTCTCATTAGTTCCTTCATCTGCAAAGTTTGTAGTATATGAGCCATTTGGATAAATAAAATATTTATCCTCTTCTATCATGTATTTAATAAAATATTTAAGCCATGATTTATCTGACCATGATGAAACATTTTCTGGCATATTGCTTGCCTTTAAATCTTTGCCATCATTAGTCTCCATCCACTTCATAAAGCCATTCCATTTATCTTTATCAAATGCCTGACCCCATGATGATGCAAACTGGAAATAATAGTTATCATATCCATCATCATATGCCTGAAATGGTTCTCTGACATGAACATTTAATCTGTGATCATATAATGAAACGCCTGCAACCTTATCATTATCTTTAACATAAAATAGCGCATCACATGCATAGTGATAAAACGCTTTTGAGACATACAAATCGTCTTCAAGCATAATGATACTGTCATAAACATTTGTAAGACATCCACATGTAATTACATGCTTCTTAAGCCCAAGATTTTCTTCGCGCTTTATAACAGTCTTTACACCATGAGACCATTCAAAATCATCTGAAAGCTTAACAACACCTGCATTATCCCCTTTATCAATGCTGATAATAAGTGGCACACTAACACCCTCTGGATAATCAGCCTTTTCAAGTGAAGACAATAATCTTTCAAGTGAATCTTTTCTGTTATATGCAATTACTACTATTGCTGGGTAATTCATTATTTATCCTTAAGAAAAGTTTTTATATCACCAAATTCGTCGATATGTTCCATAATCCATGCTTCATTTTTATCAAACCAGCGAATTTCCTGAAGCTTTTTAATTTCTTCATCACTAAAACGCATTTTGATTTTTTTAGCTGGAACTCCTGCATAAACCGCATATGGCTCAACATCTTTTGTAACTAATGAACCTGCGCCAATGCAGGCACCATCGCCTATATGCACGCCCTGCAATACAGCTACTGAAGCACCTATCCATACATCATTTCCAATTTCCACCTGATAACCATTTTCTTTATCAGTGTATACATTTTCCTCGTATGTATTTTCCTTTGCATAGCTTGCAGGGAAAATACTATCCTTTGTATAAAATCCAGGGTGAGTTGAAACAAATGTATCTAATGGATGTGACCCGAGTATTGTTCTAAAATCACAGCCAATAGATGTGTACTTTCCAACACGCATATTTGAAGCTTTACTATTTCTTCCAATGTATGACCCAAAACCAAGGCATACATTTGTAAGATAAACATTTCTATCAAGGTAATTCTTTCCAAGAAGCTTTGTCCCTTTATTTACATAGGTTTCCTGCTTCATGATACTCTTAGTTTTAGCTTCAATTCCTATTCTTACAAATGGGAAAATGAGTGCTCTATATAAAATTGAACCTATTTCTCCGATTTTTCTATTAAACATTCCTTTATTATAGCAAATGTGGTAGTCTGTGTATATGAATAATTTACCACTAATAAGCGTAATAGTTCCTGTTTATAACGCAGAAAAAACTATTGAGGCATGCATTAACAGCATACTCAGTCAGGATTACAAAAATATAGAAATTGTATTAATTGATGATGGATCAAAAGATTCATCTTTGTCTTTGTGTGAGAAATACTCAAATACTAACGATAACGTACATGTTTTTCACTATGAAAATGCAGGTGCAGCCGAGGCAAGGAACAGAGGAATAGATAATGCAAATGGTGACCTTATTGCATTTATTGATAGTGATGATTTAATACTTCCAAATTGCATCTCATATCTTTATGAATTAATGCAGGAGTTTTCATCAGATATTGCTGTGTGTTCTTACATAAAGCTTTATGCAAATAAGCTAAAAGGCTACTACTCTGCTGGTAAATTTAATTCATCTTTATTTGAAACAAATAATAAAGACAATTACCACGTATCCTTTAACCGTATTGAGGCTGTGAAACGACTTTTATATCAGAGAAATTTCATTAGTGCCCCATGGGGAATGCTTTCTAAAAAGTCATTATTTACAAATGTAAGATTCCCTAAAGGAAAAAGAGCTGAAGATATGGCAACTATATACAGACTCTTTGCTGAGGCAAAATCTGTTGCATATGGTGATAATAAGCTTTATTTATACATCCAGAGAAAGACAAACACTGTTTTCTCTACATCTAATCTGCTTAACCCAGATTACTACAGCCATTGTATAAATATGGTTGATTTCATAAGAGCATCAATGCCAGAAGCAATACCTGCTGCTAAAAGCAGACTATTTTCTGCATGCTTCCAAATTTTATCAGAAACGCCTGCCACAGACGCAAATAAAGTTTTAGTAGGCGATATTTATCAAACAATAGAAGACATTAGAAAAGATATTTTAAAGGATTCTCACGGTAAATTAAGAAACAGGGCTGCAGCATTTATTTCATGCATAAGCATTCCTCTTCTTCATAAGGTTTTGAGAATATATTACGTAATAAATAAATCAAGATTATGAATAAAGTATATTTAATTGAATACCAGGGCAGATGTGATGAAAACGGTATTCCCGTCGGTCATGCCCCAAAGGTAATAAGTGAATATTATAACTTCATAAAAGAATATTGTGATGTAACTGTGCTCGCTCCAAAGACTTTTTCAAAAGTTCTTAGCGATAGCGGGATAGATAACACTGTTATTTTACCAAGATACATCGTAATGAAGGGTCAAACGCCTTTTATCGAGAAAATCACAAACAAACTCGGCATGTTTAAAAACATAAAAGAAGCTATTAAACTTGCAGATAAATATGGTGATGTTAATCTTTGGTTTTTTAATGTTGAATACTATATAATGCTTTATTTTTTCCTGCATAAAAAGCCAAAGCACAAAGTTACACTTACTATGTTTATTGATGGCTATCACGCAGGAGAAAATGCCTCAATTAAAAACAAAATTATCAATGGTATAAAGCAGAAAGTTTTTGAATCTGCGCAGAAAAAATTTGACTTAATAATTTCTACTGGAGAAAAATTCAAATATAAAAACTGCAAGAATGAATTCATTCCTGATTATTACTACATAGATGAAATTTATGACAAATATAACAATGTAAATAAATCTGATTACGCTGTATGTCTTGGAACTATGGGACGTGGAAAGCAGCTTAGGGAGCTTGTTGATACATTTAACAGAACCCGATATAAACTTAATATATCAGGAAGATTTTACGATAAAGAGCTATTTAAAGAGCTTAAAGCAGCTGCAAATGAAAACATTACAATAAATGACACATACCTAAGTAACGAAGAATATTTAAAGCTTTTATCAGAAGCAAAATACACTGTTCTTCCATATCCGGAAAACTGCTATTCACACCAGACATCCGGGGTTATGCAGGAGGCAATATTCCTAAAAACTATTCCTGTTACTTACAAGTCAATTCTTGATGGTAACTGCTGTCCTGGTGTTGGATTTGAAGCATGGGATAAGCTTACAACGGATATGCTTGATAATAATGAAGACATCGTAGATGAGCTTACAAAGCTTATAGATACGACTTTCAATAAAGAAAATGTAATAGCAAAATATAAAATGATATTTGATTGTTCAAAATAAAGATTATTATTTGATTTATAAAAATACAGATTATTATTTGATTTATAAAAATAAAAAAACAAACCCGCGTCTCGTTCAGTCTCTTCGAAATTCACTCGCCGCGGGTTGTTTTTTATTTTTTAGGAATATATAAGATAACTTCAACATGTGTTTCCCATAAATATAATTTTATCTTATATTTTACTGTTTTTCACAAAGCTATATATTTTTTCTGGATCTTTGCCTGGCTTATCTTCGTATTCAACTCCGGATGAAACATCAACTCCATCAGGCTTTACACATTCTATGGCATGAGCCACATTTTCTGGGTTGAGACCACCTGCTAAAATGAAAAGCTTTCCTCTTCTATCAAAGCCTTTTATAACATTCCAGTCAAAGGTTTTTCCAGAACCATACTCATTTGCATCCATTACAAATCCAATAATTTTATCAAAGGATGAGAAGTAATCATATTTATCAAGATCTGTAACATTAAATGCTTTTATAATAGGCAAATCTGTTGATTTTATTATTTCTTCAGTAAGCTCTCCATGAATCTGCACATAGTCAAATCCTATATCCTTTGCAGTCTTAATATGTTCTGCTGTTGGCGATACCATAACAGCAACTGATTTTACATTTGTATCAAGCGCAGAAATAATTTCTTTTGCCTTATCAGGTGTAACATTTCTCTTACTTTTTTCAAAAAACATTACAACACCTGCAAAATCAGCGCCTGCATCACATACTGTTTTTGCTTCATATTCACTTGTAAGACCACAAATTTTTACGAGCATCCTTTATCCTCTGGCTAACAAATTTAATTTTTTATGATGTTGCAATACCAGTATATAACTGATAGTACTTACCCTTCTTCTCAAGAAGCTGGTCATGAGTACCTTTTTCAATTATTCTACCCTGCTCTAATACAACGATACAATCACTGTTCTTAACTGTAGATAGTCTATGAGCAATTACAAATGTAGTTCTGCCCTTCATAAGATTATCCATGCCTCTTTGAACGATTTTCTCTGTACGAGTATCGATGGATGATGTAGCTTCATCAAGAATTAATGCAGGTGGGTCTGCAACGGCTGCTCTTGCAATTGCAAGGAGCTGTCTCTGACCTTGAGATAAGTTACTTCCATCGCCTTTTAATACTGTGTTGTAGCCTTCTGGCAATCTATCAATAAACTTATCTGCATTTGCAATCTTAGCTGCTGCTATTACTTCTTCATCAGTGGCATCAAGACGGCCATATCTGATATTTTCCATTACAGTATTTGTAAATAAGTGTGTATCCTGTAATACCATGCCAAGTGATCTTCTAAGATCAGCCTTTTTAATCTTATTTACATTAATACCATCGTATCTTATTTTACCATCCTGAATATCATAGAATCTGTTAATAAGATTTGTTATAGTAGTTTTTCCTGCACCAGTTGAACCAACAAATGCAATCTTCTGTCCAGCATATGCATATAATTTAATATCCTGAAGGACAAGCTTCTCATCTGTATATCCGAAGTCAACATTATCCATGATAAGATCGCCTTCAAGTGGAACTAAATCAACAGTTCCATCTGCCTGATGAATGTGTTTCCAAGCCCACTTTTCTGTTCTCTTATCAGTCTCAACAAGCTTACCATCAACAACCTCTGCATTAACAAGTGATACATATCCATCATCAACTTCTGGCTCTTCGTCCATAAGCTTGAAAATTCTGTCTGCACCAGCAAGAGCCATTACAATACTGTTAAACTGATTACTTATCTGCATAACAGGCATATTAAAGCTCTTATTAAATGTTAAGAAACTTGCAAGAGCACCTACGGTAAGACTGCTCTTTGTAGAGAGTGCCAGAAGTCCACCAATTACAGCTACAAGCACATAGCTCATATTACCAAGCTGCATATTAATTGGTCCCATACTGTTTGCATATTTATTTGCATTATATGCGCACTCGAAAAGCTCACTATTAATTTCATCGAACTTCTCAATATTTTTATCTTCATGACAGAATACTTTAACTACCTTCTGTCCTGTCATCATTTCTTCAATAAATCCGTTAACTTCACCTAAAGCCTTTTGCTGACGAATAAAGTTAGTTGCTGATCTTTTAAGAACCATTGCTGTTATAAACATCATGAGTCCAATCATGGCAAAAGTTATAACCGTAAGTGGAATACTAAGTCTTACCATACCAACAACAGTAAATGCTATTGTGATGGCACTTGATACAAACTGTGGCATACTCTGAGAAATCATCTGACGAAGAGTATCAATATCATTTGTATAAATCGACATGATATCTCCATGTGAGTGAGTATCAAAGTATTTGATTGGAAGCTTTTCCATCTTCGCAAACATTCTGATACGAAGATTTCTTAATGTACCCTGTCCAACATAAATCATTAATTTTTGCTGAACAAATACAGCAACTACACCTATAGCATAAAAACATGCTATTTCTGTTATTGCCTTTAATAAAGGTCCAAAATCAGGATTTTCTACCCCAATTAATGGAGTAATATATCCATCAATAAGCGTCTGTAAAAATATAGTTCCCCTGAATGTAACAAAGGCTGAAACAATAATACAAATAAATACTAGAATTACATGCAATGTGTAGTGAGCAAATAATTCTGCAAAAACTCTTTTTAAAATTTGTCCTGGATTTTCAACCTTTTTTCCAACTCTTCTTGCAATTCTTGTTTCTGAAGGTCTTGCCATTACTGCTCACCTCCTTTTGAAGAGTCTCCATCTGGTGAATCAAAATCACCTGCACCACCAGTTTGAGATTCATAAACATCTTTATATATTTCATTAGTAGCAAGAAGCTCCTCATGAGTTCCTACGCCACTTATGCGTCCATTATCCATAACAACTATTCTGTCAGCATTTTGAACAGATGAAATACGCTGAGCAATAATAATTTTTGTAGTATTTGGAATTTCTTCTGCAAAAGCTTTTCTGATTTTTGCATCAGTAGCTGTATCAACGGCAGATGTAGAGTCATCTAATATAAGAATTTTTGGTTTCTTAAGAAGCGCTCTGGCAATACATAGTCTCTGCTTCTGTCCACCAGAAACGTTATTACCACCCTGCTCAATTTTTGTTTCATAACCATCTGGCATTTTATCTATAAATTCATCAGCAGATGCCATTCTACATACTCTCTTGCAATCCTCTAGAGTTGCATTTTCATCACCCCAACGAAGGTTATCAAGAATTGTACCTGAGAATAATACGTTTTTCTGAAGCACGACTGATACTTCATTTCTTAACGTCTCAAGATCATACTCTTTAACGTTTTTACCACCAACTAATACTTCACCACCATTAACGTCATAAAGTCTGCTGATAAGATTAACAAGTGATGTCTTAGCACTACCTGTACCACCAAGAATACCTATTGTTTCGCCTGATTCTATTTTTAAATCGATATCAGTAAGTACAGGCTCTTTACTTGTTAAATTATATCTGAAGTAAACATCCTTAAATTCGATACTGCCATCCTCGATTTCATATACAGGATTTTCTGGATTAGAAATAGTTGCCTCTTCGTTAATTACTTCTGCAATTCTTTCTGCAGATGCAGCTGACATTGTAACCATTACAAAGATCATTGAAAGCATTGCTAAAGAAATAAGAATATTCATACAGTATGTTAATAAGCTCATAAGCTCACCTGTTGTTAGTGTATTGCTTACAATCATATGAGCTCCAATCCAGCTAATTACCAAAATACATGCATAAACTGTAAAGTTCATTACTGGGAAGTTGATAACTACTGCTGACTCTGCCTTTACAAACATCTTGTATATATTTTCACTAGCACGGGCAAATCTGCTTTCTTCATAGTCTTCACGAACAAATGCCTTTACAACACGAATACCTGTAACATTTTCCTGAACACTTTCATTTAACTCATCATATTTCTTGAATACCTGTCTAAAGTATTTCATTGCAGTCATTACAATAATTGCCATTACAAGGGCAAGGAAGAGAACCGCAATCAGGTAAATACTGGCAATTCTTGCATTAATGAAAAATGTCATTGAAAGCGCGATAATTAGAGATGATGGCGCTCTCATACACATTCTTAAAATCATCTGGTATGCATTCTGAATATTTGTAACATCTGTTGTAAGTCTTGTTACAAGACCTGCTGTTGAAAATTTATCAATGTTTGCAAATGAAAATGTCTGAATATTATCAAACATTGCCTTTCTTAAATTTCTTGCAAAACCTGCTGATGCTTTAGCTGCAAGATTTGCTCCAACAAGACCACCAATTAGTCCAATAGCTGCAGCAATTACCATATATAATCCCATTTTATAAATGTGACCTATATTTCCAGCTTCCACTCCCTTATCAACAATAGATGCCATAAGAAGAGGGGTAATCATTTCCATTATTACTTCTACTATCATGCATATAGGAGTAAGAATAGATGGTATCTTAAACTCTCCTATATATTTTGCCAGTGTCTTAATCAAGGTATAACCTTCTTTCTATAATGAATTTCCAACAGATGATTCTATTTTATCTCTGTGAATTTTTTGTGTTTTTTACAAAGCTAATGCCGGATAAATTCCGGCAAATAACTAATCTTATCTCTTTATTATGCTGCAAATCTTCTTTACGTTTTCTAATGATAAATCTGCAAACAAAGGAAGTGTCAGCACTCTTTTACTAATATCAAGAGCTACTGGAGTATCCTTTGCATCATATTTATCACTATATGCCTCAATAGCATTTGTTATAGGGTAGAAATATTTTCTAGCTCCAATGTTTTCTGCAGCAAGCTCATCAAATATCTGATCTCGGTTCTTTTTATATTTATCAGTAAACACAACTGGGAAGTATGCATAATTTGGATCAACATTCTCTCTTGGCTTACAAATTTTAATTCCTTCTATGCCCTGAAGTTCTTCAATATAGCATTCAACAATTGCTTTGCGTTTTTCTATTTCTCCATCAATATGCCTTAAATTACATATTCCCATGGCGGCACAGAATTCATTCATCTTTCCATTTGGACCAACAAAAGGTATTGATTCTTCATCATGAATACCAAAATCTCTAACTTCTTCAATCTTATTCTGAAGAGCAGAATCTTTAAAACAAATAGCACCACCCTCAATTGTGTGGTAAACCTTTGTTGCGTGGAAACTGAAAATACTTATATCTCCATAGCTTCCAATGCCTCTGCCATTATATTTTTCTCCAAATGTATGAGCTGCATCATAAATAACCTTAAGGTTATGCTTCTTTGCTATTTCATCAATTGCTTCAATATTACAAATATTGCCATATACATGTACTGGAAGTATGGCACATGTCTTATCTGTAATTAAAGCCTCTATTTTATCCACATCAATTGTGTAATCATCAGGATTAATGTCACAAAAGACCGGTATTAACCCTGAACGAACAATTGAATGTGTAGTTGAAACAAAAGTAAATGGTGTCGTAATAACTTCTCCGCCCTTTGGAAGATCAAGCACCTGCACCGCAATTTCAAGCGCCATGTGACCATTTACAATAGTTTCAAGATTATCAACATCAAGATACTTCGTAAGTTCTTCCTTAAGCTGACGATTCTTTACTCCATTATTTGTGAGCCATCTAGAATCCCAAACTTCTTTTATTTCATTTATATATTCTTCAAAATCAGGCATTGAAGAACGTGTCACTAAAATTTTATCCATAATCTAATCCTCAACTAGACTTTTTCTATTAAACAGATTATCTGGAAGCTGTGCTAAGATTACACCAATAAACATTAAGACACATCCAAATAATTCACGTCCAGATGGCTGTTCTCTTAGAATAACCATACCAGAAAGGACTGATACTACAGACTCAAGACTCATAATAAGACAGGCTACTGTCGGATTTAAATCCTTTTGTCCAAGCATCTGCATTGTATAAGCAACTCCTGATGAAAATACACCTGTATAGAATAAAGAAAAACTAGCCTGACGCACATCTTCAAGAGTGTTATGTTCAAATAAGCACATTAAAACGAGAGAAAGTGTTCCACATACGAAAAATTCTATACATGCAAGCGCAACACAATCTACATCTGGCGCATATTTATCAATAAACATGATTTGTACTGTATAAAATACTGCGCATAAAATCAAAAGGATATCAGAATACTCTAAAGTAAACTGCTGATTAATACATAAAAAGTATAAACCTGTTACAGCAAACATAAGAGCTATCCATACAAGCTTTCCAACCTTTTTATGAAGAAATAAGCCTGCTATTGGAACAAAAATAATATAAAGCGCCGTAATAAATCCTGACTTTCCAACGAAGGATACATACTTTATTCCAGTCTGCTGAAGGTTTGATGCTATACAAAGCGCTACTCCACAAAGGAATCCGCCCATCAATAGCTTTTTATCATGAAATATTTCGAGGAATTCTCCCTTTATTGTCATGTCCTTACCCTTTTGTACTCTTCTCATTACCAGAATAACTGGAATAAGGGTAAGAACTCCAATGTAATTTCTTATTACAGAAAATGCAAATGGACCAATCACATCTGCTGCTGTAGACTGAGCAACAAAAGCTGTACCCCATATAAATGCCGCAAGAAATAATGCTAGCGACCCTCTTATTTGTTTATTCATCTCATCTAATCTTCCTGATCTATTATCAGGTGCTCCACATATTTTGACTCGCTAATCCCTTCTTTATCCGCAAGGGTTTTGAGTTTTTTAGCAACATCTGGTGAAAGACGTATATCACCAGTGCTGTTTTTTATTTTAGTATAGTATTCAACAAATCCTGCACTAATTACACCAGTAGGGATTGCAACAACGCATACACCAAGAAGGGCAATAATAATTGCAACTATTCTGCCACCTATCGTAACTGGATAAATATCACCATATCCAACAGTAAGTACAGTAGACATTGCCCACCAAATTCCTGAAAAAGCATTATCAAAGCTTTCTGGCTGAACATCATGCTCAAGCCCATACATGCACATAGACGCAGCAAGCATAAGCATAAAAATCATAAATATTGATGATACAATCTGACTTTTTTTATCCTGAATAACTCCAGCCACAACATTAAATGCATCGAAGCTTGTGTTGACTTTAAAAAGTCTGAAAATTCTTACGACACGTATCATTCTGAATGCTACAAATCCATTTGAATAAATAGGTGAGAAGTAAGAAATAATCGTTAAAATATCAATTATTCCATATATAGAAAATATAAATGATAATGCTGCCTTCGATTTTGTCTTATCAGGATATAATAAGTCACTTGTAAATACGCGTAATGCGTACTCCACAATAAATACAACCGTAGTGATACATTCAATGATAAGCATAATAGATCTATACGCTTCTAATGAATCAAAAGTGTACATGAATGTCACTACGATGCTGACAACAATCATAATCGAAATGAAGACATCAAAAACAACGCTTGGTACATTTACTCTTGTACCAATCTGAATAATATCGAATATTTTCTTTTTAAGATTTTGTTTCTGTTCTTCTGTTCGCATGTTTAAAATTATTTACCAAAGCTTTCTACTGTTCTTCTATATGCATCTGGATTTCCTAAATCAAATGATGCACCATTTATTACAGCACCATATGCTCCAAAATTATCACATACATAAGCTAACGCATCTGTAAGTTCTATTTCTCCCTTTGCATTAACTATGTTCTCTCTGATAGCTGTATCAAGACGATCAAATACATCTGGTCTTAATACATAGCTTCCAAATGCCGCATAATAGTTTTCAGGAGACTTTCTACTTGATACGCAAAGCTGCTCTTTAGCCTGAATCTTATTAGGCTTTTCAGCTATTCTGTCAAGCTTAAGCACTTCCTCATCCTTATCTTCCCATTCGCCTGCAAATATTCCAAAGTTACCAACAAGATCAACTGGTACAGTATGAAGCGCTATTGTTGTAGCTCCATATTTTTCGTATGTATCAATAAGCTGCTTAGTACATGGAATACCGTTATTACTCTGATAAATTGTATCTCCAAGAAGAAGTAATACTGGCTCTCCTGCAGCAAAGTCCTTTGCCTGATATACTGCATGACCAAAACCTTTTTGCTCATCCTGGTATACAAACTTAAGCTTTCTAGACAATTTCTCGATTCTCTTCTCATATTTCTGCATAGCTGGTGAAAGCTTTTCGAAATGCTCTCTTGGAAGAGATTTAAAGAAGAAATCTTCATAATACTGCTGTTCGTCTCTATTTAAAATCATGCAGATTTCTTCTATTTCGATATCATCAAGTTCTTCAAGAAGAACAAGAATTGCTGGCTTCATAAGTCCATCCTTATCAATTACAGGACAGAATTCCTTCTTAACGCCACGTGTTAATGGATATAGTCTAGTACCAAATCCAGCAACTGGAATAATTGCCTTCTTAACAGAAGCCTTTGGTCTAAGTGATAATGGATATGCTGTCATACCAAGTGTATTCTGAAGGTAATCTATAAGTTCTTTCTGAGTTTCTTCATCCTTTGCAAGGAACTGAATAGTTCCATCACCCTGAGAACCAACACCTTTACCACCATATGTTAATTTTTTAATATTTTCATCATTAAGGGTTTTATGAAGTACAGGAGCAATAAGCTCTGTAGACATAGGGGCAACCTTTTCATCAAAAAGCTTCTGAGCCTCTACCATAAGAGCACCAATTGCTTCTACATTACCCTCACTCATGTACTTAATAGCACGTTCTGTAAGCTCTCTATTATCTTTACCAAGTGCCTCATGAAGTCTTTTATCTTCTTCACTTCTTGGGAAAGGATATGCGCTGTTAAGGTCAGCTAAAATCTTAACTGTATCTTTTCCAGCCATTAGGTCTGCAAATACATAATGCATAGGTGCTTTTAAAGTGATTCTTTCAACATCTATTTCATTACCATCAAAGTTAAGAGCAACAGGTGCAACACCAAAAGCGCAGGCCTGATCAAGACGTCCACAACGGGAAGGTGTTCTAAGCTCACCCCAGTATGCAATATTCATAAGTCCCATTGTATTAAGACGAAGGTCATATAACTCGTTAAATGCCTTTGCAACAAGAACACATATTGCAGCAGATGATGACAATCCGCTCTTCATTGGAAGATCCATCTTTGTAATATGAAGCTCTATTCCACCTGTGTGATACCACTCACAAATATATGACGCAACACCAGCTACATATGAGAAAAATCCACCCTTATTTGCAGTATCGCGAAGAAGCTTAAGATCCATTGGACACTCAAAAGAATCTCCCTTATATTCTGAAATATCAGAATAAACAGCAAAATTTTCTGATGGTGTAGCCGTTCCATATATACCCTGCTCTGTTCCAGTTACGATTGCACGTCCTGGTACAATACCAGCATTAAATGTCTTATTTGTTCCAGCCCAGTCACTGTGCTCACCAAATAAACAAAGTCTTCCTGGGACAAATAAATCTACCTGTTTTTTCATATTTAGCTCCTTGTTTTACTCCTCTACGTGATCAAGACCATGCTGAATAATCGTCCTTACATGATCATCAGCAAGGGAATAAAATATTGATTTTCCTTCTCTTCTATTTTTAACAAGCTTTGCCTGCTTTAAAACCTTAAGCTGGTGTGATACTGCAGACTGAGTCATATTAAGAGCCTCTGCCAAATCGCATACACAGACTTCTGCTTCAAATAATACAAATAAAATACGTATTCTTGTAGAATCTCCGAATACTTTAAATAGCTCAGCTAAATCGTATAAGCTCTCTTCATCAGGAAGCTTTTCATTTACGATTTCTAAAAGCTCTTTATGAACTTCATTACAATCACACACTTCAACATGCTCTGTCTTCATGATTTCTCCTCAAAATAAATGCTCTCTACTAGTAAACAATAAGAGCAGTGGATAGAAAACCATACACTGCTCTATTATATGATAAAATGCCCTATTATATCAACTTTATGAATTATGACATATTCTTAACACTCAGGGCTCTTATTGCATTAAGTACTGCAATAACCATTACTCCAACATCGGCAAATATTGCTACCCACATATTTGCAATACCAACAGCACCAAGTGCTAAGCATAAAATCTTAATAATTATTGCAAAATAGATGTTTTCATAAACAATTCTCATGCACTTTCTTGATATCTTAACAGCAAGAGGAATTTTAACAGGATCATCATCCATTAAAACTACATCTGCTGCTTCAATAGCTGCATCTGATCCAAGAGCACCCATTGCAACACCGATGTCGGCTCTTGAAAGAACTGGTGCATCATTTATACCATCACCAACAAATATAAGCTTATCATCATCACTATTCTTTTCTGAAAGAAGCTTCTCAACAATAGATACTTTATCAGCTGGCAATAACTCACTATGTACTTCTGTAATGCCAAGCTCTGCAGCAATAGAATCCGCGGCAGCCTTAGCATCACCTGTTAGCATAACAGTTTTTACAATGCCAGCAGACTTCATCGCAGCTATAGCAGCTTTTGATGTTTCCTTGATAACATCTGAAATAAGAATATATCCCGCATATTCTTTATTTAATGATACATGACATACTGTACCATTTAGTGGACTCTTTTTATATTCTATTCCAAGGGAATTCATAAGCTTTGAATTACCAACACTTATTTCATTTCCTTCGAATGTTACTGTAACACCATGTCCTGCTATTTCTTTAACATCACTTACAAGTGACTGGTCTATTTCTTTTCCGTAGGCATTTTTAATACTAATGCTTATTGGATGGGAACTGAAACTTTCTGCATATGCAGCATACTTTAGTAATGTGTCATTATCTATACTACTATCTACTGTTTTAATTTCAGTAACCTGGAAAACTCCCTTTGTAAGTGTTCCAGTTTTATCCATTGCTACAACTTTTGCTCGTGATAAAGCTTCAAGGTAATTAGAACCTTTAACTAAAACACCTGCCCTTGAAGCACCACCAATTCCTGCAAAGAATGTAAGTGGAATACTTATTACAAGTGCACATGGACAGCTGATTACAAGAAAAGTAAGAGCTCTGTAAATCCACTGTGATACGTTTGGATTTATGCCAATAACAAAACTTACTACAGGTGGGATAACAGCAAGTGCTAAAGCTGAGTAACATACTATAGGAGTGTAATATCTTGCAAATTTAGAAATGAAGTTTTCAGACTTTGATTTCTTAGAACTTGCATTTTCTACAAGATCAAGAATCTTTGAAACTGTAGATTCTCCAAACTCTTTTGTAGTACGAATCTTTAATACACCTGAATTATTAATACAGCCTGAGATTACTTCATCACCTACACGAACTGAACGTGGAACGCTTTCACCAGTTAATGCACTTGTATCTAAAGAAGCTTCTCCCTCTTCAATAATTCCATCAATAGGTATCTTTTCACCTGGTTTTACAATAATAATGTCGCCAATCTTTACTTCATCCGGATCAGCCTTAACAACCTGTCCATCCTTTTCAATATTGGCATAATCAGGACGTATATCCATAAGCTCGCTTATGTTTCTACGACTCTTTCCAACAGCGTAGCTCTGGAATAATTCACCAATCTGGTAGAAAAGCATAACTGCTACGCCTTCTTTATAATCGCCAAGGGCAATAGCACCAACTGTAGCAACAGCCATAAGAAAATTCTCATCAAAAACCTGTTTGTTTTTTATACCCTTAAATGCTTTCTTTAAAATGTCATATCCGATTACAATATATGGAATCATAAATAATATGAATCGGATTACAGCCTTTAATATAAGAACACTTGAAGTTTCAGCTACTGCTTCCTGAATAGATATTTCTGGAAGAATACTTTCTGGAATTAAGCCAAATACTACCATCAGCACTGCTGCAATAATTATTCTTTTTAAAACTTTTTTCTGCTTCTTATTCATAATATTTCCTCATGTTTTCCGTCCTATATCAGAAAACAAATCTAATTTTGGTATTATTATTTAGATTTCAATTTCGCAATCGTCTTCAACCTTCTTACAGTTCTTAAGAACTTCTTTCATAACTGCCTTGTCATCTGCACCTTCATCAAATGTAACTTTCATTTTAAGCGCCATGAAATTTACTACACAATCGCTTACACCTGCTGTATTTTTAGCAGCCTCTTCCATTTTGTTAGCACAGTTTGCACAATCAACCTCGATATTGTATGTCTTTGTCATAATTTTATCCTTTCTATGAATCCGTCTCATTCATACCTGTTTTTATAATTATATATGAACATTTATTCATATGTTTGAATATAATATACACCCCTATATTTAAAAATGCAATACCAAATTTAAAAAACGCGCACCTAAGATACTCTCATCGAGTTCTTTAGTGCACGTTTCTTTTACAATAAGTATTAAATATTCAAATCAATTTTTATATTGTAATAAGCTCATACTCATCTGTTCCAAGACCCATCTTCTTAGCCTGAGCGATGCATGATTTCCACTCAGTATCAGGATGTGTCATATTGAAATGATCCTTCTCATGTGAGTGGTCATGATGATGATCAACATGAGCCTTAATATTATCATCAAGAATACTTCCTGGCATAGCAGGCATCTTATTACAAAGGTCAGCGCATGCTACATCAAGTGCAACAGGGTCAAAGCTTGCTAACATACCAATATTTGGAATAATAGGAATGTCATTCTCTGAATGACAGTCACAGTTAGGTGATACATCACAAATAAGTGAAATGTGGAATGTAGGTCTGTCTTTACATACTGCATATGCATATTCAGCCATTCTGTAGTTAAGAAGTGCAATTGAATCAGCAAAATCTGCAGCAATTGCATCCTTAGGGCATACAGCAAGACAACGTCCACATCCTACACATTTATCATGATTAATTGTAGCTTTTCCATTAGCAATTTCTGGGCCTTCGTGAGCACAAATTCTAAGACAAGCACCGCAACCTACACATTCTGACTGGTCTACATGTGGCTTACCCTGACAATGCTGTTCCATCTTACCTGCTCTTGAGCCACATCCCATACCAATATTTTTAATAGCACCGCCAAAACCTGCCATTTCATGACCCTTAAAATGGTTAAGAGAAATAAAAACATCTGCATCCATTACTGCATGACCAATCTTTGCCTCTTTAACGTAATCACCATCTATTGGAACGATTGTTTCATCTGTTCCCTTAAGTCCATCTGCAATGATAACCTGACAACCTGTTGATAATGGAGAGAAACCGTTTAAATATGCTGTCTCAATATGATCAAGAGCATTCTTTCTGCTACCTACATATAATGTATTACAGTCTGTAAGGAATGGCTTTCCACCAAGCTCTTTAACATAATCTGCTACTACTTTTGCATAGTTTGGACGAAGGAATGCTAAGTTTCCAAGCTCACCAAAATGTATCTTTATAGCAGTAAATTTTTCATTAAAATCAATATCTTCAAAACCTGCTGTTTTCATGAGTCTGTGAAGCTTCTGAAGAAGATTCTCATTCATTGTTGTTTTAAAGCTTGTGTAATATACTTTTGAACTTTCCATATATCCTCCATTCGTGATAAAATCGACCTATGAAAAACAGTAAAAAGAATATAATTTCATATGTCTTAGCCTTTATTTTACCTATTATTATTTTTGCCTTTTCGGCAATTATAATTGGAATATATCCTTTTGGCAATATGTCAGTTTTATGTAACGATGCAGATTCCCAGTTTGCAGCATTTTACTCATATTTTAGAACAGTAATTACAGGTCCAAATGATTTCTTCTATACATTCAGTAAAAACCTTGGAGGAGACTTCCTCTCATTTTGTTCATACTATTTGCAGAATCCATTTTTATTAATATTAGTTCCTTTTTCAACTAAGAATATTCCACTTGGAATGTTCATTATGTACACAGTACAAATAGGGCTCATGGGATTAACTGCCTCTATCTTCTTTAAAGAAAACCCTGGAAAACTTATTTTCTCAACATCATACGCTCTTATGGGAATGGTATTTGCATATTTTTCCCTAAGCATATATTTCTGCAGCTTTATCCTTCTTCCATTAATAATGCTTGGAATAAAGAAGATAATTAATAACTTCCGCGATTTCTACTTATATGTAGTGACACTTACCCTTGCAATATTCTGTAACTATTATCTTAGTTATATGATTTGTATTTTCAGTGCCTTATTCTTCATATATGAAATCACTTTAGCAAATAATTACAAAATAAAAGAGAATATAAAATCAATACTAGAAAGCTTTATTTCCTTTGCAGTAGCATCCATTGTTTCTGTAATTATTAATCTCATAACAATAATCCCAACAATAAAAGCACTTTCAGGTTATAAAGACGCCCCATCAAGCTTAAAGATGAGCATAAATAAATGCTATCCACTTAAAGGATTAATAAGGCAGTTCCTGCCAGGAGCATTTCGTGGAAATCTTGGAAACGATTCACTTCCATATATTTATGTAGGAATCATACCTGTACTATTCATTGCCATTTATTTATTCAATAAAAAGATTAGCATAAAAGAAAAAATCTCTTCTATCATATTTTTGTCATTTATGCTTATTTGTACGTATATAAATGTTCTTGATGTTGTATGGCATGGTTTTAACGAGCCAGAGGGATTTGCTCACAGATTCGCATTTCTTATTTCATTCCTTATTTTGTACATAGGAAGCAAAGGCTACGTAGATGAACCATTTAACAAAAAGCCTGTTTTTATTGGTTTACTTGCTATATGCTGTCTTGATTTATGCCTTAATACAGTTATTTCACTAAAAAGCTCAGGACTTACTGAATACAGTGAATTTTCTGGCTATGTAGAAAGAGTTGAACCTTTAATAGATGAAATTAAAAACCGTGATAATTCACTTTATAGAATCGAAAAAGATTTTGATTATTCTATGAATGATGCAATGTTACTTAATTACAAGGGGCTATCTCACTATAGCTCATGTGAAGATGACTCTGTTAGAAAGTATATTGCAAAAATGGGGCTTAGAGCGCATGAGCGATATGCATTTTATAATCAGGGTGCAACTGTATTTACGGACTGTTTCCTTGGAGTAAAATATTTTATTTCACGATTTGATACAAATATTAAAGGATACTCTGATTTTGCAGTAAATAATAATGAAGATGCCTATGCATTTAAAAATGACATGGCGCTTCCTTTAGCGTTTGTAGTTAATACAGATGCAAAGGATGTTGAACTTTCAGATAAATACCTGTTTGATAATCAAAATAAGCTTATAAAATGCTTTGACTATAGCAAGGATATTTATACTCCTGCTAAATTTACTATGAACCCTGTTAATCTTTCAGTAGATGGTGATACATATACAAAGATAGATGAAAATGAAGATGCCTATCTTGAATATGAAATAACAATGTCAGGTGATAATAATCTTTATCTTTATTTGACAGCGCCTGAAATTCAGGGTGCAAGAATACTAATAAACGACTTTGACAGTGATAACTATTTTTCAGATATAAGATGGAACATAAAGCCACTTGGTGCATTTAAAACTGGAGAAGACGTTAATATAAAGGTGCTTTTAACAGGTGATTCCCTTGTCGTTAATGATTCATTCTTCTATGAGGAAAATCTCAATGATATTGCAAAATGGCATGATACAGCAATGTCACTTGGAACTGTTAACTTAGTAGAAATCAAAAGTTCACACCTTACAGGGGATGCTAGTATAAAAAAAGAAGGCTACATTGCCTTCTCTATTCCATATGATGACTCATGGAAGTGTATAGTTGATGGACAAATCATTAAACCAGAAAAAATCTTAGATGGGCTTCTTGGAATACCTATTTCGAAGGGAAATCACAAATTCGAAATAAAATATAGTCCTTGGTGATTTAGTATAAAAAATAAAAACATGGTTCGCGACTTTTCGAAGAGACTGAGCGAATCATGTTTTTTATTTTTTAGAGAATACATACCACATAAATTTCGAATTTGTAGTGACATATCTTTTCCATAGACGCTTTGGATCCTGTAACAATCTATATAACCATTCAGCTCCAACTTTTTGCATCCATTTTGGTGCACGCTTAACTGTTCCCGCATGGAAGTCAAATGCAGCCCCAACACCTAGCATCAGGGAGTTAATGACATTTTGGTGATTAGCCATAAAGAATTCCTGTTTTGGAGCACCAAGTCCTACCCAGAGGAAATCCGCATCAGCTTCATTTATCATATTAATAATATCTTCATCCTCTTTTTCAGTAAGCTCTCTAAACGGAGGTGAATACATACCCTTTATTTGAAGATTTGGATATTTCTTCTCAAGATTATTTCTAAGCTTAACTAGTGTATCTGGGGTTGATCCGTAGAAATAATGTGTATACTGCTTTTTATTTGGGTCATTTGAAAGCTCGAATATTTCAGGCATTAAATCTGGTCCTGAAACCTTCATAGCATTCTTAAAACCACGTCTTTTTTGTAATACTGAAAGTGGCTTACCATCAGGTAAAACCATTACTGCATTATTCTGAACATTTAAATATTTCTTATCATCGTGAGCCGTAACAACTGTATGAACATTAGACACACAAATATACCTGCCCTTGATACTGGGCAGGTTATTTGTAATATATTCTATTGTTTCTTTCATACTTGTAACTGATACATCAACTCCAAGTATGTTACAAACAGGACTATATTTTTTCATGCGTGTCTATCTTTATCTATATTACTATTACTGCTGAACAGCTGTAGCATCTGGTAATGGTAAAACAGGAACTACTGGCACAGCTGGCATTTCTGGTACTTCCATAAGTACACCCATTGCATTTGTAATATAATCCTTCTTACCAATCTTTACAGATACATTTGGTGCAAGAACACCTGTCTTTGGATCAAAGTAGAACTGGAAGTCACCAATCTTAACAGCACCTGTCTGCATCTTTCCATCCTCACCAAAGTAACATGTACCCTTATCTGTAGCTACAAGACCTGTTTGCATGATACCGAATAATGGATCGAAGTAGTATGTAGCACCACCTGTTGTAAGGAATCCTCTATGCATCATGTAGTTTTCCATATAGAATGTCTTTCCGCCAGATTTCTTAAATCCATTTGCAGGAATAACTGCCGAATAATCCTTAAACTGGTAATCCATATCTACTCTTCCATTAATACCAGCTACAGAACCTGATGATGTGCACTGCCAGAATGTATATGGATATGGGTAGTTACATGCTGTATTATACTGTGCAACCCATGTATCCCATGAAACCTGTCCAATACGATTTAAGAACCAGTTTTTACTTGAATAAACCATTGGATAATAACCATATGCTGAAACTGTGTTACAGAATGAATTAACAAGCGTCTGTAACTGATCAGGTGTCATACCAACGTGATATGCATCCTCAATATCATAAGCAATTGGAAGTGATACAGGATAATCCTTTGCTACTGAAACAGCAAATAAGCCTTCATTAGCTGCCATTTCAGGAGTTGTTGCGTATGAATATACATAAATACCAACAGGAAGTCCTGCTGCGATAGCACCCTTCATATTCTGGTGGAAATAAGCATCTGTTCCACTCTTAAAGCTTCCTGCTCTAATTATTGCAAACTGAACACCGCTTGATTTAACAGCACTCCAGTTAATAGGTCCCTGATGATATGAAACATCAATACCATATCTTAATGGTGTTGCTGCTTTTGCTTCTACTGAAACGGAAAATACCATTACACCTGCAAGTAACATTGCTACTGCTGATTTAAATAATTTCTTAAACATTTATCTCCTCTTCCTTCTCAAAATTTTAAACATCACTTCCATTTTATCATAAAATGCATAATATTTAAAATTGCATACATTTTCTGGTTTATAAATAAGAAACTGCCATGCTCATCTGCTCAGCGTGACGTTTTTCAACAAGCTCCTTATCGTATCCGACTACACCGTGATTGTGCCATGGATCATTGAAATAATATTTGTCATCATCATATCCAACAAATAACATACAATGCTCATTAGATATCCACTCAAATTTTTCACCTGTGTCACTAACAGTCCACTCAGGCCCTTTTATAGTCTCTTTTAAGTCAATACTTGCCCAGAAAATAACGGGCTTATCATTATCAATAAATTCTGTAATAAGTGTTTTCATTGTAGCATCAGTTAAATCTACAGCGATTTTATCTGATAACTTCTCATTCTTTGAAAACGCAACATCCAAAGCATCAACAATGACAGGAGCATAGGCACCAAAGGAATCTGGATCCTTTGGATCTCCTGCAAATTTAAGTCTTGGATTTGGGCCAAAAAGCTTGCCATCTTTATTTATCATAGGCTCTTTAATAAGACAGCTTTCAATAAAACCATCAACCGAAATGTCAAGTCCAAGGTAATTTAATAGCATTACCGTTGACACGCTTTCACAGCCTGTTGGCCAATTTTTAGTTTGATCAATATATGGAACTTCAATTAATTTTTTCATTTTTTATATTTTTCGCTATTTTTAAACAACAGAGCAAGACACCGTAGCATCTTGCTCTTAAAATAAACATTATCTACTAATTTACACGTTTATCCTTCAACAGGTGGATTCTTCTTTTTAATATAAAGAAGAATTACTACTAATAATGCTGCACTAATTAAGAGAGTAATTAAGCTGCTCTTTGTAAGGCCGGCGATAATGTAACCAATTACACAAACAACTGCAACAATCATTGCATACTGCATCTGAGTCTGAACATGGTTAATGTGGTTACTCTGTGCACCTGAAGATGACATGATAGTTGTATCTGAAATAGGTGAAACATGGTCACCACAAACAGCACCTGCTAAAACTGCAGAAACTGCAATAACCATCATCTTTTCATCTGAAGCTGCAAACATTGAGACAACGATAGGAACGAGGATTGCAAATGTTCCCCATGATGTTCCTGTTGAGAATGCAAGGAATAAACCAATACCAAACATAATAGCTGGAATAAAGATACTTGCTGTAGCATTGCTTCCAACTGTACCATTTACAAATTCAGCGATTCCAAGGTTATCACCCATTCCCTTAAGTGTCCATGCAAATGTAAGAATAAGAATTGCAGGAAGCATAAGCTTTGCACCTTCTACAAGTGAACTCATGAACTCTTTAAATGAAACAACCTTTCTTGGAAGGTAAAGGAATGCCATGAAGATGATTGCAACCATTGTTGCAAAAATAAGGCTCATTTCTGCATCACAGTTAGCAAATGCATCTACTGCATTGTCAGCACCATCTAAAAATCCTGTATAAATCATTCCACCAATTGCAGCTGCAATCATTACAAGTACAGGAAGTACAAGATCAATAACCTTACCATTAGGATTTACCTTATCTGCAAGATCATCCATTCCCTTAAATTCATCACCACCTGATGTGAAAAGATCACCCTTAACAGCATTCTCTTCATGCTTTCTCATAAGACCAAAGTCAACTCTTAATACAATTACTAAAATTACCATTAAAAGTGTAAGTAATGCATAAAGGTTAAATGGAATTGTGCTTAAGAAAAGCTGGAATCCTGTAAGTGAACTATCCTCAGGAACGTATGAGTTAACTGCTGCTGCCCAGCTTGAAATAGGAGCAATAATACAAATAGGAGCTGCTGTAGCATCAATAATATATGCAAGCTTTGCTCTTGAAACCTTATACTTATCTGTAACAGGTCTCATAACAGAACCTACTGTTAAGCAGTTAAAATAGTCATCTACGAAAATGAGAACACCAAGTCCTGTTGTAGCAAGAAGTGCTGATGCCTTTGACTTGATTCTCTTTGAAGCCCAGTTACCATAGGCTGCTGAACCACCTGACTTCTGCATAAGAACAATAATCATTCCAAGTAATACATCAAAAATGATGATGTTCATATCAATGCTTGATGTCATTGTAGTAAATAAAGTGTCGAATGTTCCCCATGGTGCGAAGTTTGCTGTAAATAATGCTCCAAGTAAAACTCCACAGAAAAGAGAAGAATACACTTCCTTTGTAATGAGTGCGAGTAAAATCGCAACAACGGGCGGAACTAAAGACCACCATGTACCATACATGTTTCTATCCTCCAAAAATAAATTCGGCTTTCGCCGTAACTAGAGTTTACACTCTCTTTCTTCCGAACTATCTTACAAAGGTTATTTTATCAAAATTTCACTCAAAAATACAACAAAAAGGCATTTGTGATTATGTATATATTTATTTGTAAAAAATGTCACAAAATGACTAATATATGGAACAAACCATGCCGATATACTCTATGTATCTAGTGGGGACTAGGTATATAAGGGGATATATATAGTGGAAGGATTAATGAATAATCCTACATTTTAAGAAGTAATCAGGGGACAAAATGGTTTTAACACATAACATGACTGCCATGAACGCACAGAGGCAGTACAAGGTTATTACAAATGACAGAGTAAAAAATTCTGAGAAACTTAGCTCAGGATATAAAATAAATCGAGCTGCAGATGATGCTGCAGGTCTTACAATATCAGAAAAAATGCGTTCTCAGATTAGAGGTCTTACACAGGCTTCTGATAATGCTCAGGACGGCGTTTCTTTTATACAAATAGCTGACGGTGCTCTTACAGAAGTACATACAATGCTTGATCGAATGGTTGAGCTTACAGTTAAAGCTTCAAATGGTACTAACACAACAGCTGACAGAGATGCAATTCAGAAAGAAATCACACAGTTAACAAATGAAATAAACAGAGTTCACCAGTCATCTGAGTTTAACACTATTCCTACATTCTGTGATAATGCACATTCTCCAGAAGAAAACTTTAATGTGGGACCTAGTGCTAAGCTTAAAATTAATGACTATAATATTGAACTTGAGTATGTAGGAAATGATGGAACAGGATTACCTGCTGCAGTTACTGCTACTCAGGACGGTGCAGCTACAAGCTATGACCTCGATTTTGCTAATTATATTGTAGCTGCGGCGCAAAATGCAGTTTCAAGACTTGCAGATACATACCCAGGTCTATTTAATGCATCATCAAACGTTAAAATTGGTCTTAATATTGCAAATATAGACGGATCCAGTGGTACACTTGCCTCTGCCGCCCTTTCAATGAGTTGGAACAGTGTTTCATCACAAATGGAGTATAAGCTTAATATTGACTCATCTGACTATAACGCATCTAATTATACTTCTAAAAAAGAAGATTTAGCTGCAACAATAGCTCATGAAATGACTCATGTATTAATGTATGACACACTTACATCAAAAATGATAGGTAATGATAAATTTCCAAAATGGTTCGTCGAAGGTGCTGCACAGACTGCCAGCGGTGATGGCGGATGGGTACATCTAAATGGTAGTTCCAGTGACGCTAGTATAAAAAGCTTTATGAGTCAGATTGGAAGTAACCCATACGGAGCAGGTTATCTTGCAACAATGTCTCTTGGTGCTGAGATTGCAAAAGCACAGGGATATAGCAATACTGATACAGGTAAGAACATACGTGATGGATTAAATAAGTTATTTGATGAGATGACTAAGCAGTCTCTTGCTGGTAATCCAATAGATCCTGATGCCGCCATAAATACCGTAACTAATGGTGCCTATAAAACCTTTGCGGAATTTCAGAATAAATTTAAAAGTGGAAATCAGACATTAGTTAATGATATTAAGAATATATTAACTGCAACAGGCTCTGGTGCAGGCTCACTTCTTGATGGAAGTAGTTTATCAGATTCTCAGGCAACTGTATTTAATCCGGCAAGCTTCTCAACATCAAGCTCATTATATGCTGTTGATAAAGATCACAAATCAGTTACAACTGCATTTGGTGCAGGCCTGATTCCTGGAGCGAAAATGGCAGGAATGGGTAGTGGCAGACCATATGACAATGGAGATGATTTAATACTTCAGGTTGGTGCTGCTAACTCACCATATCAGCAGATTTTACTTAAAAGATTTAATATGTCTGCAGATTCAATCTTTAATTATGAAGAAGTTGACTGTTCTACTCAGGAAAAGGCACAGGATTCAATGCAGGTTGTAAATGATGCCATTGCAAGAGTATCAAAGGTTAGAAGCTACTACGGTGCTGTTCAGAATAGACTTGAGCATACAATTGCAAATCTTGATAATATTGTAGAAAATACTACAGCAGCTGAGTCACAGATACGAGATACTGATATGGCATCTGAAATGGTAAAGCTTTCTAAGAACAATATCCTCACACAGGTTGGAGAGTCTATGATAGCCCAGGCAAATAGCCAGCCACAAGGAGTATTAAGCCTGTTACAGGGTTAATTTATAAATAGATAAAGCATAGTTTAGTAGATCCCGGGTGAGTTCACCTGGGATTTATTATTGCATAAAAATACCCGGACATCGAATGATATCCGGGTATGTCTAATATCTATATAATCATTTAAACTTTATCAGCCACCAAGTAAGCTTAATACGCCCTGATTACTCTGGTTAGCCTGAGCCAACATTGATTCGCCTACCTGAGCTAAGATGTTACTCTTTGTGAACTGAACCATCTCTGTAGCCATATCAGTATCTCTAATACGAGACTCTGCAGCCTGTGTATTCTCAGCCTTATTTTCGTTATTTGCATATGTATGCTCCATACGATTCTGGAATGCACCAAGCTTACTACGCATAGCACTGATCATATCACCAGCATTTACTATTTTATCAATAGACTCCCTAGCGCCTTCAAGCGTAGACACATCAACATCGCTAATGCCAATATATTCGGCATTCATTTTTTCAACTTCTATCTGAAGACCATCGCCTGGAACACCTGATGCCTGAATCCAGAAAGGTTTCATTTTTCCTAGCTCAACAGGAGGACTAACAAGAGCCTTTGTATCTACTCCACCCTTTGAACTACTAGCACTGTAGATTACTAATTTATCAGCTCCATCCTTTGCTAATCCTATATAATGCCCTACAGGAACACCTGGTGTTTTAGCTCCGGAATTAATATTACCAAATCCACCATTATAATATGAACCACCAGGAGTAACAGGATCAACATATCCATTTGCATAATCTGTAGCTGCTATATTATACGCATTTTCAACTGTATTATATATCTCATTAACAAGTTCACTTCCTGATTTAAGTGTAGATATATCTATTTGATACTCATGTTTTGTCCTTGTATTAGTAACAAATTGACTTCCACCACTATTAACAAAGTTAAATTTAAATGTTTCTCCACAACCTAATGGACAATCAAAAGAAAAATATTTGCCGTCCAATTGTCCTATATTTTTTGAATTGACACTACTGAAATCTACTATTGCCGCTGCTTTTCCACTAAATGTTTCTGCCATTTTACCATCGGCTGTTGATTTGCATTTTACTGGGCCAATGTCAGCCTGTTTTCCCCCAAGCTTTGCAACATTTCCATCAAACAGCTTCATAGTATTAAACTCTGTTGACTGATGGATTCTATCAATTTCTGATATTATCTGAGTAATTTCATGCTGGATAGCCTGACGATCTGCAGTTGTATTAGTACCGTTTGCTGATTTAACTGAAAGTTCGGTCATACGATGGAGCATGTCATTAACCTCTGCTAATGCTCCGTCTGCGATTTGCACCAGACTAATGCCATCCTGAACATTATCTGATCCCTGATTGAGCCCGCGTACCTGTGAACGCATCTTTTCAGATATCTGAAGGCCAGCTGCATCATCTGCGGCTCTGTTTATTTTATAGCCACTTGAAAGCTTTTCTGTAGACTTTTGTCTGCCACCAAGCACTATTCCATATTGCCTGTTTGCGTTCATCGCAAGCATGTTATGTGTTACCGAAATCATATCTATACTTCCCTGTAAAATATGTTATTAACTTACGTAAACTATATCGACCAATATCTTGTATTACTTAACCTTTTTTGCGTGATTTTGTGACAAATAATCAACTTTTTTATATAAAAAATATCCTGTACATAATCAGTACAGGATATTTCATTTCTATATATTTTAATTTAGTACAAAGGGACACTGCATATGACAAAAGAAGCGTCCCCACTGTATACCTACTGTATAGCAATTCTAGCTTCCGCCTTCTTAAATTCCTCTTCCGTATCTATATCGAAATTCTCATCCATAACATACCCTGCGATGTTTGTTCCGGACATTGATTTCTTCTCTAAGATAACACTTGTGCGGATCACATCTATGCAGGCATTCTGATAATACGCTTTTGGCAACTGCTGACGAGGCATATTGTAGCACTCTGGAATATCTGTCATTAAAGGATTAATATCAAATACCGTTCCATTTGGCTTATTTTTACCATCATCATTATTTATAAGCCACATCTTATATGGCACTTCAGTAGCTGGCGCAATACAACGCATCGAATCAACCTCTTTGTGCTCAGCTATATATTTAATCATGTTATCGATGTCACTTATTCGTCTTATTGGATATGTAGGACGAAGCTGCACTACAATATCCGGAACATAGCCCTCTTTATCGCGAAGAAAAGTCAGGGCATGATAAAATACATCAAAATCAAGAGCTGTATCCGTAGCATACTCTGCAGGCCTTATGAATGGAATTTCTGCACCATACTCTTTTGCTATTTCTGCATACTTTTCACTATCTGTACTAACGATTACTCTGTTAATAAGCTTAGAGTCAAGACCATGCTTAATAGAATGCGCTATCATTGGCTTACCACCAATTAGTCGTATATTTTTATCTACAACACTTTTTGAACCGCTACGAGCGGGAATAACAGCTAAAACTTCCATTATTTCTACCACTTCTTAAGATATGTCTTTCTCTCCATTGGATCCTGTGATGCAATCTGTGGATCCTTATAGTATGAGTCAGACTTCATATGCTGAGTACTAACCTCTTCAAAAATACCACCATTTACTGATGAAAATGCATGGAACTCACCACGAAGAACTGTCTGCATATCACCTGGTTTCATTATTCTTGACTCCTGACCTTCAATCTGGACTTCAAGATCGCCATATAATAACTGGAATGTTTCTTCCTTTACTCTGTGAGCATGCATTGGATGCTTCTGACCTGGAAGAACAATAATATATTTCTTACAGTATTCACGATTAATAATATTTATAATAATTGCACCCTGCTGTCTGAAATGTGTAAGTCCATAATGATGAGAAAGCTCTACTTCAAAATCATTACCAAGAGCAATTCCTGCCTCGTAAAGCATACCCTTTGCATCATGAATTGCTGTTCTTACAATTCCAATACCTGTAATAGGTGCTTTTTCCTTTATTTCTTCGTTTGCTTTATATGATTTTGTGGCAAAAATCTTTCCTTCCTTGAAATCACCACTTGTCATCTGATTTTCACCACACGGCATAGCAAAGAATACATCATCAAAGGTTAACATCTGACCTTCTGTGATATCACGCTTTGCATAAACACCACGCATAAGTGAACGAAGTGAGTCTATTTCTGCCTGGCTTACATACTTCTTTCCCTCTTTCTTAAGGGCGCACATCTGACGTGCTGTAACAATAGATTCAACCCACTTATCTGCCTGCTCCGGATTCATAGAATATGCATTAAGTGTAATTGTTTCTGTAGGAAGTCCAACGTGGCGCTCTAAAATCTTAGAACCCTTAGCGATTGCCATCATAGCAACCATGTTATTGTCTGGGTCTTCATGTCCTGAATAACCAATTGTAATATCTGGGTATCTTTTATTCATCTTATCGATGAAATCAAGCTGAATTCCATCAAGTGGTGCAGGATACTCTGCAATACAGTGAAGGAATGAGAAATCACAATTTTTATGCGAAAAGAAATTATAAATCTTATCAATATCTTCTATTGTCTTACCGCCTGTAGAAATAATAAGAGGTTTCTTAGTCTTTGCAAGCTTTGTAAGAAGTGGCCAGTCAAGTGATGAGCAGCTGGCAACTTTAATAATATCAAGACCCTGATCCATACACCAGTCAACTCCTGCTTCATCAAAAGGAGTACTCATTGTAATCATGCCTTCTTCTCTGACTGCATTTACAAGCTCAGAAAACTGCTCATAATTAAGTCTTGTGCTCATGAATCTTGGGATGTGCTTTACGTCTGTTCTATCCTTAAAATCTGGATGAATAAATGAATCAAGCTCTCTATACTGAAGCTTAACTGCTGCCTTTACATTATACTTTCTGGCAATTTTTCCCATGGCTTTAATAATGTTGATACCATGTTCAACACTTCCCTGATGGCTGTTTGCCATTTCAAATATAATTAAATCATCAAAAATCTTACTAGACATATCTTACCCCCGTAATTCTTTTTTCTGTCTTTATGACGTAAACAATATGATTTATTTTATTAAAAATCTTGTTATATAAAGTATATATCGGCTTTTAAACTACAATTGTTTAGCCTTTAAGAACGTCAGATAATTTCTTATTTATCATACCGCTAATAAGCGCTCCACCCTCTGTCGCATTTATAAATTCAGTATTAACACCACTTGCAACGGCATCCTTTATTCTATCCTCAAACCAGATTCTATATATGTCCATGGCCTTTGTTGTAAATAACATTTTTCCATCCTGGCCTTTTGTTTTAATTAGACCTACTGCATCTGAGATGCTGTTACCATATGCCCCATCTGTATGAGTCTTACTCTCTGAATATGCTAAATCAAGTCCAATTGTAATAACACGTTTTGCTCCAAGAGAAATTGCTATATCAAAAGCTATTGTTGCAACTGATCCACCTGTATTATATGTATTAAATCCATTTTTCTTTGCATATTCTTCAGCTTCTGTCATTCCATTTTGACAAATAAGATACTTATCAGCCTTTGAATTAACAGCAAATTTTCTGTATGTGGTTGATGCTATAAGAAGTGGAATTCCTGTTTCTTCAAGACCATTATACTGTCCATAAATTCGGTCAGCAGAATCTAAGAACACAACATAATCAACACTAATTCCAGCATTATAAAGCTTTCTAAACACACGACCAACAGCGATAATAACTGAATTTTCTGGCTTATTTTTTAATAAGCTTACATTTTCATCAAGTGATGGTCCTGCTGCTATTATATATACATCTTTTCCAGCTATTTTATCCTTTAATTCATCTACATAATGATTACAATTTTTAATATTTGATTTAAAGTTTGTAATCATGTCAAACATCTGATTTCTAATAGATGCGTCCTGAACAAATATTGCTTCAAGCTTATCTTTAAGATTTTCATCCTGAATATTTCTAATTGATGGATGGTGCATTATCAATATATCTTTGTCGGATTTTTCCTTAATATGCGCAGCAAATTTTGTTAAATCAGGATCATAAACTATTTTGTATCCATATCCTAACATATAACTAAGATTCACGTTTCCTAGAGCTGCATATATTACTCTGATGTCCGGCTCGTAAATTGTAACTGGTACTGCGTCCTGAACCTTCTTACTTATGGCACAAGCAAGATAACCGAGTCCTAAGCCTAAAACAATATAGCTCTCTGCATTTACATCATAATAATTATCAAATAAGTTTATCGAATCTCTGTATGGGTCAATATTTCCTTCCATATAAAACGATTCTGAAGCTGATTCTATCTTTAGTGTTGCAAATCCACTGGCAGTTGATTCAACCACATATGATTTGTTACTTTTATACACATTATCTTTATATCCATCAATCAGGACAGCCAGTTCATTATTTAATTCTCGCAGAACACTTATATTTAAATCAAAATAATCAGATAAATCTTCATCCCCTGCTGTCTCTTTTAACAAATCCTGCATAGCATAAATAAGCGGAATCATATTTACTTCAAGAATATCTGCTTCAAGAATATAATCTTCCTGCTCCTGTGCCTTAAGCACATCACTTATAGTAAGCATAAGCTGATTTGCATATGCATTACTTCCATCCTGGTTAAATATATCCCCATTAGCTGCAATATTTGTAGCAAGTGTAGACACTCTTGCAGTCCAATCCTTAAAAAGTCTTGCCACTTTATTGTAATTCTGCGCTCTACAGGCTGAAATAATATCCTTTGTGATTATTAAAATTCCCAAATTGTTTGTGTATAATGTTTTAATCATTTTCTGCCTTATATTGTAATTAATTACTACTAAATTAGCCTACTTTAAAAACTTCTCTGGAAGTACTAAATCATAATCCTTTGCTAAGTCTTTAAGATTTTTAACAGACATTGTCTGCTGCTTTCCACCCATTGATTTTACTTTAACTAAAACCTCTGCTGCCTTTTCAATTGTATGCATAAGACCAAATGTGAAATCAAAATCTTCGCCTGCAGCAAATAAACCATGATGAGCCCACACAACTGCATCGTAACTCTTCATTTTTTCTGAAGTTGCAATAGCCACCTCCATGCTGCCTGGCACCATCCATTCAACAACACCAAGACCAGATGGGAATACCATTGCACATTCTGTAATCATTTCCCAAAGCTCTCTTGTAAAAGCTTCATCAGTTAAAGGAAGCACAAAAGTAAGAGCCACAATATTTGCTGGATGAGCATGATATACTACTCTATATTTATCGTCTATTTTCTTTTTAACTTCAAGATTCATAAGATGGCTAGGAAGCTCAGATGTTGGCTTTCCACCATTTTTAAGGCCCCATACCTGTCTGTATTTTTCACCCTTATCATCTACTTCAATAATACATACATTTGCTTCTGGATCATCCTGAATATTCTGGAAGAACTTACCTGAACCTGTCATTAAAAAATATTCGCCTGCAAGGGCAGGAACACTCACTCCAATTTCTTTCCATTCCTTTGCATTAAAGCATTCTTTGACGCTTTCTGCTTCTTCTTTTTTCATTCTGTATGAAAGGTTACCACCATTTCTTTCGTGAAAGTTATGGAGCCATCCATCATTTGCAAGCTTTGCAAATCCTTTTAAAAATTCTGTATCAAGTACGTTCATAATTCCTCCAATAATTAATCAACATATGTAACATATTTATTTCCTAAAGAATTAAAGTATGCTGTCGAATCATTAATTCCTTTCTTAAACACTTCTCCTGATAATGGATTATATAAAATAGTGTTTTTACTATCATATCCTACGATTATTTCTGCATCGCTTCCATTACCTATTGCCATAACAGGATATCCTCTATTTACGTAGTATAAAACACTATCTAAAGAGCATCCTGCTAAGTCTAGAACTTCACCATCTATATTTTCATTAAGTACAGAAAGCACTGTTTCCTGTCCCCTAAGTAAAGTATCGACATCTTTATATACTTCTTTATATTCAAGCATACTCTCAAGACATACTACAACTGGCGTAATACCAGCCATAATCTGCTCTTCTGTTAGTGGGGTAGTATCACTAAATGTTTCAATCCTTGTCTTTGACTTTCTATTGCCACTTTCCCATATATAATCCATATCTTTATTTACAACAACACCAAACAACTCCTCAGCCCTTACAACAGCAGCAGATGCATCTGTATATACATCTTCCATTTCACCCTTTGCATATACAAAATATCTTGATTTATTGTCTCTATCTGTAAATTCAATATTTCTATCTTCCTCATAAAGAACTTCCTTCGGAGTAAGAACTTTAACAGAATCGTAGTTTCCTTCCTTTGCAAGGACAATTTGATGCGTTGTTTCCATTTCATCAGTTACAACAGATGTGTAAATATTGTCATTTGCAGATTCTATATCACTTGTTAATATTTGATCCGGATCAATGTCATAGTATTTTTCTTCTTCATCCTTTGACAGTCTTTCTAAAACTATCATCTCATCATTGATTTCAACACCTGAAATGTAAACATTCTCTTTCTCATACTCTTTAAGAATATTTCCCTTTATATCTTCAATAGTAATTTTTCTCATAGGAATAATGGTACGTCCCACAGTATCAGTAGTTATATCAGAAATAAGTGCAGTACCATATACAAGATCATTACCAATAAATCCAAGCGGCATAATGATATTACCTGCTGGAGCATTCATAACTTCAGGAGTTATTTTATTTAATGAATAGAACTGAAGGCTGTTTAAATCAGCAATTCCATTACCTGTCTGCCATGCAATAATTGAATTATCATTTGACGAAACAAATCTTGTCTCATCAAGATTTTTAGCAACAGTTTCTGTTTCCTTTGATTCGAGGTTTATACTATAAACCGAACTATCAAGAAGCACATACATTTTCCCTCTTGTGTTGATATATGACAGCTTCTCTATATCTTTTTTAAGAATCTCGTATGATTTTCTATAAGGAATAAATAACTGTTCCTCAATTGTATTTACAACTGCATCATAATAGTAAAGCGCAACACCAACTTGACCTTCATGGAAACCTCTATTCATATAACCATATACTAAAAATGTTACATTTCCTGCTTCATCAATGGACATTACCTTAATATCTGACGCATTATAATTTACTCTCTCGTCATCGTTCTTTTCATCTCTAAAACTGAACACTCTTGCTATATTTCCTGAACCCGTATTAAAGCTGAATAATGAATTTTCCTGAACAAACGCAACTATTGAATCATTAGGGCTTTCTGATACCTTAACAGGCTCATTAACTATTCCGTTAATTATTTTATTATTAACAACAGCATTTGACTCGTTGTTAATAATCTGATTCATTGTTCTCTCATATTCCATAAGGTACATTCTCTCTGTACCTTTTCTTATTCTGAAATATTCCTTAACGTTATACAGTTCATTTTTTATTCTTACTCTGTATAAAAGTTCAATACATGCATTCAGAGAATCAATAGAAATAATATTTATATTTTTCTCACCCATAACAATAGGTGCTAATGTTCCCCAGGATAACTGATTATAGCTTGAGTGAATATTTACATATCCATAACTTGAGTTATCGCCATAGGCATTTGATTCCATGTATTTCTTTAATTCAGGTGCCTTACCCTGATCAAAGGTTGTCTCTGAAAAATATGTGCAGAAATTAATCTTATCTACAAGTGAGAGCTCTGTTGTATTGATGATTCTTGCATAATAATCAATAACGTTACCATCACCATTAGTAAGCTTAATAACAAGCATGTATTCCTTTTCATCTTCAATTAAATCTTTAAATGTGAATTTTGCCCTAATAATATCATTTTTAAAGTCAAATGATTCAAGATCACCATTTTCAATAAGCCTTTTACAATCAAGACTTCTGACTTCATATAATAGCTTGGCAATAGATGTTCCAAATGTATTTATTTCTACATCAAGAGATCTGTCTGCATTGATAGGTGTAATTGGTCCACGCAAAAAGTTACCCTCCATTTGCATTGTATAACCATGAAGGGCATTAACTTTCAGATTGTCTATATTCATATATACAATGGGAAGTGATGCCGAAGGCATGTCGGCCGTAAGGTCTGTATTACCTCTGTTAAGAATTCTGCTTATAACTGTAAGTGAAATTAAAAACAGTACTACAAATACGGCTCCCCTAATAAGAATTAGCCTATACTTTTTCATTTACCAATTTCTGCATTTACAACTTCAAGCGCTCTTGCAACAACCTGGTGCATATCATAGTATTTGTACTCACCAAGTCTTCCACCAAAAATAATATTTTCTTCCTTATCTGCAAGTTCTTTATATTTTGCAAATAATTCATTATTCTTGTCATCGTTCATTGGGTAATATGGTTCATCACCCTTCTTCCATGTAGCTGGATACTCTTTTGTGATGACTGTCTTACCATCTGTTTTAAATTCAAAATGCTTATGTTCAATAATTCTTGTATATGGAACTTCATACTCAGTGTAATTTACAACTGCATTTCCCTGATAGTTTTCCATATCAAGAGTTTCTGTTTCGAATCTAAGACTTCTGTATTCGAGTTCGCCAAATTTATAGTTATAGAACTCATCAATCATTCCTGTGAATACAACCTTTTTCGCCATAGATGTATATTCTTCTCTCTTTGCGAAGAAATCTTCTGATAGCCATACATCAGAACCTTCTAACATCTTTTCAATGATTTTTGTGTATCCACCTTCAGGAATTCCCTGATATTTATCATTAAAATAGTTATTATCAAATGTGAATCTTACAGGAAGCCTTTTTATAATAAATGCTGGAAGCTCTGTAGCTCTTTTTCCCCACTGCTTCTCTGTATATCCTTCAATTAATTTCTCGTAAATATCTTTACCTATGAGACTTATTGCCTGTTCTCTTACATTTTTAGGCTCGCCCTCTAAATTACCAAGCGCTTCTTTTTTCTGCTCCTCAATCTTTGCCTTTGCCTCTTCTGGAGTATTAACACCCCAAAGGCCATGGAATGTATTCATATTAAATGGCAGGTTATAAAGCTCATCTTTATATCTAGCAACTGGGCTGTTTGTATATCTGTTAAACTCAACAAATGAATTCATATAATCCCATACTTCTTTATTTGATGTATGGAAAATATGAGCACCATATTTATGAACATTTATACCCTCAACTTCTTCTGTATAAACGTTTCCACCTATATGATTTCTTTTATCAATTACAAGACATTTCTTTCCTGCTTTTTTAGCCTCGTGAGCAAATATTGCTCCAAATAATCCTGCTCCAACTATTAAATAATCGTACATTTTTTTTCCCTTAGTTTATGTTTTTAATTAATTATTTTTCTGTAATTTAGTGGAATAAGCCTTCGTAATCATACGAAGTAGCGTACTCATACATATGTAAAAGTGTATCAAAATAAGTATCTTTTGTAACCTCTTTTTTACCGTCTCTCATGCACTCATACATGTATTTATTTATGTCCTGTTTAAAGTGAGAATAGTCTCTGTAATTATTTAAATCAGTGACAATATCATATTCATCCTGGAAATAGAAAATTCTTACATTATCATAATCAAGAAGCTTATTCATAACTCTCTCAAGAGCACAAATCTCAGGCTCGGCATTACCAAGTCTTACTGAATTATCCCAAAACAGCATACTGTATGGAGATGAATAAAGCATAAATGTAATATCAGGACGCGCCTCAATATAAGGAGTTATTGAATCAATAAACACATCTGAATTTTCAAAATATGTATCATATGGTTTCATGTAAGATGCTGAAATCGGTCTCCTAGATATATATGCACCTCTTGCAGTGTATTTGTCGTATCCATATTTATGAGACCATACATACGCATTATCATCAGAATATCCTTCACGAATATTATTAATTATGAACATTGGAAGGTATCTGAAAATAACTGATTTATTCCATATGTAATATGAATCATCAGAAATTTTATCGTTATATAAATATTCAGGTATAGTTTCAGGGAATTCCTCTGGATCATTTGTAAGTAAGTATGTATCAAATGAAAATACTACATTTTTCACATCTGGCTTTTTAATCACTTCATCAAGAATAAGTTTATAATCTGAAAAATGAGCGCCCTGAAGACATATTTTCACTGTAGAATTTCCAAACACTCCATCATTGAACCATGAATCCACAAAGTTCTCGCTCATTGATGAACCTATTAATACAGTGTCATAGGTAGCATTTTTTGCAACACCAACTAGAGCTGATCTTTCATCTGTCTCTACTGCCTGAAACTTTCCAAATGGCATATGATAATGAGAAAATGGATCCACTACAATAACTATGACTGCAAGTAGTATCAAAGTAATTACCGTATATGCAATTGTCTTAATGGTATACTGTTTTGTTGTCATCTTAGAAATTCACATATATAAAAGTTGATACTTCAGATAAAGAAATAACGCACCATACAAATAGAATTACTGTTACTAAAACTGTTTTTGATGATGGTTTAAAATTCTCTATTCTTTCATTTGTATTTTTCATTTTAATACCTGCAAATATAGCAAAAATAAGTATTGCAAGTATAATTGGAAGTCCTGAATAATATGCCTGTATTTTAGTAAATTCAACAACTAACCACTGAACAAGCTCATATCCCTTTGGTGTAGCCTTGGCAACAAGTTCAACATTAACAGGAGTAAACTTAAATGACACAAGCTCCTTAAGAAGCATTAGTGCATTCTCAACATCAGTTGCTCTAAAGAATACCCATGCTACATTTACAAATAAAAATGTTACAAACCATCTTATAGCCTTTGGCAGCTTTTCTGCATATGGAGAAATAACTCTGTCTATACAGCTTGCAATTCCGTGCATTAATCCCCAGATAATAAAAGTTACAGCTGCACCGTGCCATATTCCACTAACAAGAAAAACAATAAGAATGTTTACGTATGTTCTTATTTTACCTTTTCTATTTCCACCAAGAGGAATATACACATATTTTGTGAAAAATTTTGTAAGAGTGATGTGCCATCTGTCCCAGAATTCACCTATTGATAATGCTCTATATGGAGAATTAAAGTTTATAGGAATATCAATATTTAACATCTTAGATATTCCTAATGCCATATCACAAAATCCTGAGAAATCAAAATATATCTGCATCGTATATGAAACCATAACGATGAGTGCATTAAGCGTACCAAGGCCCTCAACATTTGAAAATCCCCAGTCTGCATAATGTGCAAGAGAATCTGCTATAAGAACTTTCTTTGTAAGACCTAAAGTAAATGCATAAAGTCCTTTAGAAATATTATCCCAATCAACGCCTATTTCAGATGCCTTATTTATTTCTTTAATAAAATCCTTGGATAAGGCAATTGGTCCAACTGTAACCTTTGGGAAGAAAAGAACATAAAGTGCATAATCAGTAAAGCTTACTTTTTCAGCATTACCATCTATAGCATCTTTATAAGAATCAACTAAAAACGAAATCTGAGAAAAAGTAATAAAGCTAATACCAAGTGGCACTATAAGACTTGTGTATGTAAGCTGTGTTCCTGTCAACTCATATAGTGTTACTTCTAAAAAGAACAGATATTTAAAATAAATAAGCGCCAAAATATTAAGAATAACTCCTAATATCATAAGAGTACGCTTGAATTTCACCTTACTGTATAAAAGATATAATCCGTAGTTAATTACAATAGATATTGCTATAGTAAAAAGTCCCCGTAATCCGGCATAGCCATAGAACCACAGAGACATTAAAAGTAGAAACCACTTGCCGAAGCGGCCGTGGCCTAACTTATTCATCATATGATACCCAATTATTGCAACTGGGAAAAATACTAATACAAAGAAATACGAATTAAAACTCATTTATTACCAAAGTTTTTCTGGATATACACCCTTATCTTTTAAATCCTGAATACTCTTCTCAACAAAAGGCTTGTCTTCCTTATAAGTAACACCAAACCACTTATCTTCTGATGTTAAAACTTTAACGCTTGCCTTATCTTTTTTAATAAGTTCATCAACAACAAATGGAAGATAACATTCTGCCTTTAACGGATTACTCTCCACCCCATTTTTCATAAACTCTGTGAATGCCTTATCAAGTTCATTCATAAAGCTCTTTGTGAATCCCCAGAAATTCATTGAAACTGGACAATCTCCAGAAATATCTGTGTAGCTCACTTCATCTTCTGTATATGCAGCACCATTTTCTGTTTTAACGATTTTTGTACGTTCAACAATATCAGATAAATAACCATTTTCATCTGTAGTGCAGACGCCTCTTGAAACAGAGCCATTCTCTGTAAGTGTGTTTTTAAGAGCATATCCAACCATTGCATAACGATATTTATCATCATCTTCATTTGATATTAAATAATCATATATTTTCTGGAACGCTTCCTTACCGTAAAAATCATCTGCATTAATTACTGTAAATGGTCCATCAACAACGTCTTTACAGCTAAGTACTGCATGAGCTGTTCCCCATGGCTTAACTCTGCCTTCTGGTACAGAAAAACCATCAGGAATGTTTGTAAGTTCCTGATATACATACTGCACTTCGATATGATCTTTAACTATATCTCCAATGCAAGATCTAAAGTCTGGCTCATTTTCTTTCTTTATAATAAAAATAACCTTTTTAAATCCTGCTCTTACTGCATCATAGATTGAAAAATCTATAATTTTATTTCCTTCTTTATCTACTGGATCTATTTGCTTAAGTCCACCGTATCTTGAACCCATTCCGGCAGCCATTATTACGAGTACTGGTTCCATTATCTCCTCCTAAACTAATGAATGCTGATATTTTATAAATCTGAGAATAAATCTTCACCAGAATATTCGTGGGCATCGATTAGTTCTTTAAAGCTATTTACAACTGTTTCCTTATCTTCTTTGTATGTAACGCCAAACCATGTGTCAGGAGAATCTAATACTTCTACTGAAACCTTATTTTTATTAACAAGCTCACCAACATATATTGGAAGAAGATATTCGTCCTTTAATATATCACTTGTATTATTTAGGAAATCAACAAATCCATCATTTAATGTACCAATAAAGTCAGGTGTAAATCCCCAGAAATTCATTGATACAAGTGATTCTGTATCAACTTCCTTACCATCAACCTCTGCTGTTATGCTACCGTCTGCTGCTGTCTTTTTAACTATGTTCTTTGTTTCAACAACATCTGTAAGGAATCCGTTATCCATCTTACAAATTCCTCTTGTAACACCACCGTTATCTGATAATGTATTCTTTAAAACAAAGCCAGCCATACATAGCTTATTTGGCTCTTCTTTTTTGTAGTTTTTAAGGAAATCATAAACCTTCTGATAAGCAGCCTTTCCATAATAGTCATCAGCATTAATTACAGCAAATGGTTCATTTACAACATCTTTTGTAATAAGAATTGCCTGTCCTGTACCCCAAGGCTTTGTTCTATCAGCTGGTACAGAAAAACCTGCAGGAATATCTTCCATTTCCTGATAAGCATATGCCACTTCTACGCCCTTGCTGGCACAAAGCTTCTCTATTCTTTCACCAATAATTTCTCTGAAATTCTTCTCTATATCATGACGAATTACAAATACAATTTTTGTGAATCCAGCCTTAATTGCATCATGAATGGAATAATCCATAATAATTTCACCGTTTGGACCAACCTGTTCAAGCTGCTTTATTTTACGATTTCCATTTGCATCAGGACTGTCATATCTTGATCCCATGCCTGCTGCCATTATCACTAAACTAATATTCATTTTCTTCCCTCCAAAATATATCAATATATCTTATTTCTGCACATTAATAAGCCATTGTATTATACCATTTTTTATTTGTTTTTTCCATTACAATAAGATATATGTTACTTTCAGTGACACCCCGTGGTAAGTACAAAAGAAGAAATGCTTACAGCATTTCTCTGATGCCTCAAAGCCGGCGGGCTCCCACGATATAAAATCGTGGTAAGTACAAAAGAAAGCTCCCGGATTAAAACCCGGGAGCCTGTATTTTTATTCTATCCTATATCTTACTTGAAAGGATTCTCTTCTGGATATGGAACTGATGCTGGTCTGTTGTAACCAATTTCATCAACTTCAACACCGATGTACTTAAATACTTCGTAAAGAGCCTTTCCGTAGTGACCGAATGCAACTGCACCATGATGTGGGAAGTTCTTTTCGATTAAGAAGTAACGGTAGAAACGTCCCATCTCCTTAATAGCGAATACACCGATACCACCAAATGACTGTGTAGCAACTGGAAGAACTTCACCTTCAGCAAGGTATGCACGAAGAATGTTATCTGCTGTTGACTGAAGTCTGAAGAATGTGATATCACCAGGAGCGATATCTCCTTCAAGTGTTCCCTGTGTAACTTCTACAGGAAGGTTTCTAGCCATGATCTTCTGGTACTTCATTTCGAAGTTAGCAAGCTTCTTTGAGCATGTATTTCCACAGTGGAATCCCATGAATGTATCTGTAAGCTTGTAATCGAACTTGCCTTCGATTGACTGCTTGTACATATCCTTTGGTACAGAGTTATTGATATCAAGAAGAGTAACGATATCGTCTGATACACACTGTCCGATGAACTCTGAAAGACATCCGTAAATATCAACTTCACATGATACAGGAATTCCCATACCTGTTAAACGGCTGTTAACGTAGCAAGGAACGAATCCGAACTGTGTCTGGAATGCAGGCCAGCACTTACCAGCGATTGCAACGTATTTTCTGTATCCCTTATGAGCATCGATCCAGTCAAGGAGTGTTAACTCATACTGAGCAAGCTTAGCAAGGATTTCTGGCTTCTTGTTACCAGCACCAAGCTCTTCTTCCATTTCTTTAACCTTTGCAGGGATTCTCTCATCACCAGCATGCTTATTGAATGCTTCGAATAAGTCAAGCTCTGAGTTCTCTTCGATTTCAACACCAAGGTTGTAAAGCTGCTTAATAGGAGCGTTACAAGCAAGGAAGTTAAGAGGACGAGGACCAAATGATATAATCTTAAGATCCTTAAGAGCTGCGATTGCACGAGCGATTGGAACGAACTCGTTGATCATCTTAGCGCAATCCTCAGCATCACCAACTGGGTACTCTGGGATGTATGCCTTGATGTTACGAAGCTTTAAGTTGTAGCTTGCGTTAAGCATACCACAGTAAGCATCTCCTCTACCGTCTGCAAGCTCACCGATGTTATCTTCAGCTGCTGCTACGAACATTACAGGGCCATCGAAATGCTTAGCAAGTAATGTTTCTGAAATTTCTGGACCAAAGTTTCCAAGATATACGCAAAGAGCGTTACATCCAGCCTTCTTAATATCCTCAAGAGCGTTAACCATATCGATTTCTGACTCGATAATTGTAACTGGACACTCGTAAATGTCTGATGCATCATACTTTGCAGCATAAGCCTTGCAAAGAGCTTCTCTTCTTGAGATTGTAAGTGATGCTGGGAAACAGTCACGTGATACACCTACAACACCAATTTTAACTTTTGGCATGTTAATCATTGTTTTTTCCTCCTTATGAATAAATCATATTAATTTTTGTTTTTATTTAAACGGTTTGTTCCGTCTAATTCTTTACTACCAATAAATCTTTGACCTGATTAGATCATGTCTGCTATATCAACATTCACACCTGTAAGGCCAACGTACGCTCCATCCTTTGCTTCAGCAGCATCTTCATGAGCTAATAACCACTTATTGCAAGCTGTCATCCACTTATCTTCCTCATTAGAAGGTGTAAGTGCAGGAACTGCACCATTTGTACCCTTTGGAAGAGCAATAACAACCTTAAAGCCTTCACCCTTCTTTGCTGAACATGGTGCATAGTGAAGTGATGTAGCATAAACTTCAACTACCTGGCCAGCCTTAGCATAGAAAGCTTTAACCTTTGATGTATCTAACTTTCCATCGATGATATCATCTTCCTTTGCAAGAAGAAGAATAAAATCTCTTGAGCCAATATTAAGCTCGCTGTCACGGTGGTACTCAAGGCAGTTAAGCTTTGTATTATGACCATTACAATATCCTAACTGAATTGGCATTCCACCATATGCATTGTTCTGTAATAATCCAAATGCATCTGTGTACTCAAGGTCTGCACAGCTCATAACATATTCAACGCCCTCTGGAAGAGGTGTCTTATCTTCAAGAGCTTTTACAAGACTTGTTACATCGTAATCGAGAACTCTGCCATATGCAGCAAATTCAGGATCAGTAACCTTTAAAATCTCCATTTTTGTAACTCCTTTCATAAGAAACAGGAATAGTTTAATCACTAAACTAACTATGTAAAATAATAGCATTTTTATCAACCTTAGTCAATAAAAATGCTATTTCATTTGTTTGATTATTTTGTGAATTTAGTTGATATTTCTACTAACTACACTATCTTGAGCCTTTGTCGTAAGATACTCCAAGTGCTCGTGGTGCATGGGTTTTCTTTGAGAAGAAAATCAACATAATTAAAGTAAGTACATATGGAAGAATCATAATAAGATCCTGATATGAACTTGGAAGCTCTGCAATCTGTACTATCTGATATCCTGCACTTCTTGCAAATCCAAACAAGAAGCATGCAAATAATGTAGGCATTACATTCCAGTTACCGAAAATAAGTGCTGCAATGGCAAGATATCCATATCCTGAATAAATATTTGATGAGAAGTTTGATGAAATTGAATATGCATAACATATTCCACCAAGTCCTGCAAATCCGCCACCAAGACTCACTGCAATATACCTTATTTTTGCAACATTTACACCCGCTGCATCAACAGCCTGAGGATTATCACCACAAGCTCTTAAATACATTCCAAATGTAGTTTTATACATTACAAACCATGCAACTGCAACTACTGCAACAATTATATATTCGAATGTATAAAGCCCAAATACCTTAGGCGCAATGTTTAATACAAACTTATCAGATGACGCACCAAAAACTGCAAGGTTTAAATATTTTGTAAAATATGCAGTAAGTGCCATAGCAAAGATATTTATAACTACACCACTTATTACCTGGTTTGCTTTAAATCTAATACACATAAGTGCATGAATAAGAGCAAATAATGCACCACCAACAAATGAAATTATAAGTGCTACGTAGTATGGAACATCACTTCCCTTCATACTCTGCTGAAGCACAAGTGCAATAAATGCACCGCAAAATGCACCAAATCCCTGGAAACCTTCAACAGCAAGGTTTGTTACACCACTTCTTTCACTAAAAATCCCACTTAATGCCATAGCAAGTAATGGAAGAGAAAATGCCAAACCATTCAAAATTATTGTACTCATGATCTCTCCTCCTTTACTGTATTGGCTGCAACTATTTCATCGCGTTTTCTGTTAACAATTAATTTTATGTATGATGAACATGCACTAAATACAAGAATTACACCACTAATAACCTTTGCAATTTCAAACTCTACACCTGATGATGAAGTCATGTATGTACTTCCTGCATCAAGTCCGCTTATAAAGAATGACGAAAGAATAATACCAAATGGATTATTATTTCCAAGTAATGATACGGCAATTGAGTCAAAGCCTGTACTTATAAGCGTATTTGGCTGAATTGATCCAACATATCCAAGATGATACGTAACACCTGCAAGTCCTGCAAGTCCACCTGAAATAACCATTGCTAGGATAATATTCTTTCCAACGTTAATTCCAGAATATTTAGCAGCATTTCTGCTAAGTCCTACAGCCTTTATTTCAAATCCTGTTTTTGTCTTTTCCATAAGAATATATATGATTACTACTGCAAGTATTGCCACAATAAAGCCAAGTGGAATAGTCATCTTGTAGTCGCCTACTCTTACCTTTAATAGTGAAAGTCTGGCAGATGGGTTAATTAATACAGACTGTCTGGATACTGGATCAACGTAATAAGTATTAATAAAGAATGTAATTATATATCTGAATATATAGTTAATCATAATCGTGGATACTACTTCATTAATATTAAATTGATATTTTAAATATCCTACTAAACCGCCTACAAGAGCACCAACTATAAATCCGATTAGTACAACTAAAGGTCTTGCAACAAAAGCATTTAATTCACTATATCCAACAAGTATTGTTGAAATAAATCCCGCTGCCATCATCTGACCAGAAATACCAATATTAAATAATCCTGCCTTCATTGATACTGCAAAAGAAAGCGCAGCAAGAATCATTGGTGTTACGTAGTTTACAAACTCCATGAAGTCTGTAATCATACCTTTTTTACCACCATAGGAAGGCTTCTTTGCAAGGCCACAACCCTGAAGGATATTGTAATAAGCCTTGAATGGGTTACTTCCTGTAATTGCAATTATTATTCCACCAACAATAAGTCCAATAAGTATGGCTAGAACTGGTATTGTAAAGCTCTGCCTTTTCTCATCACCTATAATACTGATAAAGATAGATTTTTTCTTTTTATTCATTGTGTCCTACCCCCATCATATATTCTCCAACTTCATTAACAGAAAGTGTGTGTGTTGGCGCGATATTCTGTATTTTTCCATTGTAGATAACAGCAATTGTATCAGCGCAGTTCATTATTTCATCAAGCTCTAATGAAATAAGTAAAATTGCTTTTCCTGCATCTCTTTCAGCAATAATTTTCTTTCTGATATTTTCAATAGCTCCAATATCAAGACCACGAGTTGGCTGAACAAAAATTATAAGATCAGCATTTAATTCAATTTCCCTTGCGATGATTGCTTTCTGCTGGTTACCACCACTCATGGATCTTACTATTGTTTTCTCACCCTGTCCGCTTCTAATATCTTCTCTTTCAATTAATAAATTTGCATGATTTGAAATTTCTGAAGCATTCAAGAATCCCTTCTTATCAGAATATGGATGTTTATGATGTTTCTTTAATATAAGGTCTTCTGCAAGAGAGAAATCCATAATAAGACCACAATTATGTCTGTCCTCAGGAATATATGCTATTCCTGACTCAACTCTATTTTTAATGGACTCTTTTGTAATATCTTTTCCTTTTAAATAGATATTTCCAGATGAAATAGGAATAGTACCTGCAATGGCATCCGCTATTTCTACCTGACCATTACCTGATACACCAGCAATGGCAAATATTTCTCCCTTATGAATAGTAAATGATGCATCTTCCACAAGCTTAAGCTTATTCTGATTAATTACAGTAACATTCTGAACCTTAAGCACCTCTTCACCAAAGTTTGCAGGGCTCTTATCAACAGTAAATGAAACCTCACGACCAACCATGAGATTAGCCATAGTTTTAGTTGGTGTATCCTTAACATCAAGAATATCTATAAGCTTTCCTCTATTTAATATTGCACATCTATCTGCAACCTGCTTTATTTCATCAAGCTTATGAGTAATAAGAATAATTGTCTTACCACCATCTCTAAGACCACGAATAATATCAAGAAGTGAATTTATTTCCTGTGGAGTGAGCACTGCTGTTGGCTCATCAAAAATAAGAATCTCTGCCTCTCTGTAAAGCATTTTAAGTATTTCTACTCTCTGCTGTGTCGATACAGGGATATCAGAAATCACATCTGTAGGATTTACATCAAGGCCATATTTTTTAGAAAGCTCTGCAACCTCTTCATTAGCTCTTTTTATATCAACAACAGGTATTCCAAGAATCTTTTTTACAGGTTCTGTACCCATAATAATATTTTCTGTAATTGTATAGTTTGAAACAAGTTTGAAATGCTGGTGAACCATACCAATGTTAAGCTCAGTAGCTTTATTTGGTGATGTGATTTGGACTTTTTCACCACGAATGTAAATTTCTCCCTCATCTGGCTCATACATACCAAAAAGCATACTCATAAGCGTAGACTTTCCAGCACCATTTTCTCCAAGGAGGGCAAATATTTCACCTTTTTTAATTGAAATAGAAACATCACTATTTGCTACGATTCCAGGAAATCGCTTTGTGATATTTTTCATCTCGACTATGTATTCAGACATGACCTTCTCCTTAATATTTCATGAATAAATAACATTTTAATAGAATACGTGACCACCAATAATCTGTCCATTTATTTCAGGAATGACTGTTCTAAAGTATAAACAGTTTCCAACAGGTGTTGACCCATTCATTGCATCATCAGCAGCCTGGTAACACTGTGCATTTGCTCCTGTAGCAAGTCTTGCAGCAAGTCTTCCGCTGGCTACTGGTGAGAACTGTTTATTCTGATAAATAACACCTACCATAGAATTTGGATAGGCAGCACTTCTCATACGGTTAACTACAACTGCTCCAACTGCAACCTGTCCTTCGTATGGCTGGTTACCTGCTTCGCAGTAAATAAGACATGCAAGCAAATCACGATCACCCTCTTCATAGGTGAGCTCGGATACATCTCTCCATGCCATCTGAGCAGCTCTTCTTGACATTGCCTGTTCTTCTGCAAGCTGTTTCTTAAGTGCAGTAAGATTTTCTTCCTGTGCTTTTAACTCAGCTTCGTAGGCAGCTTCTTCAAGCTCTGCAACAGAAATAGCACCATCTCTTGCTGCTATCTGACCAGATGTCGATGATACTATTGAAGACACCTTACTCTGTTCTGCAGCAGCCTGTTCTCTAAGAACATCAAGCTCAGCTTTCTCATTTTCAAGTACAGCCTTCTTTTCCTGAACTGCCTCTCTAAGCTCAATAAGTGATGCAAAAACCTTCTGATCATAGGCTTCTGTTTCTTTAATGTACTCAGCTTTGTTCAAGAAATCGCCATAGCTTTTTGCTGTAAGAAAGCTCTGCAACATTGATGGCTCTCCAGATTCATAAACATGTTTGATTCTCTTTTTCATTAAATCATATTGTTTATTTTCATTCTGAATAGCAACATCAATTTCACCCTGAGTAACGTCGATTTCTGCAAGCTTTGAATCTATTCTTGCTTCTAACTCCTCAAGGTTTTCACTTATATCTGTAAGGTCTGCATTTAGCTGATCGAGATAGCCTTTTAACTGCTTTCTCTCATCCTCTAGCGCTTCTTTTTTATCAGATACAGCTTCTTTCTGAGCTTCTGTCTGCTTTTTGACTTCCTCAGCTTTTTTAATTTTTTCAGATGTTGTTTCGGCTACAACTTTACATGGAAACAGCTGCGCCAAAAGCGCGGCTGCCACCAAAAGGGCACCGAATTTCATCTTATTTCTCATTCTATACCCAACTTATACTTCTATCTCTAACACTCTTCCACTTGGTTTGTACTTATAGTACTTTATACCAGCAGCATCAAGCATTCTCTTAGATGCTCTAACACCTGCTGTTTCACCATATTTGTCAGAATCATAACATATTGTTTTAATCCCTGACTGAATAATTGCTTTAGCGCATTCATTACATGGAAATAACGTAACGTAAAGCTTTGAGCCCTCGAGACTGCCTCCGCGATAATTTAAAATCGCATTAAGCTCACTATGTGTCGTATAAAAATATTTATTATCAAATGGATCTCCATCACGACACCATGGGAATTCATCATCTGAACATCCCTTTGGAAAACCATTGTAACCCATTGATAATATTTTATGGTCATCGCTTACAATGCAGGCTCCTACCTGTGTATTAGGATCCTTTGATCTCATAGCTGAGAGCATTGCAATCCCCATAAAATATTCATCCCAAGAAATATAATCCGTTCTCTTATCGCTCATTATTTCTCCTATTTTGTTCCAAAAATACGGTCTCCAGCATCTCCAAGACCTGGAACGATGTATGCATGATCATTAAGCTTTTCATCAAGAGCGCCAATGTAGATATCTACATCTGGATGAGCCTCTTCCATTGCCTTAACGCCTTCTGGTGCTGCAATAATGCAAAGGAAATGAATCTTCTTACATCCCTTATCCTTAAGCATCTGAATCGCTGCTGCTGCAGAACCACCTGTTGCAAGCATAGGATCTACTACAAATACTTCTCTCTTATCACAATCCTCAGGGAGCTTGCAGTAATACTCTATTGGTAAATGTGTTTCAGGATCACGGTATAAACCAATATGACCAACCTTAGCTGTTGGAATCATTGTAAGCATTCCATCAACCATTCCAAGTCCTGCTCTTAAAATTGGAACAACAGCAAGCTTCTTTCCTTTAAGCTCTTTAACAGTTGTTTTACAAATAGGTGTTTCTATTTCAACATCCTGTAAGCCAAGGTTTCTTGTTGCTTCATAACAAATAAGCATTGCAATTTCACTTATTGTCTGTCTGAAGTCCTTTGTTCCTGTATCAGTTCTTCTGATATATCCAATCTTATGCTGAATCAATGGGTGATCCATAACTGTAACTTTTGCCATAACGTGCCTCCTAAAATTTATTTACTGCTCTGCTTCAGCAATTTTTTTGATTCTTCTTGCGTGCTTCTCAAGTCCTGAGAATTCTGTCTTTAAAAATACATCAACTATATCAAGTGCTACTAAATGTCCAACAATAGCTGCTCCCATTGCAAGAACATTTGCATCATTGTGTTCTCTTGTAAGTCTTGCTGATGTAAGATCAGAACATAATGCACATCTGATTCCTTTTATCTTATTAGCTGCAATAGAAATACCAATTCCTGTTGTACAAATAACTATTCCCTTATCGCACTCACCATTTGCAACAGCCTTTGCTGCAGCAATTCCAAAATCAGGATAATCGCATGAATCAAGGCTATTTGTTCCAAAATCACAAACCTCAATTCCCTGCTCCTTAAGATGAGCTACTACCTTTTCTTTTAATTCGTAACCACCATGGTCACATCCGATTGCAACTTTCATTGATTTTCTCCTTTGTATAATATAATTACAGTTGGATTATTGTATGTCCTGCTGCCTTAATTAACCTATTCATTATCGCCTGACCCATGTTAGGCGTATCAAAATCCTCAGAATAAATTCTAGTAATGTCATCTGCATCAAAGTCTCTAAGAACTGCATATAATCTTCTTGCTATTGTTTCCTCATCATCCTTTGATCCAATGTTTTGAACAACTGTAGCCTGATAATTAAGATATGTTTCATCAGTTGCTATTATTCCTACTCTTTCACCTTCAGAAAGGGCTTTCTTTGACTGAGCCTGAATATAGCTTATAACCTTCTCTGCATCACCTTTTATTATAGCCAGTTCGCCCTTTGGTGCATAGTGCTTATATTTCATTCCTGGCGCCTTAGGGGCAGATTTTGCATCTACATTAACTATTGCCGGATCAAACTCAACTTCACCTACAAGCTTTGAAAGCCTCTTCATTGAAATATATCCAGGGCGTAAAATCATTGGAACAGAACCTGTTAAATCAACGATTGTTGATTCAAGCCCGATTGTAGAACTTCCGCCATCAATTATCATATCTATTCTGCCACTCATATCTTCCATAACATGAGAAGCTTTTGTAGTAGATGGTCTGCCAGATTTATTTGCTGATGGTGCTGCTACATAGCCACCTGCTTTTCTAATAAACTCAAGAGCAATTTTATTATCTGGCATTCTTACTGCAACTGTATCAAGTCCACCTGTTGTCTCATAAGGAACCTTGTCTGATTTGTTAAAAATCATTGTTAGAGGCCCTGGCCAAAGAGCATCTGCAAGTTTTCTTGCCATATCTGGAATGTCAGATACAATACTCTCAAGTGATTCCATATCTGCTATATGAACAATTAATGGGTTGTCAGATGGTCTTCCCTTTGCTTCATATATTTTTTTTGATGAAGATGGATTAAGTGCATCTCCACCAAGGCCATATACTGTCTCTGTAGGGAATGCCACAAGACCGCCGGATTTAATTACATCACCAGCCCTTGTCATTAATTCATCATCAATATTATTTATATCAATCTCAACAAATTCTGTATTCATTATCTTAGTAATAGTTATTTATCACATTCCAAGCAAATGGTTCTGAATAACCAAGAGCCCACGCTGCAACACCTGCAATATTTCTTTCGCTCATTACTTTAAGCTTTGCATCAAGTGACTGCTCATCCTCAAGCCAAATCATTGTTTTACCATTTGCAGATGGCCACTCAGCATAGTTCTGCTTAACAGTGTCATCCCACTTCTTCTCTGCATTATGCTCTGATGCTGTATCAATAGCCTGCTGCATTGAAAGGTTCTGAACTTCTGTGATGTTATATGTAATAAGCTCTCCGTCCTTTGTAGTTGGAGCAACAGCAAGTTCATCATCTGTCTTATCCTGCACTCTCCACATTCTTGTGTAGAATGGAACTGCATTTACGACTTTTTTTGCAGGAACTTCTTCAAGTGTTTTATCGATACCCTCAGTTACAAATCCAATTGATGCAACAGATCCAGCCTCTTCTGAACCACGATAATGTTCATCGTAACCCATAATTATTACATAATCAGCATATATTCCCTGTTCTTTTCTGTTGTAGATTTTAGTAGAAACAGTTGGAACATAGTTATCAACTGAAAGGATAACATTATTTTTACGGCACTCTATAGAAAGCTCTCTGATAAACTGAACAAATGGCTCACCTGCTTCTTCAGAAAGACTCTCAAAGTCTACATTTATTCCATCAAGAGAAAGATCTTTAGCATATGCCATTAACTGACTAATAATGTTTGCTCTTCTTGATGAATCTGAAAGAGCATAGGCAGTTTTAATATCAGGGTTAGTGAAATTATCAAACATTGCCCATACCTGAATACCTTTTGAATGTGCAAGGTTTACAACATTCTTGCTGGCAAGAGAGGCAACACCACCTTCATTATCATTTAAATAAAACCATGTAGGTGAAATAACGTTCATTCCTGGAGCAGAATTAATCTGACTGCTGATAATATCATTTCCTGCTGCACCTGCAATCATAGACCAACCAAGAACTACTGGCTCGCCAAGAGACTGCTGAGGAATGTTGAGTTCTGGAACTTCATTAACTGTAATCTGCATCTGTGATGGAGAAGTAAGATGCTTTTCCTCTATGTATCCAATAATAAGGTCCTCTGTCATGACCTTCTTCCAACCCTCGTCAAGAGTTTCCCCTTCACCTGGATTTAAGATACGAACTGTAGCATTTTTACCAGGCTTAACAACGATAGGTGATTTCTTTGATGTGCCTGATCTTATTGCTTTATCAGCTTTAAGCTTCATTGTATCAACAGTTTCTGAACTGTTTCTAACTTCGATTCTATAAGGCGTTCCATCATTTCCGCCAAAGATACTGTAATCAAGAGTTTTAAATAAACCAATATATTCAAGTGAGAAATATAATGTCTCTCCACGAACAGTTGTCGCAGGGATGCTTAGTGTATTTTCAACACCTGTTGGTCCATATGTATTTGTACCAATAACTGTTTTTATTGTTTCTGTTGCATTTGTGTATAAAATTGAATTGCTATTTTCTTCTTTATAAAATCTCTTGATATAGTCTGACTTTACAGTCTCATAATTCATATATGGATTTCCATCAATAAGAGAAACTCTTTCTTCTGTATAAGCTCCATCCTTTACTACAATAGCTTCAATATCTGATGATTCTCCAAAATATGTTGAAAGGTCCTCTTTTTTACTTGAGTAAGACAAGTCCTCAAGGGCACCCGATGTTGCAAATATAATAGCTCCAATTAGAAGTCCCAGCAGAATTATCATTATAGGAATCATCCTTAAAATCATTCTCTGCCTTGCTCTTCTTCTACTAGCTCTTCGTCTTCTGTTAGTCAATTATTCTTCCTCCCGTAAACATGCGCATACAGTGTATATTATATCACGTTATATATATTTAAACAAAGAAGAAAAAAGATACCAGGACCGTGTCTGCGCAGTGAGGATTTGAATATGAGACATGGCCCTGGTCAAAGGAAAACACTATTTCTGATGATTATAAAGATGTGACTTTGTCAAAATTCACCATTTCAATAAGGTTCATAGAACCATCTTTATAAAAATGATCTTCCATAAAGGTTTCAGATTCATGGTTTGTAAGAATTCTGGCACACACTTCTTTTGGAAAACGCCTACCATTTACATATAATGGTATGCCGCGATCTTCGTATTTTGACAGATAAATAAGCATTTCGTTATATCTGCCTTTACGAAGCTCCTCTTCATATACATCCATATAACATATACTCCTTCTATGAATAAACTAGGTTACCCTTTGATTCTCTATTTGTACTGCATTTTAACTATACATTTCGTGAAATAATAACGAGAATCATAAAAATGAGGCCAAATCGCGCGTGATTAAATAAAAAAAATCAATAACGTTTTGAATTAATTAGTGTAAACTGGATTATCGTAAAAATTGAATGAAATTATTCATACGATATGGCAGGATTGTATCCTGCAAATGACGGACATTACGTCCGAAAAATGGTACATACTGTACTAGAATAGCTTAAATATGTATTAAAGCCTCTACCCTCCTTTCGACACAGACTGCGAAAAGAGCCTCACATAAGTTATTTTAAGACAACTTCTTTGAATTTGCAATTAGTTTTTGTTCCCTTTTTAAAACTTTAAAAATAGTAGATTACCCCTTATAATAAACTTATAAAGAAATTGAGGTAAAAGAAATGACAGGAAGAATTCATTCGCTTGAAAGCTTTGGTACAGTAGATGGACCTGGAACACGATTTGTTGTGTTCTTTCAGGGATGTCCTATGAGATGTTTATATTGTCATAATCCAGATACATGGAATCCTAGTGCTGGAGAAGAAATGACGGCAGATTATATTCTTGAACAGTACGATAGAAATAAAGCTTTTTATGGAAATAAAGGAGGCCTTACTACTACTGGTGGTGAACCCCTTTTACAAATAGATTTTTTAATTGAGTTATATGAAAAAGCTCACGAAAAAGGCATTCATACATGTCTTGATACATCAGGAATAGTTTTTCAGCCAAATAATGAAGAACTTATGAAGAAATTTGACCGACTTATGAAGGTTACAGATCTTATTATGTTAGATATTAAGCATATTGATCCAGAGCTTCATAAAAAAGTTGCTGCACAGCCTAACGATGGAATACTTGCTTTTGCAAAGTATACAGCAGAAAAAGGCGTGGATCTATGGATAAGACATGTAGTTGTTCCAGGGCTTACAGATGATGATGAATATCTATATAAGCTTGGATACTTTATTGGTGGATTAAGTAATTTAAAAGCACTTGATGCCCTTCCATATCATACAATGGGTAAAGTAAAATATGAAAAGCTTGGATATGATTATCCACTTAAGGATACTCCAGCAATGGAAAAGGATATTCTCATTAAGAAAAAAGAAGTGATTCTTAATGGTATACGCGACCGTCGTAAAGAACTTGCAGGAGAATGATATTTAATATACAAAGACAAACTGCTGTAAGGCAATAAAAAAGTACGTGTGATAAGTGAATTTCACAAACCACACGTACTTTTTATTTGCAGATTATAATGCAGCGATTTTGCTCATAAGATCATCAATATCAAGACCGTGAACCATTGCTGCTTCCTCTAATGTTTCACCCTGTGATGCAGGACATCCTAAACAATGCATACCTGCTTCCATAAGAATAGGTGCAACGTTAGGGTTTGTTACGATAATCTGACCGATTGTCATATCTTTAGTAATTTCCATTACTGATTCCTCCTTATATAGATGCTAATGTTTGTAAAGCATTATCTTTTATTATCAGATCACCATGCTCTTCAAGGTATGCTGCAGTTGCATCAGTATATTTCTCGCCTTTTGCATATTCTGAAATGATATTACATACTCTGTTGAAGTCTTCTGGTGTATGATTCGATTTATGTATAACTAGCAAAAGCTTTCCTGTTTTTGGATTTTTATATAATGAACTTTGTCCAAAATAGAAGTTCTTAATAAGCTTCGCTACCTTTGTAACTTCATTAACCTGATTAAATGAGTAAGCCTTTGTAAGCTCAATTGTATTGCTTGCTTCAATTAAAGCTTCTGGATTTGCCTGATCTGTAGCAAGATTGTCACGGAATTTTTTAAATAAATCAAGCACATTATCAGCTTCATTAGTGATTGAATCAATTAACTCATCCAGGTTACTTGGCGATGTTTCATTGTCATGAACTGATGGAGCAAAGTTTGCAAATCTTGTATCTAATTCTTCAGGATCATCAACCTTAGTGATGATTAAAATAATACTTTCTGAAGAAACAGGAACAGCTTCTATCATAAGAGGAATATTTTCGGCATCAAAACCTAGTTCATATGAAGCCTTCTGCATCATATCTTTGAAAAGCAGTTTGGCTTTATCTGAACCATAAGCAAGCTCTGATAACTTCAATTGTCTTGCTGCAAGGTCTGATTTTGTAAGAGTACATTTTATCTGATGATCATTTACTCTTTCAAGCTTCATATGTATACTCCTTTCCCATTGTTATAGTCCAAGTAAATTGTATCATAACTGTAAATAAAATAGAAGTCAACATATAATTATAAATAATAAAAGGGCTCCCAAAAGGGAGCCCTTTAATCTGTATATGAAATAATATTATTTATAGTCATCAAGTCCCTGATGAAGTGTAGGTACACTACATGCAAGAGGTGTTCTGCTACAATCCGTGCAGCCCATTGTCTCTACATTTTTAGCACCAACAACATTCTCATCAGTGTCAACATTGATATGACCAACACCCTTAGCGGCTGAACCGTCAAGGAATGCTACTAAATCATCTACATTATCCATTGCCATATTAGATAGCCTCATGGAATGTTCTTGAGATAACATCAGCCTGCTGTTCAGGTGTTAACTTGATGAAGTTAACAGCGTATCCTGATACACGGATTGTAAGCTGAGGATAGTTCTCTGGATGAGCCTGTGCATCTAAGAGCATATCTCTGTTAAGAACGTTAACATTAAGGTGATGTCCACCTTTTACTGAATATCCATCTAAAAGATTAACAAGATTGTCAATCTGCTGTGAATTTGCTGCCATTGTGATTTCCTCCTATTACTTATTAAGATCGATTTCGATATCTCCAGCGAATACCTGATCTTCCTTACCAAGAGCACCTGGGATGATTGTGAATGTATTTGAAATACCATCCTGAGCATCCTTGAATGGAAGCTTAGATACTGATGAAAGTGAAGCTACAGCACCGTGTGTATCACGTCCGTGCATTGGGTTAGCACCTGGAGCGAAAGGCTGTCCTTTTCTACGTCCGTCTGGTGTGTTACCTGTTGCCTTACCATATGTTACGTTTGATGTAATTGTAAGGATTGATGTTGTAGGTACACCATTTCTGTATGTATGATGTCTTCTGATTGCTGTCATGAACTTGTGAACGATATCCTGAGCGATTGAGTCAACTCTGTCATCATCGTTACCATACTTAGGGAAGTCTCCTGTTGTCTTGAAGTCAACGATTACGCCATCTTCATCTCTGATAACTTCAACCTTAGCATACTTAATAGCTGAAAGTGAGTCAGCTACGATTGAAAGACCAGCGATACCTGTTGCGAAGTATCTCTTAACGTCTCTATCATGAAGAGCCATCTCAGCTCTCTCGTAACAGTACTTATCATGCATGTAGTGAATTACGTTAAGTGTGTTAACGTAAACATCTGCCTGCCACTCCATCATATCAATGAACATGTCCATAACCTTATCATACTCAAGAACATCGCCTTCGTATGGACGGTACTTAGGACCAACCTGCTTCTTAGAAACTTCATCAACACCACCGTTAAGAGCGTAAAGAAGACACTTAGCTAAGTTAGCACGTGCTCCGAAGAACTGCATTTCCTTACCGATAACCATTGATGATACACAACAAGCGATACCGTAGTCATCACCGTGTGTAGGTCTCATAAGTTCATCGTTCTCGTACTGGATTGAAGATGTTGTGATAGAAATCTTAGCACAGTACTTCTTGAATCCTTCTGGAAGTCTTGGTGACCAAAGAACTGTAAGGTTTGGCTCTGGAGCTGCACCAAGGTTCTCAAGTGTGTGGAGGTAACGGAATGATGACTTTGTAGCCATTGGACGTCCGTCAACACCAACACCGGCGATAGACTCTGTTACCCATACTGGGTCACCAGCGAAGATCTGGTTGTATTCTGGTGTACGAGCGAACTTAACGCAACGAAGCTTCATGATGAAGTGATCAATGAACTCCTGAATCTGCTCTTCTGTGAATGTACCATTCTTAAGGTCTCTCTCAGCGTAGCAGTCGATGAATGTTGATGTACGTCCAAGTGACATAGCAGCACCATTCTGCTCCTTAACTGCTGAAAGGTATCCGAAGTATGTAGCCTGGATAGCTTCCTTAACGTTTGTAGCTGGCTTAGAAATATCACAACCATATGAAAGAGCCATTTCTTTCATCATCTTAAGAGCAACGATCTGCTCTGAAATCTCTTCACGAAGACGGATAACATCATCTGTCATAACACGTCCTGTTGAATCCTTCTGAGCAAGCTTATCCTCGATAAGTAAATCAATACCGTAAAGAGCAACTCTTCTGTAGTCACCGATGATACGTCCACGTCCGTATGCATCAGGAAGACCTGTTACGATATGTGATGTACGACAAGCTCTCATCTCTGCATTGTATGCATCGAAACAACCTGCGTTGTGTGTTTTTCTATGTGTTGAGAAGAACTCAGAAATCTCAGGATCAACTTCGTATCCGTTATCTGAACAAGCCTTCTCTGCCATTCTGATACCACCATATGGCTGAAGTGAACGCTTGAAAGGAGCGTCTGTCTGGAAACCAACGATCTTCTCCTTGCTCTTATCTAAATAACCTGGGCCGTGTGATGTGATTGTTGAAATAACCTTTGTGTCCATATCAACAACGCCACCATTTTCACGCTCTTTCTTCTGGTAACCAAGTACCATCTCCCATAAGTCTTTTGTAGCCTGTGTAGGTCCTGCAAGGAAAGACTCATCACCATCATATGGTGTGAAGTTCTTCTGGATGAAGTCACGAACATTAACTTCTGATTCCCACTTACCACCTACGAAACCATTCCATTCTGATCTCATTTGAATGCCTCCTGTAAATTTAAAATTACTTATTTTAAAGGGTTTTATCCACCCTTCCAGTGTTTTTATTATATTTTCAAATTGCCTAAGAGTCAATGTGTTGATATGTATTTTTTTATATACAACTACCTATATTTTTAGGATATTTTATGCAAAGTGTATATGTAGTACATTATGTGTATTTTGTATACAATTTGTAGACGCGAATTAAATTAATTTTTTTGTGAACATATATGATTAGCGATCGTCAAATAAAGTTTCTCATGCATGCATGAAACTTTATTTTCCTCGTCGCTATAAAAAAAGCTCATGCAACTTACATTGCATGAGCTCTTTATAATAACTATTATTCTGAAATAGCACCTACTGGGCACTGACCTGCACAAGCTCCACAGCTGATGCACTGATCTGCGTTGATTTCGAACTTTCCATCGCCTTCAGCAATAGCACCTACTGGACACTGGCCTGCACATGAACCACAGTTAATGCACTGATCACCAATTACGTATGCCATAATATTTACCTCCATATTTAATACGATTTCAAATTATAGGAGTATTTTAATACATTATTTCGGTTAGTGCCAACTAATTATTGGGCCATTAATATAAATTATCGCTTCTAGTCTTTTCCTTATTAGCGAATTTTGTGAATTGAGAAAGCCATACAAGCTCCACTGTACCAATTGGGCCTCGTCTTTGTTTTGCGATAATAACTTCCGCAATGTTCTGTTTAGGTGATTCCTTATTATAGTAATCATCTCTATATAAAAACATTACTAAATCCGCATCCTGCTCAATAGCACCTGATTCACGAAGATCAGAAAGAATAGGTCTGTGATCTTCTCTCTTTTCAACAGCTCGTGATAACTGAGAAAGTGCTATAACAGGAACATCAAGTTCTCTTGCTAGTGCTTTTAGAGCTCTTGAAATATCTGATATTTCCTGCTGTCTTGATTCACTTCTGCCTGAACCACTCATAAGCTGCAAATAGTCAATTATAATAATATCTATGTCGTGATCTAATTTATATTTTCTACACTTAGATCTTAATTCACCAATAGAAATGTTAGGCGTATCATCTATGATAAGTCTTGAATCAGAAATAATTCCAGCGCCTTCCATAAGACTAACCCACTCCTGATCCTGAAGCTGACCAGTTCTTATATGCTGAGAATCAACATTTGATTCTTGAGCAAGAAGTCGGTTAACAAGCTGTTCCTTTGACATTTCCAGTGAAAAGATAACTGCTGCCTTTTTCTGTCTGAAACAAATATTATCTGCAACGTTTAACACAAAAGCAGTCTTACCCATTGAAGGACGTGCAGCTATCAGGATAAAGTCAGAACGCTGGAAGCCAGTTGTGTAATAGTCAAGATCAACAAATCCAGATGCAACTCCTGTTACAGTTCCCTTTGCTCTTGAAGCTGCTTCTATCTGATCCATTGCATTCATTACAACATCAGCTATTGGCACATAATCACCTGTATTACGCTTCTGAACTATTTCAAAAACTTTCTTTTCAGTTTCTTCAAATATATTTTCTACAGAATCCTTCTGATCATAGCAGGCATTTGTAATATCATTATTCAGTTTTATAAGTTTTCTGAGTAATGCTTTTCCTTTAACGATTTCACAGTACTGTTTAATATTTGCTGATGTATATGAAGAATTAACAACTTCTCTTACATATTCCATTCCATTTATATCTCCTGGAATATCCATCTGAGTAAGCTTGTTGTTCAATGTAATTGGGTCAACATTCTTTCCTTCATTATTCAGCTGCTTCATCGCATCAAAAAGAATGCCATACTGTTTTCCATAGAAATCATCTTTATCAAGCGACTCTGTCGCTACAACAAGCGCATCTTTATCAGTAAGCATTGATCCGACTACAGACTGTTCTGCGTCAATACTATGGGGCATTATCTGTTTAATTGCTGCCTCATCCATTTATTACAGTTCCTCTACTTTAACCTTTAACTGTGCCTGTACCTGTGGGTGCAGTTTAACTGTTACATCATAAAATCCAAGAGATTTAATTGCATCTGCTAACTGGATTTTCTTTTTATCAATTTCAAATCCATACTGCTTCTTTGCTTCTTCTGCTATTTCCTTTGAAGAAACAGAACCAAATGTCTTTCCGCCTTCGCCACATTTAAGCTTTACAACTACAGTTTTATCTTTTATTTTTTCTGCAAAAGCCTTTGCATCCGCAAGATTCTCTGCAGCGATTTTTTCGTTATTCTGATTCTTTAATTTTAAATCATTTAATGCTTTTGGTGTTGCTTCTATTGCAAGCTTTTTTCCAATAAGGCCATTCTTAGCGTATCCATCTGCAACATCACAAATATCACCTTTTTTACCAAGTGACTTAACATCCTGTATTAAAATAACCTTCATCAAATATCACCATCCTTTAACATAGTATCGATTGTTTCAAGAAGTTTAGCCTTTGCTTCTTCAGCAGTAATTCCTGGAAGCTGAGCACCAGCTATATTCATGTGACCGCCACCACCAAGTCTTTCCATAATTACCTGAACATTTACTTCATCAATTGATCTCGCAGAAATGTAAATCTGATCCTGGAATTCTGTTAATACAAATGATCCCTTAATTCCATTAATATTAAGAAGCTCATTTGCTGCCTGTGCCCCAAGGATTGTAGGACTATCTATGTGCATTTCCTCTGGAGTAATTGATATTGCAAAATTATCAAAATAAACTTCTGCATTTCTAACGATTTCTGCACGAATCTTATAATCATTCATACTGTCTCTGAACAGTTTACGAACTCTTGTAACATCAGCACCATTTCTTCTTAAGTAAGCCGCTGCCTCAAATGTACGTACACCTGTCTTTGTGAGGAAATTATTTGTATCAATCATAATACCTGAATAGATACAGTCTGCCTCAACTGGACGAAGCTTAACATCATCTGAAATATACTGAAGTATTTCTGCAACCATTTCAGAAGCTGATGATGCGTATGGCTCAACATATGAAAGTGTTGCATTTTCAATTTTTTCTGTACCCTGTCTATGGTGATCAAGTACAACTATTGTCTTACATTTTGCAAGTAATGGCTCACATTCTGTATAGCTTGGCTTATTTGTATCAACTACGATTACTGCTGTATTCTCATCAGCTGCATCTAATGCCTCAACACTATTTAAGAGAATATCCTGCTCATACTCTTCTGTAGCAATAACACTCTCAATAAGTGGACGAATAGAAGTTGTAATTTCATTCATAACAATATGCGTCTTCTTGCCAAAGGTCTTGGCTGCTCTGTAAACACCTATTGCTGCACCAAATGCATCTACGTCAGGGATCTTATGTCCCATAACAATAATCTTATCTGTACCTTCTATAATTTCTCTAAGAGCATGGGCTTTAACTCTTGCTTTCTTCTCAGCCTTCTGTGACTTTCCACCATAATAGAAAATCTCATCCTTACTCTTAACAACAGCCTGATCTCCACCTCTACCAAGAGCAAGATCAATAGACTGACGAGCGTTCTCGTAATTTTCTATGTATGTTCCAGTCTCAACACCAATACCTATACTTAGTGTAACTGCCATTTCATTACCGATACTAACAGTCTTAACATCTTCAAGAATATCAAAACGTTTATCGATAAGATCATTCAGATATTTCTTTCTAAATACGACAAAGTATTTATCTTTTTCAAGCTTTTTAACAAGGGCGTCCATTGATGAAAAATATTTATTTATCTTTCTATCAATAAGTGCTATAAGAAGTGATCTTCTAACTTCCTCAATACTCTCAAGGGCTTCATCATAGTTATCAATATAAATAAGTCCTACTACAACCTTCTGGTCATCGTTTTCTCTCTGGAGAGCATTAATCTTAGTCTCATCAAAGAGGAAAACTGCCACAAGGTAGCTTTCTGTATCAAAGCTTTCGATAACTTCAGATGCTTCCATCATTTCAGTCATCATAACCTTATGCATGCTAACGCGAAAATCACTATCCTCGTGAGTTATCATAAGCTCATTTTCTGACTCAGTTACAGGAATATCTTCCTTATGAATTTCTGGAAGAAGTGTCATGATTGACTTTCTGTAGCCATTCTTTATATGAGTAGTTTTTTCAAATGCATCATTTGTCCAAATAATTTTTCCTGATTCATCTAAAAGTGCATATGGAATTTCAAGATCATGTAACAGCTGTCTTTGAACCTGTCCATACTGAGTCGCAAAGTTTATCAAATCATTCACAACAATTGCTTTATTTCTAAAATAAAGAACAAGTGCAATAATGATACAGATTAAACTGCACACAGTCATCACAAAACCAGCTCTAATATCTACAAAATAGATACCTACTGTAAATAAAACTAATATAGTTGAAAAAAGAAGTGGCCAGCTTGTGTATGCTTTAAGCTGTCCCTTAAATCTGATTTTTGGTTTCATTTCTATTCCTTATAGCTCCAATAGGACATATTTCCACATATGATAACTTGATAATTATACTTTATTCTTGAGACTCCGTAAAGAGCAACCACATAGCCCGTTTTCGGGACATTTTATAATCAATAATTATAGTGAAGGATACATTTAGGGTCATTTTTTATTCGAACTATTTGTTAATATCCAATTGACAGTATCTATTTTCAGTCATATTTTCAAATTAATACTATTTTTTATAAAGCTTGGAGGTGACAGTATGCATTATAAGACAGATGAAATGCAATTTTATGAGACTCTTGCTCTTAATATGGAAAAAGAACGTGTTGCTATGGGACTAACTCAGGAAGAAATGGCAGAGGCACTAGAGATTTCTTTTGGAGCATACAAAAAATAGCAAGAAGAGAAACATACAAGCTATCTGCATATGCATTATACAGGCTTCATGAACTTACCGGAAAATTTGGTAAAGAACTAACTGGATATGGAAAAGAAAACTGCGAAATATTAAAACAGCTCCAGATGCTGTCAAAAATACAACGTGACTATATTTCATCAATTGTAGAATTTGAACTTAATTTTATCAGGGATTTACCTAAAAACGCCCAGCCAGATGACTACATAACCGTAATCATCTTAACTGGTGATATGGAGGATGGAATGATCTACGATTCCGCCGATTATAAAAAGGTTTATGCTAAAGACTATATTGATAAATATAAGCCACATGTAATTCACTGTGGAATTGAAGTTACATCAAATCATCTTCATCCTGTTTATCATATGGGTGAAATACTCCTTATTACAAAGGAGCCTATACGCCATGGTGACATCGGAGTATTTATAAATAAATCCTCTGGCCGCGCATATCTTAGGAAACTAATTCAGGGTGAAAATGAAAGTATTCTTGAGCCAGTGTGCGACTTTGGTGAACCATTCAAGATTGATACTACAAATGATAAAAACATGAATGAATGGATTAAATTTGGTAAAGTGCTAAGCAAAATGCGTTAGTTTACTTACAGCCACCATTGCAGTTGCCCCCGTGTGGGCATCCTATGCAATGATTTCCCTTTTTCTTTTCTTTTACTGTGTATGTAATTGCAGCTCCTACAAGGGCTGCAATTATTATTGTTATAATTACATTTGCCATATTATTACCTCTATATAATTTGAGATCATATTTATCATATCATGCATTTTTATACTAAAAACATGTTCATTTTGATTCAATTAAATCAACGTAAATGTAGTTAGTCATGTATAACTGCATTTAGTGTAGCCTATTTACTTTTGCTTGTCAATATTATTATTTAACAATGTACAGGATAATCATTCTGTGGTATTCTAACTAGAGTTAGTTATATATAAATACAGTGGAGGTCATACATGGCTGAACGCACAGAATCACAGGAAAACTACATAGAAGTTATACATATATTAAGTAAGAAAAAGCCTGTAGTAAGATCCGTAGATATTGCTAATGAACTTGGCTTCAAAAAACCAAGTGTTAGTATCGCTATGAAATCTTTAAAAGAACAGGAATTAATTACAATTACAGAAGAAGGCTATATTTATTTAACACCTGCTGGTTTAAAGATTGCAAAGGCTGTATATGAAAGACACCAGGTGTTAACAGACATTTTAATCAAGCTTGGGGTACCTGCTGATATAGCAGAGGATGATGCCTGCAGAATTGAACACGTTATAAGTGAAAAAACATTTAAAGCTATTAAAGCTCATTGCAAGAAAAATAATAAGTAACCATCTTAAAATAATAATATTTATTTTGTATGAATTATAAAAAAACACCTAACCAGATTTATTTATTCTGATTAGGTGTTTTTATCTAGAATTTTATATTATTTTTATAGAGCTCAACTCTTCCATCTTTATCTACGTATGGTCTTGGGCCATCACTTGAAAAAATCATTTCATTCTTTTCATTCTTTGAATATGGATTCCAATCAGGCATCTTAGTTCCATCAGAATCATTACCATTTGGATTACCTGTCTTAATAAAGTTCGTCCAGTAATTACACATTAATCTTGAAAGATCATAATGGCGTCCAACAAATGGTCTGAAGCTCTTTGCAAGTGTTTCAAAAAAGAACCACAAATCAACTGAATGGAATGTTCCAGGATTATCATCCCCTGGTATATCACTCATAAATCGATAATAATAACTGTCCTTATTTGAACCCACCTTCGCACGATTCTCGATTGTAGCTTTAATAGCTGGTTCAAGTGCACTTATTCCAGCATAACCCATTTCATCTTTCTTAAATGTTTCTTTATATTCAAGAACCTTATCTGCATTGTCCCCAAACAATTCTTTTATCTTTTCTTCTACCTGGGATTCATTTTCCGCCTGAATATAAGACATGAATTCATCCCCTGTATTTCCAACAAATAAAGGAACATCCGCACACTGATTATTTGCAAGCCTTGATAAAGGTTCACCTTTACAGAACTTCCCATCAATACAAATAGACATACGAATATGATCATTTGCATATTCAGCATATTTGTCCCTTAAATATATTGCATCAAGTTTTCTTGCCTCTTCTATTCCAGATATGCCAAGGAATTTTATAAATTCTTCGCCCTTCTTTTCAGCTTCAGATAATGACTGAGGGATAAAAAACTTATCCTCCCAATATGGATTTCTGATTATCCCACTAATTATTGATGCACTTTTAATATCTTTATAGTTTTCTTCACAAGTCATCTGAGCAAGTACACTTGCTCCACCAGCAGACTGGCCACCAATTGATATTTTTTCTGGATCACCGCCAAAGGCACTAATATTTCTAACAACCCACTTAAGCGCGGCCTGTTGATCAAGACAACCAAAATTAGCCGGAGTATCAGGCGACTCTTTAGTAAGCTCTGGATGAGCCATAAAACCAAGAACAGCAAGTCTATATGCCATAGTAACGACTACAACGCCTCTTTTGGCAAGACGGACACCGTCAAATTCCATTTCAGCAGTATATCCCCACTGAAAGGCTCCACCATGTATCCACACTAATACAGGAAGCTTCTCATCGCCCTTTACTGCAGGAGTCCATACATTTAAGTAAAGGCAATCTTCGCTCATTGGAATATCTGGGTCAACATTCCATTCCTTGCAATAGACGTCTGTCCCAAGTCCTGGTGTATCCTGTACAGAAATTGGTCCAAACTCAAAACATTCTCTGACACCTTCCCAGTTCTCACATGGTTTTGGTGCTCTCCATCTATTTTCTCCAACAGGAGGTGCTGCATAAGGTATTCCTTTATATACAGTAACTCTTGTATCCTGAGATGGAAGTCCTCTTACCATTCCATTTTCTGTTTTAGCTGTTCTAATCATAACTTATATCTCCACGATTTATAGAAATATTATAAAGGTATCGGATAGGTTCCGATACCTTTATTTAATAATCATTAATGCTTTAATTCAAAACTCTTAAGACAACAGGTTCCTGTTCCTCTGTAGGTTAAATAAATTGCATTTATACCATCTGGAATGTGTACTTCATTTTCAAATGTCACCCATACATTTGTGTCCGGAATTTCTATTTCTCCTAACAGCTCCCCATCGTATGAAGTTCTAACCTCAATCTTTCCACAGTTTGTATATCCGAGTGTTGTAACTGCAACACGGTTGATATTCTTACAGTCAAAATATTTAAATCCAGCTGTTGCTGAGTTCTTCATGTTATCAATGTAGGATACTGCGTTTTCATCTCCATCTACACCATCCTGAGTAACTCTTGGAAATTCCTCTGTCTGGCATACGGTATCTCTTTCTTTATCTGTAAATAAATTACAAGCAATATATGCAGGGTATTCTCCTTCACCCTTTAATGGACCATTATTTGGACCGCATGAAGTAATTTCAACCTGATTAATTGTTCCATCTTCATTGAAACTAATTGGCTCAATGCATCCCTGTCTTGAATACCAAGTACCATTTGTATGACGATGATAGAAAATATACCATTTGCCATTTATTTCAATAATGCTTCCATGGTTATTTGCACCATATGCCATTGGCTTATTAGCTGGCTTATAAGAATCAATTCCTTTATCGCAGTTGCTTACAATAACACCCTTATATTCAAATCCACCATCTATTCTGTCACTCATTGCATAGCATAATTCATGCATTACTTCAGAAGAGTATACAAAATAATACTTTCCATTTCGTTCTCTGATTGAAGAGGCTTCAAAGAATGAATGGTCTTCAAATCCTGTACCTTCATCATATGATCCGCTTGGAGCAATAAATTTAGGTTCTTCAATAATAGTAAGCATATCTTTATCAAGAACAGTTACCATTGAACCATGTCTTGATTTATCAGTTGGAAATGAGAATCCAGTGAACATATATGTCTTATCACCAATTGTCATAAGTCCTGGATCAAACTGAGGTTCATCTCCATCTCTTTCACCCAGTCTTATACCATCTTCATAATGAACATAGCCATAAAACTCATAATTTCCAGCAGGTGTATCACACACTGCTACAGAAACGAAATTCACCTTATCATATACGTAGTATAAATAATATCTGCCATCAGGTCCCTTAGTAACATCAGGTGCAAATAAATTCATACGTCCATCTTTATTAACAGGATCCTGATTTTTATAATAAATCACTCCCTCATATTTCCAGTCAGATAAGTCATCAACCGGAGCAGACCAACATACATAGTCTCCCTGGCAGAATACTTTGCAGTTAAAGTAATCATGTGAACCATATACATATACTCTGTCACCAAAAACATATGGTTCCCCATCAGGTATGTATTCATAAGGTGGTAAATATGGGTTATACGCCTGTTTCTTCATCGAAAGATTCCTCCGCACTATCTATCTCATCAGCCTGATTTTCAGTACCATCTTCATCTAATCCTTGTACGCGAAGCTCAAGCTTTCTAAATGTCTTTGAATAGTTATAACTAATAATGTATAAACTTGCCGCTGAGCCAATAGGCCATATAGCCATTAACCAATTTGGATATTTTATACTTGCAATTGTTGGAAAAATAGTAAGAACAACTATGAAGAACATTCTTGGAACATTAACATATGTATATGCCAATGCACCTTTAATGGCCTCCTTTGTGCTCATACTAAAACGAGCAATTAACGCAAATATGGCAAGAGATGACATCACAAAATACAGAGAAACAATAAGAAGTAAAATAAGCAGAGTCTTATTGTAATTTTCTGCACCATTGCGATATATAAGATACCAGTCATAAACAAGAAAACAGCCAACTAATAACTCAATAAGCCATATAATTGTTGACTGCTTAAAATTGTCTTTAAAACCTTTAATGTATGCCTTGAAAAAACCTGCGTCCTCTCCTCTTATAAGCTTCATACCAACATAATAAGCTGCCGTGACAGCTGCTCCCGCTGTGAAAACAGGCAGCGAGAACAGTGCACATAACAAGCAAACTAACATATATTCGGCAGCTTTCGTAAGAAAGCTCATGAAAGGACTGTCAAAACTAAAAACGTTCAATATTTTAGGCCTCTTTTTTTATCAAATATTATTCCTTAACACCACCAATTGTAAGACCTGTTACAAAGTATCTCTGAAGGAATGGGTATAAACAAATAATTGGGAGCATTGTCACAACTGTTGCAGCTGAACGAACTGTTACAGGTGTTACTCTGCTGCCTGATGTTGTATTTACATTATTTGCATTACCACCCTGCTGCATAACTGATGATAAAAGCTTCATAAGCTCGTACTGAAGTGTTGTGTATTCATCCTTCATACGGTTATAAAGCATTGCATCAAACCATGAGTTCCACTGATATACTGCTACGAAAAGTGTAACTGTAGCATAAACAGGTAAACAAAGAGGAGAAATGATTTTTGTAAAAATTGTAAAATCTCCAGCTCCATCAAGCTGAGCAGATTCTTCAAGTGAATCTGGAATACCCTGCATATATGTACGCATAACGAGCATATTGAATGCACTAATCATACCAGGAATTACATATACCCAGAAAGTATTTGTAAGATGAAGTGACTTGTAAAGTAAAAGTACTGGAACAAGACCACCATTTACATACATTGTGATAACCCAGAAAAGAGAAACCTGAGATTTAAACATGAATCTCTTTCTACTTACTACATATGCAAGTAATGCATTTGTAACAAGGGCTAAAATTGAACCAATAACTGTTCTTGCAACTGTAACTACTGCCGCTGTTTTAATGTTCTGTTTACCAAGAACAGTTGCGTAGTTCTTTACTGTAAAAATTCTAGGCCAAAGATGAATACCACCCTTTACAGCATCAATACCATCATTAAATGAAATTGCTATTGTATTAATTACAGGATAAAGCGTAATAATTACGAACAGAGTCATAAATATTCCATTAAAGATAACGAATGCCAGATCCCAGCCTCTTGCTTTGTTTAATTTAGATTTTCTTGACATTTTCCATTACCTCCTAGAACAAGCGCTCTTCGCCGGCACGTTTTGCCATACCATTAGCTATTACGATAAGAATAATTGATACAACACTCTTGAATATACCTGCTGCAGTACCAAGTGAGAAGTCACTCTGGCTGATACCCCAGTTAAGAACGTAAATATCGATTGTATCTGAAACTGACTTAATTACGTCATTTCCTAATAAGTACTGTACTTCAAAACCAGCGTTAAGAACATTACCTACATTAATGAGTAACAGAATCATAATTGTTGGTCTGATACTTGGGAGTGTAATGTGTATAATCTTGCTAAGTCTTCCAGCTCCATCAATTGAAGCAGCTTCGTATAGACATGGATCTATAGCTGTAATTGCTGCTAGGTAAATGATTGCATTCCATCCTGTTTCCTTCCAAACATTGGCAAAGGCAACTATCGGCCAGAAATATTTCGTTTCACCAAAGAATACAATTGGAGTACCTCCAAAGAACTGAATAACTTCATTTACTACACCATTTGCTGATAATGCATCATGCAAAATACCTGTAACAATAATCCATGAAAGGAAATGTGGCATATATGATATAGTCTGAATTCCTTTTTTTACAAGTGTAGTTCTTACTTCATTAAGTAAGATAGCAAATACGATTGCCATGATAAATGTTGCAATAAGGTTAAGCACACCCATAGCAAGTGTATTTCTAATTACTCGTATGAACTTATCATCATCAAATAAGAATTTAAACTTAGCAAGGCCAACCCATTTTGAATGTAACAAACCAGTTTTTGGCTTATACTTCTGGAATGCCATTACCCATCCACCAAGTGGAATATAATAAAAGATTAAACCATACACCAGAAATATAGCTGATGTAACTATTAGAAAAGACTGTCTCTTAAATTCTGCTAATGTATACTGTGGTGTTCCGCCATTCACTGCAGCCTTATTCTTTTTAGTCTTACCAGTCTGCTGACTCATATCGGACTCCTTCTCTTAACTAATCTGTGATAAAAAATATCTGTTTTAGATAGAATTAGGGCGCCACACAGGTCTGACGCGCAGCTGTGGGCGCCCATTGTTCATTCTAAGTGTATATAAAAATTACATATTTGCTCTTCTATCAAGCTCTGTCTGCATTTCGTCAAGGAATGCCTTTGGATTACACTCTTCGTAAGCCTTCATGTAGTTATTCCACTCGCTTTCGAAGTTAGAAGACATAACAACCTTTGGTAACCACTCGTGCTTTGTCTCACCCATCTTTGTCCATGCTACTCCACCTTCTGTGTCTGTTGTCATAGCATTTGAGTATGAGTACATTGGGAACCAAGGACCGTTCTCTTCAACAACTGATCCGATAAGATCTGGATAACCCTTAGCACCGTATGCTTCGAATACCTTTACAAGTGGCTCAGCCATACCAGATACGAATTCTGAGTACTGTTCCTGTGGCTGCATAGCATTGATACCATCTCTTGATGTTCCAAGCCACTGTGGCATGTATGAGTACTGACATCTGTGAGCTGCCTGATATTTTTCATCTGCCCAGTTAGCTCTCATTTCGTCTGTTCTGTAGTAAAGACCATCTTCGTCTACAAGGTAGTCAACACCTTCAACACCCCAGAATCTTAAATCATGAATTTCCTGATCAAGAATATCGTTGAGGAACTTGAATGCTCTATCTGGATCTTCACAGCTTGTTGTTACAGCGATACCTGATGAGTTGTTAAGAGTATCAGCATATGTATGCCATCTGTTCTCCATGCCCTTCTTAGCTGTAAGACCAAGTGGAACGTAGTTACATCCCTTAAGGTCAAGACCATCTGTCTTAAATACGTCCTGAATTGTGTAGTTGAAATCCCAGTTCTGATCACAGATACCAAGTACTGCACCTGTTGAAAGCTTTGCGATGTACTCATCATATGTCTGTGTAGCGAATTCTGGATCAATCATACCCTTGTTGAACTCTTCGTTAAGCTTACCGAAGTACATCTTAGCTGTTTCTGTTGTATTATAGTCAACAATCTTTGGTGCTGCGCCGCTCTTATCTACGATAACTGAACCATCGTTTGGATATCCATCAAGGAACTGTGGAGCGTTCTCAATACAGAAGTATCTCCAGTCTTCACAAAGAATTGTGTAAGGGATAACTGGTGTTCCATCCTCAAGAGTTGGATGCTTAGCGTAGTAGCCTTCAAGGAGATCGAAGTACTCATCAAGAGTTTCAATCTTAGGATAGCCAGCTTCTTCAAGTACTCTTGCCTGTACCCAGAAAGCTTCATCATTATGTCCTGTTGCCTTTGGCTCGCCGTATGTGTTTACGAATACGTTAGCCCAGTAAATTTTACCATCATCCTGACGGAACATGTTCCACTCTTCATCTGTGTACATTTCCTTAAGGTTAGGATATTTATCAAGATAGTCATCCCAAGCAACAAGTGCATCTGCTTCGTACATCTGAACTGATGCGTCACCAGCATCAATAAGATCTGGATATTCACCACTTGCAAGGATTGTACCAACAGCTTCTGCTGCTGTCTGACCTGTTAACCATGTTTCTTTTACTCTAACACCAACTTTTTCTGCAATGATTTCCTGAATTTCATTTCCATCATTGATTTCTGGCTGAGGCATTGATCCAAAGAATGTGTAGTTGATAATATCACCTGCATCTGCTGCCTCTGATGCTTCAGCGTCATCTGCTTCTGTTTTGCTATCTGCTGCTGGTGCTGAAGCTGTATCAGCTTTTCCACCACAACCAACGATAGAGAATACCATTGCTGAAGCTAAAGTTAATGCTAATAATTTTCTTAACTTCATTTTAACCTCCATTTCGGCCCTGTAGGCCACTTCTTCATATCTTACAGTAGCCATTATAGTTCCAAATGTCGATTAAAAAACCCTACAAACTTTTAATTTAACCCCTACAAACTTTTAATCGTTTTTATTTTTTCTATATTTTGACGGGGTACATCCTTTTATTTCAATAAACTTTCTAACAAAGTAATCACTGTCCTTATAGCCCACCATTTCCGCTATTTTTGTTATTTTTTCGTCTGTTTCAACAAGCAGTAATGATGCCTCGTTTATCCTGTAGACTGTCAGGTAATCCTTAAAAGACATGTTATATTTCTTTTTGAATATTTGTCCAAGATAAGAACTGTTAATATAAAGCTTCTTACTTAATTCTCTTAGGCTTATATTATTCATATAGTTTTTCTTAACTTCATTTTCAATGTCATCAAGAATACTTCCACTAACATTTTTCCTAAGCTGGCTCAAATATTCTGCATATTCAATAGCAAAAGATGATAAATGTTCACTACTTCCACGTAGAACACCCTCATGGAATGAACTTTCACTAATATACTGAAGAACTTCCTCCTGATTGACACCATCATCCTGGTTTGCAGCAAGGTGAATAAGTCCAAATAACAAGTAATCCATATTTAATTTTATTGTTTCACTAGCAATTCCAAGTCTTCTCATTTCTTTGAAAAGCTCAGATACCCTAAATGAAATATCTTTATGATCATTTAATTCAACTGCGCGTATTAAATCATCAATATATTGCTTACAAAGAACTCCACCACCCTGATTTACCTGAGCTTCATCTTCATAAAAATAAATATCCTTCTTAGGTCTAAAGCCCTCAAAAGATTTAAGAATTCTAACAGTACTATAAGATTTTGATAAATTAGTAATACCGTTTACCTTTTTTCCAGCAAGAATTCTTATTGGAAGTCTGAATCTTGCATATATTTCATCTCTTAAGTACATAAGAAACTCTTCTTCTGAAGCTTTCTTTTCTTTATACATGTAATCACATAAAATCAGTCCAATTTCATGGCTATTCTGATCAGATGATGTATCAAATACTACGTGATTAGCATCTTTTCCAAGTAAGCTTCTACATAGCTCATATAAGTCTCTATGAGTCTGACGTATCTCTGCTTCTTCCTCTTCATCCATATCGCCTGGATTAATGAATTCAATACTTGCAAATCTAATTTCATCAGAAAGCTGCATCTGCTCCTTAATATATGAAACATTTATTTCATCATACTTTCCAAAGAGCATAGCAATGATATTTCTTGCCATAAATGCTCTCTCCATGCTTTCCATTTGCTTTGATTCTTCTAAGAGTTCATTCTTCTTTTTGGCAATTTTTTTAATTAAGGATGTGAGCTCTTCTCCCTCAACAGGCTTTAAAACATAGCCTGCACAGCCATATTTCATTCCTTCCATTGCATACTCAAAATCTTTGTATCCACTTAAAATAATTACTTCCAAATCAGAATAACCATTTTCACGGATATTTTTCAGAAATTCGAGTCCATTCATTTCAGGCATCTTTATGTCTGTTATTACTAAATCAACCTGATTATTTTTTATATATTCGTATGCTTCAAGTCCATTTGATGCAGTAGAAATAATTTCACATCCAAGCGCATCCCAGTTAAGTAGCACCTTTAACCCCTGCAATATAAATGGTTCATCATCAACAAGTAATACCTTTAACACTCTTCTTTATCCTCCTGAAGGGGAATCTTTATCTGTATCATTGTGCCAATTCCCTCCTCACTTTCAATATCAAAACTGTAGCCCTCACCCATAGTCATCTTAAGACGCAGCAGGGCATTATATATTCCAACATGTTTATCATTTTTAAGATCGTCAAGTTCAATAGTCTTTGATTTGTTAAGGATTTCACTGACTTTTTCTTCAGCCATTCCATTTCCTGTATCTTCAACCTCAATTGTCAGATAATCATTCTTTTTATGAACACGAACGAATACCCAGCATTCAGAGCTTTTATTCTCCATTCCATGTACACATGCATTTTCTACAAAGGTTACAACAGTAAGCTTAGGTATACGGTAATCCTTAAGACTATCATCAAGCTCTATTTCATACTGTAATTTGTCCCCAAACCTGTATTTCTGCAAAACAAGATATGCTTCAATAGATGCAAGCTCCTGTTCAATCATAATCATATCTGAATCCCAGTTCACATACTGTCTTTCCATTAATGCCAGCTTCTGAACCATTTCTGCAGTCTCTGTTTCGCCTTTTATAAGACTATGCATTCTTATAGATTCAAGAGCATTGAACATAAAATGTGGATTAATCTGACTATGTAGTGCCAAAAGCTCTGCATTCTGTCTTGCAATATCCATTTCCTGCTCTTTAAGTCTGTCTTTAAAAACTATCTGAATCAGCCTGTTAACCTCATCAACCATTTTATTGTAATTGACCATAAGGTTACCAATTTCATCACTACCATCTGGAGATTCTACTCTTACAAGCTCATCATTTTCACGTTTACCAAATACTCTGTTCAGTTTCTCTATACGTTCAACAATTGAATCATTTATTACATACAATACAAATGCAGGAAGAATAATACTTATTACTAACATTATTAAAGCAAGATGTCTGTTGTCATAAATATACTCAATTGCTTTTTGACCATTTGCCCTGACAACTATTTTGTTTATTTTTCCAATATTATTTACACTACTTACAACGTCATCACTGCCATATGCATCTACACTACGAAATGGTGTATTTACATTATTATTTCCACCATTCGAAAAGACTACTGTATCATTAGAACAGATTTCCACAAGCTTCATTTTTTCTAATCTTTCAATGTCTCTTGCTACTGTTCCATAATCAAGATCTATTCTTATAAAGTTCTCATAAGGGTTGTTATCAAATGTCAGTTTTCCAATGTAGAATAATCTTCTCTTTGGATCTTTATATTTCATTGTGTCATTGTAGCTGTATCCAAACAAATATCCACTATCATTATTTTTATATTCTCTATACCAGTCAGAATCCGCTATTTCATCAATTCTACCTACATAACCACCACCTATAACTGTGTCGTTTGATGTATAGAGTTTAACCTTCATGTTATTGAAACGAACAAGAGTCTGGAAGAAATAGTTTTCTGACATTTTGTGATAACTATCATAGTAATCAAACAAATTATCATAATCCGTTCCAAGTATTTCACCAACTTTATAGTTCTGATTTACGCTTATTGAAATGTTGTGACATGTTGTAATCATATCCCCAAAATAATTGGACATAGTTTCAATAGCTGCTTCCGCTTCTCGTTTCTGATCAGCTCTTTCTTCTGTAACTACTCGGTAGATAATTATTCCATCAACTGTTATAATTGGAATTATTACACAGAAAATAAACAGGCCTATTATTTTCTCTCGAAGTTTAAGCCTGTTTAACAGTTTCGCTATTGAGCTGAATAAATGCCTTGGATTATTACTCATAAAATTCTCCGAAATCTACATGCTCATAAGGTAATCAAGAAATTGTCCTGGATAATTTTTGTCGGGTATACCTACTGTAAAAACAAGATACCCTTCTCTTCCATCATCAAGAATACCTGCTTTTTTTAGATCAATTCCTACCTGATGTGATTCACCAGTTTCTTCATCTGTCAGCTCTACTGTACTATCTCTAAAGGGCTCTTTCAATCCTTCAGGAAAGGCCTCATCTAAAGTCAAATAGATTCCGCCATTTTTCATGGCAAAAAATGTATCTTTATCAAGAATAAGATAATATATTTCCCCCGCTGCTATTTGTGCAAATAATGCCATTTCATGTGTATTTGCATCCATCTGCTGCGCTGTTCCTTCAAACATATTATCAGTTGAAATATATGCACAGTATTTCTTCTTATCATAATTATAATATTCTAAGAATCCATCTGTTAATGCATTCTTTTCTTCATCGGATATCTCAACCCCATAAACACAACCTGCATTTACAGCTTTTTTCTGAAAGAAAACATCTTTCACAAACCATATAAACAGCAATAATCCAATAAACAGCAGAATACACTTAACCATGTAATAGGACTTAAAGTAATCCCATTTCTGATTTTTATCCAATTTTGATATTTTGTTTATTTCGGCTTCTATTTTTTTTATCATAATGCTTTATATGTTTATTACTAAGGTATAATTAGTATACCCTATAATTACCACTAAGTGCCATAAAACAGAAGAAATAAAGACAATTATCATAATATCTTCTATCTCCATCTCTTAGTGGTGTATCAAAAAACTTCTTTAAACAAATTTTTGTAGCTTCATTGTCTGAAGCTAAAGCTGTCATTGCATTTGTGGCAATAATAGCTGTTGGATGAAGAGCATTTTCCGTAAGCATGTTGCCATTAATTTCAAAGATGTGATTCCAGTTATCAATTCCTATTTTATTTACAAAGAAATCTGCAAAGGTCTCAGCAATGGATTTTTCCCATTCATCCTTTTTGTACCATGAATAATCAAGACAGATATTCATAATAGTTCTGTATGCATCGCTAAAGTACCAATCGTGTCTACCCCATATTTCTAAGCCATCACTATATGGAGTTCCATCAAAATTAGCATACTCAGCTGAAAAACCAGTATCAGGATGGCAGGCTAATTTTAGATACTCTCTGCTGGCTTTTGCAGAAGCCTCATAAAACTCCCTATCCTCTGGCAATGCCCACTGTGCAAATAATTCATAAAAATGTGGAAGATGATATGATGGGTCTGAAAAATCAACCTCACAAATAAATCTGATCATCTTGTTATTTCTATCAAACATTGATCTTCCAACGCCATCCTCTTCACCCTTATGAATCATGTCGTGCAAAATCATCTGTGCTTCTTTTTCATAATTAAATATTCCTTCACCATTTCCCCATCTGTGGGCTGCAAATAAAAGAGCCATCGCGAAATATTCTTCACCATCAGGAGCTGGACCATACGCATTTTTCTCTCCATTTAGCTTACAAGACCAGGCGAAAAAACCTTTATTTACGCCTTCATCCATATACATATACGTTTTTGACCATTTCCAAAGGCGATCAAATTCTTCTTTTTTATTCATCTGAACACACATCATCATGCCATAGGACATACCTTCTGTTCTGACATCAATATTTCCCGTGTCAACCATATATCCCATATCACTTCCAGCTTCATGATATATTCTCTCATCTTCATTTCCATAAAAAAGTGTCTGGAAAATCTGATTTAATCTTTCATTTACCTCATCCTGACTATATCCAATTCTTTCAAAAATATTTAAATATTCCATGATTTCCTCCTCGAAATTATTTCATTATTCGTATACTATCAGAATTTTAAAAATAAAAACCCCTACAAACACTCAAAAAATACTGTCAAATTATTGTTTTATTTTTGTTCACATTTTTTTCACAATTTATTTATACTTCACTATCTACAATATCTTCATAGCATGATACAATGCATTGGATATGGTATATGATGCGAGATATTAATCGTAAGGCAAAATCAATGACTAATAAAAATCAGGCAATTAATGAATCAACTCCACTTCTTTTTTTAGCAGGTCCTATGTTCATGGAAATGCTATTAAATATTCTTATAAATAATGTTGATACACTCATGTTAAGCCATCATTCTGAACTGGCTGTTGGTGCAGTTGGTAATTCCAATCAGATAATGTTCTTATTAATTCTTATGTTTAACATTATTGCAACAGCAACTTCAGTTATCGTTGCCCAATATCTTGGTGCCAAAAAATATTCAGAAATGGATATGATATATACACTTTCAATGCTTGTTAACTTTGCCTTTGGAATAGTTCTTAGTATCGCTTTTGTTATATTCAAGGAAAACATTCTTTTATTATTAAAAGTTCCATCAGAAATGATTCCTGACGCAAAGATATACATCAACATCGTAGGTGGAACGCTTTTTCTTCAGGCATGCTATAACGTAATGCTTCAGATTCTTCGTTGTAATGGATATGCAAAAGTTGGAATGTATATTTCAGTTGTAATAAATGTCATAAATGTTGTTGGAAACTATATATTCCTTTATGGTCCACTTAAGTTCCTTAACTTAGGTGTTGCTGGTGTTGCTATTCCAACAGCGATATCACGTACAATTGCTCTTATTGTATCTATTGTATTCTTCTATAGAAAACAAATTGGTCACATTGCAATTAAATACATCCTTCCATTTCCAACTAAGATGCTCCTTAGTATGATTAGAATTGGTCTTCCATCTGCAGGTGAAAATCTTTCATATAATCTTTATCAGTTAGTACTTTTATCATTTATAAACAGCATGGGTAATGACGCAGTTAATGCTAAAGTATATTGTCAATCACTGATATCATTTGCCATGGTATTTTCAAATTCTGCAGCGATGGCAACACAGATTATTGTTGGTCACTTAGTTGGTGCAGGCCAGACAGACGCTGCATATAAGCGTACATTCTCAACATTAAAAATAACAATGCCAATAACTATTGGATTATCAACCATTAACTGCTTAATTAGTCCTTTTACATTAAGAATTTTTACAAATAATGAGCAAATAATTCATCTTGGTTTTTATATAATGCTTGTTGATATTGTTATTGAAATTGGAAGATGTTTGAACATGACTTTCGTCAGCAGCTTAAAAGCAGCGGGAGATTATATGTTTCCTCTATACATTGGAATGCTTACAATGTGGGGGTTTGGTGTTCCTGTAGGATACTCCATGGGTGTCTTCCTTGGCCTTGGTGTTTATGGCGTATTCATGGGTACAGCTGTAGATGAGTTCCTACGTGGACTTATTGTCATGAACAGATGGAGAAGAAAAAAATGGCTTGGAAAAGCTGTTGTAGAAGCTGAAGAATAATTACTAAGCTAGGTAAATAACGGACTATTTTCACTTAATGTATGTGGGAATAGTCCTTTTTTTGGCTCAAAAATAAATTATAATCACTGCTATTCTATATACAACTTAAAAACATGTAGTGTAAATAGAAAAACGTATTATCTACACACAATAAATAAATGACTGAGAGGTGATTATATGACAAAAGCTTTGCGATGGATTAATGTTTTCTTTTTCTTAGGTATGGTGATAATAAATATGCTTGCCAATACTATTCCGCTTGGCGGAAAAAATACAGGTGAGATATCATCTGGATATCCAACTTTATTTACACCTGCACCATATACATTTTCTATTTGGGGACTTATATATATACTTACAGCAGTTTATGTTTTGTTCCAAACCGGAATCATAAGAAGTAATACAGAAGTTCCTGAAATGGGAGCTAGAATCGGAATCTTTTTCACCATAAGCTGTATATTGAATATTTTATGGATACTTACATGGCATTATGACTATATTGGTTGTTCAGTAATTACAATAATTTTACTTTTAATTGATTTGATTATCATTAACAGTCGTATCAAGTCTATAGATGCGGGATCAATTACTGGACTACTCAGTAGCTATGGTTTTCAAATATATATGGGATGGCTCGCTGCTGCCACAATAGCAAATATTTCTGTATTTCTTGTTAAAATCAACTGGTCAAGATTTGGAATGTCAGAAACAGTATGGACAATCATTATTCTTATTATAGGTGCACTAATTGGAGCTGCATTTGTTATGAAGAGTGGTTATCTTTTCTCGACTATGGCTGTCATTTGGGCATACGTTGGAATACTGATAAAACACGTAGGTATAAATGGATATGACGGGGAATACCGCTCAATTATTGCAACGCTTGTCATATGTTTAGCCATTATGGTAATAGCTATTATATTAGGAGCATTAATGCAGATGAGAAATGACTGAACAAATATGTACTGTTCATAATTATTTATATAAATTAACACCCACAAGCGCTTTAATTTGCCTGTGGGTGTTTTGCATATAGTATTAAATTAAGTTTGCTATTCTTTCACCAAGAGCTAATTTATTTTGTGGGTGTAAATCTGTAGGAGAGCCAACATCTTTTGAAATAATCATATAAGCATTTTTTATTGATTGTGCTTTCTCCTGCTCTAATCTAAGAGCTTCCCATCTATATCCGCCTTCATCATTTATATCTTCATATCCTGCAAGCTGAACATAGTATATAGGTAATTCAGGCTGATCAAATAATTTTCTAACCTGCTTTATAAATACCTCAAATTTTTCTTTATAGCCCTCTGGCTTATCAGTATTGCTTTCGCCCTGATAGAATAAAATTCCCTTTGCCTTTAGACCCTCAAATGGAGCTATCATAGCGTTATAACAGCCAATTGGTTTGTACTCAAAGAAAGTTCTTGTGAAAAATTCTTCCTTTTCGAAGTAACCTTTGCTATATTCCCAAACACCAGTAAGATCAATTGTTTCTTCTCCAACAGTCAGTGAGTACTCAAGTTTTTCCCATAATCTGCAAATTCCATTTGTTGCAATTACTTTGATTACAATCTCATTTTCGCCTTGTTTGAGTACATTTTTTGGGACAGTATATCTTCTTGTTAAATACTGGTGTTCCGAAGTACCGACCTTAACACCATTCACATATGTTTCATCTATTTCAACAATAAGTCCAAGTTTTAGAATACCATCTTCCTCTGGAACATTTTTAAGATTAACCTTACGCTTAAATGTAAATATTCCAGCACGTGAATCTTCATCACAGTCAATTAATACAGGCACAATAGTTTTCTTGTATGTATGATTTATTTTTTCATCTTCTGAGAGTAAATGGGCTACTCTTGAATTCCAATTATCATTTTCTTCCTGTATTTTTTCAGCCATCCATTTATTGTTTAAATTAGATACATCAAACTCTATCCCAAGTGTCTTTAAATTTTCTTCACTAATAAAACTCTCTATAGGACATCCTGGTACAGCTACTTGAATAAGTCCTATTGGAACTTTGTTTTCAAGATAAAGCTTCTTTGCCATAAAGAAACCAATAGCACCAAAATCAGCTTTATCATCTCCTATAGCGTTAACCCATTTACCAGCTGGAACATCTGTGTATATTTCGTGAAAATCATATGATGTAGGAACTTTAAACTGTCTTACAAATTCTGAATCAAATTCATCTACCTGGTCCTTGTAATTAGCATATATACCACTGACAGGAAACTCCATATTTGACTGTCCTGCCATGAAAAATACATCACCAATTAATACATCCTTATAAGTAACTGTATTAGATTCTTCATTTATAGTCAGCTCATATGGTCCACCAGCCAACATATCATCTGCAGGTATAATGGCTTCAAAATTACCCTGATTCACATTTGCTTCATAGACTTTACCGTTCATATTTACTGTTACATTTGTAGCATCTGTTTCTCCAGTAAGTGAAAATGCTTCACCACGCTGTAACACCATATGATCTGATATCATTTTGTGATTAATCTTCATTGTTTTCTCCACATATATTTGATATAAAACACTATTATTTTATCATAATTTTAAAAACAATAAATAAAAATAGAACACTGTGATATGAAATACCACAATGTCCTATTTATATGAATATATGTTTATAATTTATTTTTTATAGCCGCATTTACTGCAGGTGCCGTTATCATCAAGAGCAATACCACATAATGGACAACGATCCTTGCTGCAATGTACTTCAAACTCCTCCGAAGCTGCATTTACTCCACTAGAGAATGTAATCTTAACAATATTCAGCTTATCTTTAAGTAAAGAGTAAACAATCTTTATCATACCTTCAACTGTCATAGTTTCTTTTGTTACAACAAGACGACAGTCTGGATATGCAACAGCAAGCTCAGTATTAAAAGCTTCACCTTTCATAGTATTCTGAGGATGTCCGTCCTTAATCCCCTGCTTTTCATAAACATCAAGGATAGCTGGAAGAATGGGATCATCTTTTCTAAGAATCAGAGCATGATCAAAATTACGCAGAACATCCCAAGCTATCTTCTTGATTTCATTACATGGAAAGACCATATTTACACCTGGATTTATGGTGTCTTCAACTTCTATTGTGAGAATGCCTGTATGACCATGTAGATACTGGGCTTCACCTTTAAATCCATAAAATCGATGTGCATACTGCAAATCAAAAGTTGTAATACTTCTCATAATAATACCTCCTTAAAAAACGGTTTTTTATTATTTCATACCATTTTCTAAGGAGGTTAAAGTCATGTTTATATCCGAAAAACAGTTCTATTCATTATAAAAAAGAATACTATTTTAAACATCTGCTCCGCCACGTATTGGATTTACCTTTGCAGATAATTCTATAACAGTCAATTTAGCTACAGCTGTTCGCTTAACAGTATCTTTGTTGTATTTGAAATTCTTTGTTTCCTCATGTCTTGCCATAATAACATTATCTATTGCTGACTGTCTGTCATCACCATCTAGGAATTCAACCTTGCACTTACCCATAACAGACTTATAACGCATTGTAACGTCTCCAGCTTCATGCATACAGTCCATTTCTAATGGAATGTCCATTTCAAATGAACAGAATGGATTCTTAGTCAGCATTTCATATTTTCTTCCTGCCATTGCCCCATGGATATAAAAGCAAATTTCATCTCCATTCACAGTATAGGCAAAATTCAATGGAACAATATATGGGAAATCTCCATCTGCTAATCCAATTCTAATAGTTTCACACTCATCAATAATACCAACAATTGTGCTTAAATCCGTTACTTCTCTATCTTTTCTGCGCATATTATCATGCCTCCAATCAAATGTTTTATATCATAATGTAATAATACTGTTTTCATACAAATTTGTCATTGTTGATGTTTACAATATTTATTGTCAAAACTTGTGTAATGTAAATCCACTATTAAATTAATGTACCAACTTAAACACCGCTGTATTGGCATATGTAAGTGGGTCTGTATGCATAAAGAAAATCTTTGAATCTATTGGTGCATACAAAGTTTCCATTATTTCACCATCATATGGATGAACAATGTTCGCTAATGGAGTACCCTCTTTTACTTCTTCTCCTACTTTCACTAATGACTCGAATAGACCTGATTTTGCTGTACGTACAGAAGTCATATCAGTATCATTTATTACAATCGACTGCTTTTTGCTTACATCATGCTGATACTTGACTATTCCAAGTGCGGACAAGAATTTCATAATACTAAGTACTGACTGACCTGCTGCTCCTCTATCAATTCTAGTAGTTGTTGTTGTATAAAAACTAAATGCCTGAGTTTCCCACACTTGCCAGTTATAATTTAATGTCGCTGTATCATATGGTCTTACTTTTCTCTTAACAACATATGGAAGTTCAAATTTCAAAGCATCTTCCACAGTGCTATAGCCTTCATCCATCATCCTTATATGTGGCACAAATTCTCCTGGCATATAAAAAGAAGTGAACTGAATACCGTATTTGTAATCCATTATTTCTTTAAATACACCATCCGCTATTCTCTGTGTTGTTTCACCCAAATCATAGCCCGGAAACATTCTATTTATATCAGTATTATCAATAGGCCAAAATCTCTTTTGAATATTAATTGAATATGGATTACAGCTAGGAATAATAAGTATCTTGTGATTTGGTGCAATTCGTCCATCAAGCTCTAATTGCTTAAATTTTTTAATTAACTGCGAACAGCAATATAACTGCTGCACTTCATTTCCACGCATAGTTCCAACAATGCAGACACTTTTCTTGCCCTTACCAAACTCATAGCCTGTTACTCTAAAGTTATCTCTATATAAACCTTTTATCTCATAGATGACTTTCTTTTTCATGATTCATAAGCCTCCTTGCGAAGTAGTCTTCCAACCAAAGAACCTTCATCTACGATTGGATATTCTCTAATAGTAAATAAAATACCATCAACTGGTGATTTAACCTCATCCAATACCTTTCCGCTCAAAGGATCAATTATAAGTCCAATAAGTTCATCCTTTTTTAATTTTTCCCAATGACGTACCTTTTGAATAAATAATCCACCTACGCTTGCGTTTAAATAACTAACATCATATGGATCTTTAGATATAATAGGATTTCTTGATGGAGTCACTTCACCATCCCATATCCCAAGTTTTTTCATAAGATTGAAAATACCGTCTGTAAGCTGGTCACCATATTCTTTAGTAATACGCATGCCCACACCCATTTCTACAACAAGACATGGTGTTCCTGTATCATTCAAGCTATATGCAAATGTGGATTCAAGTACTGTACTTGCTCCATGCACCCAAACAAAATCAACATTTGATTCTTTTGCAAAAGGAACCAGTACTTCCTCGTGCAACTCATTTATTCTTATTTGAGGGATTTCAGTGAGATAAATATTACTTGCATGTATATCTACAACAAGATCTGAACCTGATACATCCTTCACTATTTCAGCAGCAAGATATTCTGTCATATTTCCATCTATATTTCCTGGAAACAATCGATTCATGTCCAAGTCAAAGGCAGGAATACCTCTTGTAATTGAATCAATTCCAAGAGAGTTCATAGCAGGATAAATATCAACAATTCCTTTTAACTTATCTATATTTTCTTCAATACGTCTTGCCACTTCAAAACATACATACTGTCCTTCAAGTTCATCACCATGAATTCCTGTGACAATACTAATTCTTTTCATTCCTTTAGTTTTACCTGCAGGCTGCAATCGTCTTTTCTTTATTGCTAATGTTTCATCAACTGGTAAAGCAACTGATGCCACTGTTTTAATCATTTCTTTATCTCCTCGACCTTAACTGTGATTTTCTGCGTGTGGAATCCTCCTCCATGCATAATTCCTCTGTTTATCATGCAGTCTTTAGCATCCCTTCCGACACCAATTTTGATGTGATCAGTTGTCACAGAAGTATTATTAGTTGGATCTAGTCCATACCAATATCCATTATGTAAAATTTCAACCCATGCATGACTAGCTCCCTCTCCTATTATCAAGCCAGTAACATATCTTGCAGGTATTTTGGCTAAATGTAATAAGGATATAAATATATGTGCATAATCCTGACAAACTCCCTGACCTAAAGAAAAAGCTTCTTCTGCTGTAGTCTCTGTAGTCGTTACAAGCTGCTTGTATGAGAAATCCTTATGTAGTTTATTCATAATACTCAAGCTAGTCTCATATGCATCATCTGACCTTACTTCACTGGCAATTTTTTCATAATACTTCTTAATATTTTCACCAGCTTTATTTAATCCATACGGATGCTTAAATATCATAGATGCACTTTCATTCTCTTTTTCTTCATACATCTCAATTCCAGTTAATGCTTCTCCAGATATTTGAAACGAAAAAGAAGTATGTTCTGCGTTAGATCCATATATCTGGCTATTTCCTAGTCCATCAGTTCCTATGGAGTAATCTGAGCTTGGAAATAAATTTATTTTTATATTTTCTATTTTTTGTCTTGATGTATTTTGAGGAATGCATTTTATCGTATAGTTACATTTTGAAACTGGTACAGAATAATCAATTTGCATATAGTAATCAAATAACAGACTCTTCATAATCAATTCCCTACTATCATTATCAAAAAATTGATTCCACTTCGTTTATCAGTTTGTAATAATCAACCGTATCTGCCAAAATCAAATCCTTAATTGATACAAGCTTCTGCCTGTCATAATTAAGACCACTTTTTTCTACTCGTGGAATCATTCTGTCTATTTCACGCATCAACTGCTTCTTGCTAGAGCCAAGTCTTGCAAAGATATCTATTCTCTCTATTCTTTTTCCAGCTTTGATAATATTTCGTATGTTCTCACTATCAATCTGGTCATCAACTGTTCCATAGAAAGCTAGCAGATTATCATTTACCTTTTGAAGTTCTATAACTGGAGCTTTACTTTTTGCAGCCTTATTCATTTCGTATATAGCAAGCTGTATAAATGAAAGTGTTTCTGAACCAATGCTTTCTCTTAATACAATTGCATTATCATATGCCCTGTTAAGATTACTAATAATAGAATCTGGATTTGATGGATCAAATGGATATTTTTTTATAAAGTCAGATTTACTTTCATATACATTTGGAATATCAATACTTCTACAAAATTCAGCATAACTATCTGCAATTCCATCGATTAATTCATCAAAACTTTTTTCAAATATATTTAATGTTGTATATACACGTTCTGTGTAACGACCTAACCAATATAGTCTGTCTGCCTGTTCTACTGAGATAATACCCATGTGTCTTTAAAACCTCCTCCTTGTGATGAATTGACAATAAATGAATCTGGATTTCTTGAAAATCTTGTAAGTCCACTTTTCCAAACAAGCGGCTCATCTGCCATTAATACAAACGCTCTCAGATCTGCTTTTCGTGGAATTTTCTCTCCATCCTCCAATATGTCAATATCCTGAAAATCTATTACTTCCTGTGCAATAAATCTTCTAGGTTCCTTCTTTAACAATTCAATAAACTGCTTTTTCTGCTCCTTTGTCATTGTGTTGCCAAATACAACTCCATATCCACCAGCTTCTGCGACATCCTTTAGTACCAGGTCGTCAAAGTGTTCAAGAACATATGTCATATCCTCATCATAGAATGGAAGATATGTAGGAGCATTGCTTAATATTGGTTCTTCACCAAGATAATACTTAATCATCTTTGGAACGAAATAATATATTCCTTTATCATCAGCCACACCATTACCTGGTGCATTTAATAGAGCAACATTTCCCTTTTTGAATACGTCATAAATATGATGTATACCAATAAGTGATTCAGGATTAAAATTCATTGGATCCAAATATTCATCCGATATTCTTCTATACACAACTCCAACTCTTTCATGTTTTCCATCAGCTGTTATAAAATACAGCTTGTCATCTTTTACTGTCAGTTCGGAACCATTAACCAAATGTGCACCTGTCTGCTCGGCTAGATAGCTGTGTTCAAAATATGCTGCATTAAATCTTCCCGGAGTAAGGATTACCGTATGACCACCAACATTAACATTATCCATTGTTCTTCTTAAGAGCTCTGCATAGTTTCTGTTATCTTCAATTTTCAGATCTTCAAATGTATCTGGTGATGAACGTCTACACAATCCTCTTGCAATCATAGGATAAGATGCTCCTGATGGTACTCTTAGATTATCTTCAAGAATGTACCAGGTACCATTTTTACCTTTAACGAGATCTATTCCTGAAATATGTGAATAAATATCTTTGATAGGAGTCACACCCTCACACTCAACCATATACCCACTAGATGCAAAGATAAAATCTTCAGGTACTACCCCATCCTTTACTATCTGTTTTTTTGAATATATGTCTTTTAGAAAAAGATTTAGAGCAACCACTCGCTGCTTTAATCCTCGTTCAAGATAATCAAACTCATCCTTCTCAATAATTCTAGGAATTGTATCAAATGGGAATAATTGCTCTTTGAATACATTGTTCTTGTAGATACCAAACTTTACACCGTATCTTGCAAGTAATTCATTAACCGTATCTGTGTGTTCTAACAATTCCAAATTTTCCATTTTATGATCTCCTTTCAGTAACAAATATGTGATACATCGGGCTCGCATAGATAAAAGAAAACCACTCTTTGCAAGTTTTATCTTTTATCATGAATTAAAAAAGGCGCAGGGCAAAATTGCCAAGCGCCATTGCTTACATTTATTAAAAAAAAGAGATCCAACTATACAAATAGTGAACCTCTTTGCTCTCAGTTAGATTATATATCATATTAGTTTTAGATTTCAACAACTTTTTAAATAATTTGTTCTTTTGGGATTATATGACATTACTATCTCCAAATTCTTTTAACTGGTTCATATTCTTTTCTAATAAGCTTAACAACCTTATTAGAATCACCAGGCTCTATACATATTTTCTCTCCTTAAACATATAATAAATATATGATGCTATTGTACCTAAGCTCACTTTTGTGTGTAATCACTACTCCATCTCGACTGAAGATACTGTATTTTGTATTTTTTCAGTTCCTTTGCTTCCATATGTGGTGTGCTTTTTCCAAAAAATAAAACGGTTATACTGAAAAATACAACCGCAGATAATTAAGTAGACTACACTCTTTCAAATGTCACGTTTTCTTCTTTCATGGAAATCTTCCCGACCCTATATCCATATTCTATCAATTCCTTCTTATACTTCAAAAAAGAATGATCAATCGGAACCCCCAAAATCTCTTCTATCTGGGCATATGAAAGTTTAAAATTTTCCTTCCCATTTTCTGCTATCCATTTCCAAAGTGGTTCGTATTTGCTCATTTTATATCTCCATAAATTACATTCTAAAATCCGTAGTAATCTCTCGCACATTAAAGCTGTTCTGTAATATTAAAACCAACCTTGCATCTAAATCCGGATGGTTGTCTCTATAGTCAATCTCGCCAAGTTCCTCTCTGACCCTAAAAGCTAACTTTTCTTCATCCAGACTAAACTGTGCATGGACATTTTCTTTATTTCCTCTGGCATCTAGTCTAATCCACATGTCAGCTTCTTCAATATATACCGTATTAAGGGCATGTATAATATAGCCTTCACTATCGTCCTCATCAGCTCTTGTAAGCAACTGATAGCTTATTCCTGAGGGAATACCATTTGCCCTAAGAAGTGCTGCCAGTAAACACGACTTTGTCCAGCAAATCCCTGTATTATTCTTAAGAACTTCGCTGGACTTTCGAGATACAATCGTTGCACCGATATCCCAGGAATGTGGAATTCCATCCCGGACAAATTCATAAGCTCTTTGTATATAATCAAGAGAAGAATTCGCCGTTTCTTTTAGCTCTATTACTTTTTCTTGCACTAGCGGATGGTTATAGTCAATACAATCTGTCGAAGCAAGATATGGCTCTTTTTCTTTATATTCAAATAGAATCTTTTCCATGACTAGCATCTCACCCTTTTTGGACTCCACCCATTCCCCAGTTTTCAAATGGAGGCTCATTTATAACAATAAACACATCCGTAGGAGCAATTCCAAGACTTTTCTCTAACCGTAACGTGATTGCTTTTATTGCATCCCCCTTCTGTTGCTTTGTTCTTCCCGGAAACAAGGTCAGCTCAATAATCATAAAATTATCGGTCTTACCTGGAGCAGTTTCAAAATCATCCCTAGGTATCTCAACGATTCTCTGGAATCTGTCCCAGTCTTCGATACCAATTGACTCTATCAAACCATCATGAATACAATCAAAAACTGCTTTCTTATATTCAGGAGATTTTCCCTTTATCATATCTACTCTTACTAATGGCATAATCTCACCTTCTTTCTAAACATAAATCAGTTTCTGAAAATCTATTATTCCCACATAATGATTATGTTTGTAAGCCAGTTCCTTATAGTCTGCACATTGACAATACCCCAGTCTTTGAAACAAACGAGTGCTGTAAACATTATCACTACTAATGGATGCAATAATATTTCTAAAAGCTTTTTCTTTGATAGCATTTTCCAAATATTTGACCATTTCCTCACCATATTTTTTCCCAGTAAATTCAGGTTTAATATAGAGTCCTATTTCTACAGTTTCTGCGTATGCAAGATTACTTCTATATGGAATATAAAAGCAAAATCCTATCATTCTATCATCGATTTTGCATATATATGTTTCGTATTTTGAACTATCAATTTTAATTCGATTCAAAAATTCATCAAGGGATATTTCTGCCAGATCAAAAGTTGCTGTACTATTTTTAATGTAGTAATTGTACAAATCTAGCATCTCATCAACGTCTTCTTGTCTTGCCTTAGTGATATTCATACCTAATCATACTCCTAATAAAATGCCCTTCTTGCACCGCTGCAAAAGTTGCCAGAATGCATACTAAAACAGCTGTATACTTAATATCCACAAACGGTAATGTTAGTGGCAGTAGAAACAACGCTATCCCGGTAATCTTATTCGCTAATGAATGGACCGCAACAAATCTCTTTTGAACCACAAACCCCGATATAATATTAATCACCTTAACCACCGCAATAATACCAGTCCAGATCCAAATACCCGTAGCCAGTGCTATGGCCGGCAACAGTTTATATAATGCTGCTAGCACAAAAATAAAGTCAGCTATCGTATCAAGCTTCTCCCCAAATTCACTTTCTGTTTCAAGCCCTCGGGCTACGCTGCCATCAACCATATCAGTAATACCGGCCAGCAAATAGCAGGCATAGAATACTGGTGAAAAAGCAGGAAAAAATAACATTATGAAACTAAAAACAATGCGTAAGCTTGTAACAAAATTTGCTATCACACCGGTGTACCAACTTCTATCAGCTCTACAATTTCATTAAGCCTACTGTAATCGACAAAATCCACTCGCTTATTATAAGTATCAATCATTGCCCTTACCTCTGCTGTCTTTTTCTCCTCTGGAAGCCCTATGGCCTTTTTATATAACATTGCCATCATTGTTTTATGCTTAAGCCCCAGCGTTGAATAATCAATCCCTCCACGCAGGTGAACAATATGTGCCTGGTGAAATAAGCCTTTAGATAACTGCTTCTCCATGCCACATTTGATGGTATTTGTATTCTCGCCATCTGTAGGATCTGCAAGTCCAACCGTTGCAATGATTATGTTCTTGTCCTCCACTAATGACAACTTAGACAAAGTTTTCTTCATGCCCATAACTCCACCAGCATATAGAGCACCAAAATAAATAATCGTATCATAAATATTGATGTCAGAAATATCTTCATAATTCTTTACTTCTATCCCTGTTCGATTACCTAATTCATCAGCGTATTTCTTTGTGGTTCCGTACTGTGAACCATATATTATTACTTTCATATCTTACTTTCCTTATTCTCTAACCTTCTCATAGATTACCAAATCATAATCCGGTGTATGTTCTTTTCCAGTTGCTGTATATCCACATTTCTTGTAGAAATTATTAGTTCTAATATTCCATTCAGGTGTAGCATTTTACTTAATCGCATATATTCCCATTTGCATATAGCTATACCAAAAGACATGAATATGCCTAAACCCTGCTTTTCTCAAAATATCTATATGCCTATCAACCGTGATGGGATAATAATTCACACCACATCTTGCATTATGCTCTTTTGCTTCTGCTTCTGTTTTACCGTGCCTGATTTGATATATGCCCCATCTTGCAAGTTCAAAATCTTTAACACTTTCATCATCCGGAATTACATTTTCAAAACAAATATATATTCCGCCATCCTTCAAAGCATTTAAAACATTTTTCGTCGCCTTAACTCTCTCTTGCTCTTTCATGTAATGATGAGATTGAATAGCTGTTACAACATTAAAACAATCTTTAAAATCTATACTATCTGATCCACAGTTTAGATATTGCACATCTTCATTTTTCAATTTTTCCTTCGCCATATAAAGCATCTCAGAAGATGGATCCACTAATACAAAATGAATATCACCAAACCTTTTTAATGCTTTTTCCTCAAGCGTTCCTGTCCCGCATCCTAAGTCAAGCCATTTAAGCTGCTCAAATCCACATTGCTCAACAACCTCAAAAGTTTGCTCAAAGAAATCCATATAATAAGGTAAAGTGTCAGAAATAGCATTATCATATTGTTTAGCATTTAATGTGGTAGAATTATCTTTAATCATTTCCATTCTCCCGTCAGTGTATCAAGCTGCGTGAAATCTGTTTTTCCATCAAAATATAAAGTATATCGAATTTCAGACTGTTCTTCCCCACTGATTACCGCTTCCACGCAATCAGCCTTCCAGTAAACCAACCAAGAATCAGAATGAACATTGGCGCCATCATTTGCCACATCAAAAGAACGTTTTGCAATTGTTCCTGAATCATCTTTAAGAACTAGCCTTGCATGAGTATGTCCAAACGGCCAATCCGGATCTCCCACCTACTGGAATAATAATACGTAAGTCCCATCTTGAGATGTTGAATAAGCTACATCATGTATTTTGTATTTTGTAGAATACGTAATGCTTCCAGCTAAAATAACAATCATAATGTTGATTAAAGCCAGTATTCCTAAAAAACCTCTAATCGCGGGCTTCTTTATTTCTATATAGCCTATTATTGAAAAAACTGTAATAACCAATGCTATTCCTATAATCATCTTCTCTACCTCAATTCAATACACTGATTCTATACTGATAATCCGGTATTCGGTTTATTCCATCATTAAGAACCATTTCGCAGACACCATTAACAGTTAAAACTATTACTAGATTCATCAATAGTGACGTTATCATACAATTCCCATATATTAGCTGCAATTGTCAAAGTGTCTGATTCAAGCTTTTTTTTCTCATCAGCAGTAAAATTTTCATGATCAGCCTGTGGGATTAACCAGCTATAGTCATCTGAGGGCTCATCACCACCCTTATAACATTCACTCCATTCATCATCTGTTAGTCTGTCGGCATGCCACCAGAGATTAAGTTCTTCGTCTCCAGGTATTTCATTTGACAGATAATATTTTTTTCCATTATCTTCTATTACTGTTACTTTTGTAGAGAACAATTTTGATGCATTATCATTAGGGTATACTGCATTTACTGTAAGTGTCAGACTACCCTCATCATTTTTCTTATATGCTACCACCTCCGGATAAGGGACTTCTGCATAATCATGTTCTTCATATCCTCTTGGTCTGTAAAGATAGACATTTTTATCTGAATCGTATCTAAGAAGCCTGTGCAGTTCTTTAGCGCCTATCCTAAAATACTGCATAATCACATTTTCAAATTCTTCAGCCGGTATCTCATATTCATTGCCAACGGACAAATCGTCATTCATGGTATATGGGCAGCTTATACCGTACGTTTCCTTGTAAAATCGCTCAAAAATATCATAGAAATCTAAATTGCCATAATCATCTTCATTCCAGTTAGTAATGAACATATTATTCATGCCATAAGAAATAGGCTTCAAATATTTTTCACATAATTTCCTGCATTCTTCGTCAAGCGGTTCGACTCTAAGGGCAATATGTTCTTCCTCTTCGCTCATGGTAAGCACATATAAATCAGGCGAATTATATGAGCCTTCTATCATCAAATAGCCTTCATCTGTATATTCAAAATAAGTTGCCTCAAATTCGCTTTTTGCACCTTCTACTAAATGCCCATCTTGGAAAGCGTAATATTGCTGAATGATATTAATATTTCCTTCATCCGCATTAATCGATAGAATATTAACTCCTCCCGAATAAAAAATCTGGAAAACACAAATTTCTGCCTGCTTTCCGGATTCTTGTATGCTTATGAATTGCTTCATTTCATCGGCATTAGTCATATCGATTCTATTTTCACTATCTATCGCTATATAACCATTTGATCCAAGTCTTTCAATAATCTTTTGAACACATTTCGAACTGTCTTTTTGTCCTATATATTCGTCAATAAAAGCCTGCTCTATCTGAGCTATATCTATTTTAGATTCATCTTCATCTGCTGAAAACGTAACTTCGCCATACGTAGTATTATTATTGTCATTGCTCTTAGCATTACATGCAATCAGACAGCAGCAACCAAATAACAACGCTATTATTTCAAGCTTTCTCTTCACTTTATCATCTCCGTTTTATCCAATGGTTTACAATCTTTTGTCTTCTTGCTGCCCAATCATTTAATTCAAGTAAATTCGTTAATCGACTAAACATAATAAAAAAACAATATCTTTACAATCTTTATTTTTGTGCGACAATTACCGAAAACTTGTGATATGAATATACACATTGGACATTCCTAAATTGACAGTTCTTAAGCATTGCCAACTCTGTTTCAACCGAACATTCTCTATCCAGCTTTCGTCTTTCTTTCCAAAGTTCAATGTTCCTATCATCTAATCCACTACTATGTAACTGCTTTTCCCAATATGCATCTATCTTCTTACTTATTTCAGAAGTATTTCCACAAAACTGATCGTAATTCACGAACACCCCACCTGCCGGTAATTTATCATATATTTTTTGAAATAACTCCACTTTCTGAACATCACTTAAATGATGAATTGATAACGCAGAAATCACAGCATCATAGCTATCTTCTGGAAATTGTTTTGTATAATCCAATACCATATGCCTAACGTTCTGTATACCTTCAAATCTTCTTCGTGAAATATTAAGCATATCGTCAGCCATATCAACTAGAACGTAATTTGCATCGTCACATTCTCTATACCAGTAATATGACAACAATCCTGTTCCGGCCCCCAGATCAAGCACACTATTAGGTTTCGCTATACTTGATAAAATCAATTTTGTTGAAGCAATGTAGTAATCATCAAAACAAGGAATAAATTTCCTACGATTTATATCATACTCATTAGCAATTAAATTGAATTGTTCTTCTATGTTCATGTTTTGTTTCCTTACTTCGTATGCAATATACTCGTGATCATATTCATAACCAAGACTTTCCGCTAATCGCACTGAATTCATATTTTGTGCATCCCAACTTGGATAAAGACCTTCTTCTAAACACTTTAATATTAGTGCAGAACATACAATGGTTGCCAAATGCTTTCTTCTCTCTTCAAGAACTGTATCCACTTCAATTTCGATGCCTTCATTATATCTTGTATATGAAGAAGCACCTGCAACAATCATACTATCCTTAGTTATGACCATCCCTCTACCAATTGATAAATACTGTTCTTTACTTTCAAAAGCTGAAACAAAATCTGCTGTAACAGGACTATCTAAACATTTATCGTATATGTCTGCATCAATCTTTTTCAGTTCATATCCATCAGGTAACATACAGACATTTTTTCTTAATACTTCCTCATTGAAGACGGTATTCTTTTTTATTGCATATCTTGTAACTCGTTTCGATGTAGGAAAGCACTCTTCAATAAGTCTCGCCCATGCCTCGTTTTGTGGAGTCATAATAACAAACCCATCTGGCTTGTTAATAACAAGTTCTTTCTCTGGCTCACCGCCATAGAATCCAAAACAACCAACAAAGGCAAATGCAGATTTTGGATTGTCCATGTCTGTAACATAAATCTTACCCATAACCTTTTGAATACACGAGTAGATTAATGTTTCATTCCAACCATCAAAAAGATGCTTCACTTTGCTTGTATCGTCCAATTCAAATATCATCTTCAACCCACCCTTATATTCAATAATTTCTTCGAAAACAATAGGATTTTACTCTCTATTAAATATAATGTGTCCTTTTGCCTCTTTACCACTTACACTTACTGTATAAGTACCATCTTGGGGAATATCTACTGAAAAATCAGTTGCAACATTTCCATTACCCTCATAAATTGAAAGATTTTGTCCTTCTTGAATCAGTATTTTAATATCCCCGGCATCCTTTTCTACATGAACCAGCAATTTTTCACCCTGTTTCATTTCAAAAACATGTGAGTATGTAGTATTTAGAATATCGAATGTAATATCATAGTGGTTTTCATCACAGGTCATGCTTCCGTTAAAAGTTACACTCTTTGGAGCAGCACATCCACTTAACAGACATATAAAAATACAAATAACTATCCGATACTTCTTACGCATTGTAATACACATCATAAACTATATAGCCTTTTCTACCCTTCAGATAACCTTCATATGTTCTCATGCACATTTGACATCTCAGTTTCCTACACCCTTTTTTCATATATTATCAATTCAAAATCCGGTGTATGCTCTTTTCCTGTTGCTATATAGCCACATTTTTTATAAAAATTATTAGTTCTAATATTCCATTCAGGTGTATCGAGGCAATACTTGTTAACATCCTGGAATCTCTCCTCAATTGCTTTCATAAGAGCAAGTCCATGTCCTTTGTGGAACTCAGTTGAGTCCACAAAAATTCTATAAATATAAAGGTCATTATCTTGCATCTTAAGTATTGCACCAGCGACCAGCTTATCATCATTAAGTAAAGAAAAAAGTCTTCCTTCATGAAAGTGATTCATATGAAAGTCATAATCATCAAAACCCGTAGGACCGCCATCCGTTCCACCAAATTCTCTATCAGACTTAAATGCAGCTTCAGACATTTTTGTTAATGCCATAACTTCATTTTCATTAGATTCTCTAAATATGTAATTCATTACAATTTTCTCCATCTATACCCAAGGCCTATAATCGATAGGCTTCTTACATCCCCATTCATTTGCAACTGCGACATATCTTTTCTTCGCTATAGTCTTAAACATAATCTGCAGCATCGCTCTCATAAAAAAAGAGAAATATTCTGGTCCTGCAAATTTCTTAACAGTCTCTTCTTTAAACCCATTTTCAGTTACAAATGCCTTTCCCATCTCCTTATAAGGCCCTGTTAATTTGATGACATCTTCTTTACTCACTACACGAATTCCAAAATTATCGCCCTTAATCATGGTTCCACCATAGCTCAATCCCAGATAACTCGGAAGTTTTTTTAGGAACTCTACTCCACAGTCAAGCTGACTTGCCTCAGCAAATCCACCTTGCAAAATAAAAGATATACGAGTGTGTGTATCCTTTACAGGAAGTGTCTCCAGAAATTCAAGAAGAATTCCCGGAACATTTTCTACATACAAAGGAAGTGCAATTATTATTTCTGTGTTGCTTATGTATGCAGTTCTTGCCTTTTCCCAGTTAAGTTTATTGGAAATAGCATATCTTTCAGAGCTAACTCCTGCTTCTGCTAAACCCTCGGCAAAAGCATCTATTATCTTTTCGGTATTACTATATTTTTCTGTACGAGGACTTCCATTGATTATTACTACATGCATTTAACTGCCTCCTCTATTTCATCAATTCTATATGCTCCTAAAGATTTTGCTGCAAAATTTATGGCAACTCTTTCGCACCATTTGGATAAATATTCCTTATCTCCATCGCCTGCATAAATTACACCCCAGTTTGGATTCTTTTTATATCTAGGTACATGACGCATTTGTTTTCCCACAAAATGAAGATTCATTGTAACAAGCGGCATTACTCTATCTACAATATTCTTCGTCTGATATGATACGAATCCAAATTTTGTATCAGTTATAAGCCATACTTGATCAGCTTTCGATATCTTCTTTAAAATTGGCTCATAATCATCTCTTACTACACATTCACCTGGAGTCTTAAGCCAACAAAAATTACATCCAAGACAATGTGAAATGTCAAGCTCAGATGCATCAATATATTCATAATTAGATTTGAATTTAACAGTATCTTCTAATCTACCCAGAGAAGTTTTTCCTAATTTTTCTTTTGTTGTATCAATTAATAAAATCATAAAATCCTGTTTCTATTCCTTAGTATGCTTGTGCGATTAAGTTTCAATTTTCTTGATTAAATAATATAATTAACAACTCCATATATAACATGGCACACA
>JAUNNN010000056.1 GCA_030531435.1 Lachnospiraceae bacterium
CTTGCATCCCGTTTTTGTCCGATTCCCGGCTTCATCTGTCCGGACTGATTTCACTTATAACCCTTTTTCGTCTGATTCCCAACTCCTTCTACTCGGATTTTATTTTAAAAACAAGAAAACCCAGGAAAGCAAATTGCTTTCCCGGGTTGTTTATCTTTGGTATATTACTCAATTATCAAATTTTAATTACTCGATGATTGTAGCAACACGGCCTGAACCTACTGTACGTCCACCTTCACGATTCTTTGGAACATTACATCTTTTGTTTTCAGTTATTTTTCAATAGTATTTTAGATAAATATCAACCAATATGTCCATAGAAATCTTTACTATACGAATTTATATAGCCATTTTATAGCCACTAAACATTATTAGCACTAACCGTTTTTTATAAGTAAATGAACTATGGTTCCAATAATAATTCTTGCCTATATAAAGCTTGTAATTATTATTTTTTATCATAATTATTTAGGATCCATAATCCGCCATTTCCTACTCCAATTAATATTGACAAGAAAATAAGGCCTGCACCTATAAAGGAATTATAATCAAAATGCAATGGATCAAACAGAATAATAAATATTCCTAAAATATCAATAACTAGACATCCTATTAAAAAATCGTTTTATGAATTTCATAATTACCCTCCATCTTATTTCTCGGTAGTGGATGATATGTTTTATTTATTTATAATTTTTATTTCTATACTTCCAAAAATTATTGAACATACTGCGCAAATAAATACATAATTATACATTCCTTTCACACAAAAATAAATTGCCAGTAGTCCTATTACTATTAATATAAGTTTTAATATAATACGAATTATAAATAAGTATAAATAAAAACAATCCACACATACACAAAATTTTTGGTATGTGTGGATTGTTTTTTAATCCTCTATCGAGGCCATCTATCTTCCTTGGATGGCAATTCCGGGAATTCCTGATGTGGCTCTGTCTGATACCAATAAGCCACACTGCAATAGTCGTCCTGTCTCTCAAACAGTCCATTATAGCATACACCAATCTGCTGTACAGTCACTCTAAGATCCTCTTCAAAAAAGATAGGATCCGGAATGTGGAAGCGATAAAATGCTCTCATAGGTGGTACGTCATCATTATGATATGGGTTCATAACGATTCCATCCTGCTTCGAATAAAAAGGATAGCCCAAATAGGCAGTACTATAAGTATCCTCGATGGTGCGTCCCTTCTCATCATATTTGGCAAAACTCCAGGAACCGCCGAAATAATCTTCTGTTCCTGTGCCGCATATAGTCGGATATTCCTGATCTCCATCGATATAGAATTTAACCTCACCTTCACCCCACCAATAACGCTCCAGGGTCTGAATTCCTAAAAAAGTACCTACATAAGTACCCTTACCTTTTACGCCGTCAAGGATGACATAATCTTTCTTCTTCTCAGTGATAGGCTGACGTCTCCACTGAGCATGGAAATATTCTGTATCATCAGGAAGCGCATCATACAAATTATAATCAATCTGATAGAAGAAGGCTGGAATGGGATTCTTGTGCTGATTCTCCAGTGTAATCTTCGCACCTTTTCTAAAAGGCATGTCAAAGTAAGAATTAAATCCTCTCTTTGGAACCATAACAATTGGTTCAGAAGTTACCTTATATTCTTCACCAAAACCACAACAGAAGAAATCACCAAGGGGCACTTCTACAGATGGTAACTCCTCTCCATCCCAATACATACGAAGAATCAAATCACGAAGTATGAAACAATCCGCATCACTGGTCTTATTATCCACAGTAATCCAGATGTGGTTAATCTCTCCACACCCTTCGATTTCTCCTAATAAAGTGATACTTCCCGGTGCAAGATCTAACAGACAAGGTCTGCCTTTCCGACTTGACCCAAGGGGACTGGCTGCCATACCTCCTCTGCCCTTCTCTCCCTTTGGATTCTCTGCATTAATCGCTCTGGAACGTCCATGTTTTCTATATGGCAATCGATACATTTTCATACCTCCTGTGCTAACAACTCTTTTTATTTTATCATGCTATAAATTTTTTTAGTATTCATTATTACCACCTCAATTTCATTGTATGTGAAAAATGCAACTATTTTCATATTACTTTTTGTAATACAATAGCAATGCTGCTCAGACTTCTATTATATTATAATACATTTCATATCTCTTTTGAATGAAATTATAGTACCTTAAAATAATAAATTTTCTTCCACGATAATTACAACAACACTGATCAGTTGCTCAAATAAAAATATAAAGACATTTTCATGAAAATATATATTAATCTCCTGTGAAAAAGAAAATGTACTGATTACAATAATCATTACCATAATCAATGTTAATGAACTCCATATATACTTTTTTATTATATTACTAATTCTCTTTTGAACAAGGGGCGACATAATTATCGCCAAGATAATCAGCACAATAAAGGTAAATAAAATGATAATTCCGCTAGCCACAAAGCTAATCCAGGGACTCGTATATCTTTCGAAGAGTTGATAAAGATGTACCATCATATTTGCACCGAACCGGAACACCTGTAGTATCATTCTCCATATGCCTCTTACAACTTCAATTGCATCCGTTCGAATGCATGGAATTTGTATAGTCTTTATTGCAGTAATCACTACTATGCAAATCATAAAAGCTTTGGCGTATTGTTTCGTATCACTTAAGCGCTTCCCTTCCCATTCTAGTTGATCCTTCAATTCATTCATTCTATTACGCAGTGAATTTTCAGAGGCGGATCTTCGTTTCAATTCCTGTCTTAAATCCGATTTTCTCGTCTTTAGATTCATAATGTCCTGGTATAGCTCTTTCTTTTCCTGATTGAGAGAATGATTCATATATTGTAGCTGTTCGATCTGGTCCTGTTGTTCTTCCAGCATAGTCAGCATTTGCTCTTCTTTTTTGAATTTTTCTAAACCTTGCATAACTCTCCTCTTCTTTCTTCCTTACGAAGTCAATAAGTCGCTTAATCGTTTGTTCTGTTCTAGCAATTGCTCGTTCTGTTTCTGTAATTGCACATTCTGTTTCTGTAATATACTGATTGAGTTTTCGAGTTCTCTCAAAGTCTTTTCCATCTGTTCCTTCTGAACAATTAATGCTTCTGTCTCTGATTGTTGTTCCTCCAATAAATCCATCATTGCTTCTTCTTTTTGAAGAATCTTTAATGCACTTTCTAAATCGTTCATAACGTCCAATCAATTCACCTGCCTTGTATTTTATAAAATCAATAATCTCCTTTGTAATATCATCAATTTGTTTCTTCGCCAAATTTCTAAATTTGACACCTTCATTAATTTCACATCTATCAGATATTCTTCCTGCACTTGCAATTTTTCTTGCGACATATCCTTCATGAGCTGTTGCTTCCTGATTAATACCTTGTCTTTCATAACTTCTATGATCAATTTGTTTCTCAAATTGTAGATATCTGTTACAATGAATCGCCCAGGATTTCCTCCATATTTCAACATTTGATTTTGAATTCCAATCATTTTCTGAAATAGTAACTTTCTTCCAAAGATATTCTATTCCCTTTCCCTTTCTTACACGAGTTTTTTGATTTCCATTTTTATCCAAATCAGGAATCCTATATTGGGAAGTTTCTTTTTTATTTTTAGGGTCATAGGAAGGCAATTCAGGATTATAGAATGCTTTTCCATCAGGATTAATATCATTCGCGTATACTGATCTACTCTTTTTCTTCCATTTTTGATTCTTGTCGATTTCTCTTAACGTAAGCATAACATGCACATGTGGATTACCGTCTCCTTTATCATGTAATGCCCAATCAGCAATCATACCTTTTTCAACAAAATTTTCTTTAAGATAATCTCGAACACATGATATTTGTTCCTTTCGACTCATTTCCACAGGCAAAGCCATCTCTATATCCCTGGCATACTGTGCATCATATCTTGTTTCTTCATTCTGTACTGCATTCCACAAAACTTCTCTATTAATATATTCAGATGGAGCATTTTTACAAAGCATTATTTCATTCATCACAATGCCGCTCTTACGGGTATAATCATAATACTTTCCGTATATTTGGTCGTAAAGTTTCTCACCTGAACGATATGCGGCTGATGCGATTGCAGATTTATTAATTATCTTTACAGAATAATGAAAAATCGCTATTGATATCACCCCATTCTATTTCCGCCGACGGAACGAGCCCGGCAGCATCAGCTGACCGGTTTGACCGTAGGGAAAAGCTTATCATGCTGGGCTACGCCCACATATAAGTGCGCCCTTACCTAAAGGCAAGGGACACACTAAAGGTTACCTAATGCAGTTAATTTTTTAAAATCCATCACTAAGTTGTTCAGACATGGCTCTAGTAAAGAATTCTCCTCTTCTTTCCTGTTGATATAAAAAATTCTGGAATCGAATCAAATCCTCATCCGTCAAAGATCTGCCTATTATCTTTTCTACCGTCCCACCTATCATTATCTTTCGATGTGTATTCGCTTTTCGTTCTTTTTCTTTTTTCTCTTTTTCCATTCTCTTTTTTTCGGCAACTGCCTGACGAGCCTTCTCTTTGTACTTTTGAAATTCCTGGTCTTTTTCCATTATTTTTTCTTCGAGAGTTTTTTTCTTTTTTATCTTCGCTGTTGCAGTTGCAGTTTTTTCATCAAATCCAGTTTGAATCCCTTCATTCATATATACAATCTCCTTCCATCTATCCATCCATCGATTTTACTTCCTTTTTTACAAAGAACAGGAGCGTGACGCTCCTGTAAAAATCAATTAAGTAAACTCTTATCTTTTAATTTTTTTGTATAGCGATCATGTGCTGCCATACAATTTAATTTTTGCTTAAGTTCCTTCTCTATATAACTTCTTTGATCCGAATCATTCCCGAAAAAATAACGAAGTAGAGCAATGAATAATTCTTTCGATATCTTCAAGTTCTGCATATCACTATTGTTCCTCTATCAAGTTTCATAATTGCGTGTCGATATGTGACGGTTATAGATATCACTATATAATATCGTCACATATCGTCACGAAGCGAGAACTATTTCGGTGGAATATATTTTAACAAGATTTCTCTCCCTTCATGTTTTCTTTTTGATTCGCAATAAATATTATAATCTTGATATAATTCCATAGTTCTTATGTTCAGATATCTGCTAAATGTATTTACACTTTTAAAATCAACATTTAACTTTTCATATAATTCTGTAGGACTTCCTCTCCATTCCCCCTTTCCAATAAAATCAGCAATCTTTACCAAGAATGGGTCTTCCAGCTTATCGGGAAGTTCCCGCCTCTTTTTTTCTAAATTCCAGATACATCTGTTAATATCAAAGGATAATTCTAAAGCCTCATCAGGTTGATCTCTTCCAGTGATATTTAATATAGCTTTTGTATCAGTCCGATTTTTCTTCTGTAATACGAAGGCTCCATCTGCAGCACCAAAAATACCATTGGTTCCGGAAATCATTTCAAAACTATCCATTGCATCCATCTTTCGAGTATGATGAACAATCAAAATGCATATATTATATCTGTCGCTAATATGCTTTATCCGTGACATTACATCATAATCTGTGCTATAAGAGAATTTGTCTCCTTGAGCCTCTCGAATCTTTTGCAGGGTATCAATGATAATCAAAGTTAGATCTTTATGTTCCTTAATAAATAACTCAATCTGTTCTTCCAATCCTTTTTGAATCGATAAAGCCTCATTAGCAAAGAATAAATGATCACTGCCTTCTTCTCCAAACATCTTAAATAATCTTTGTTGAATTCTTGAATAATCATCTTCTAAAGCCAGATATAACACATCTCCTTGCCTTACTGGATAATCCCACAAATCCATCCCCTTTGATACATGGTATCCAAGTTGTGCCATAAAAAAAGACTTTCCTATTTTAGGTGGTCCTACAAAAATGTAGGTTCCACAATATAATAATTCTTTGATAATTTGCAATTTAGGCTCAAACGAAGCATCAAACAGTTGATTAAGAGAATACGAATTAATCGTCCGATGGTTGATATTTGTATGTGAGTTTGGTATCATATCTATGCATTTATATGTATTGGGTTGTCCTTCTTCTGCTGCAACAGAAGAAATATGGGCAACCTGATTTTCATTCGTATTAACCATTTAATCAACATCCTTTCTCTGAAACTGACGATCCATCATTGAGACATTTCGATCTAACAGATCTGCCACTTCTCTCTGTCTATTTGGATACAAATGACCATAAGTATTTAAAGTAATTCGTATATCCTTATGACCAAGACGCTCCTTAATCACAATTGGTGGAACATCCTGCGAAATCAGATATGCAGCACAGCTATGGCGCAAACAATGTACATGAATATATTTCAATCCCCACTTTTTAATCTCGCGTTGAAGTTTATGCTGTATTGCTTCAGCAACAACAGGAAATAATCGCTGATCCTCACGTAAATCATATATTTTATCCATATAAGATGATAACTCCTCACTTAAGAATACCGGAATATCAATCACTCTATAGGAAGAATCTGATTTCGGTGTGGTGATTATGTCCGTCTTATGCTCTCTATGGTATGTTTTATTTACTCTAATCTGATTCTTGTTCAAATCAATATCTTCTTTTGTAAGTGCTAACAGTTCACCTACTCTCATACCAGTCCAAAACAAAATTTCAAATATTGTGAAATGTCTAGTAGCCGGATCTATATGAGAAAGAAATTCATTGTACTCATCTAGCGTCCAGAATTCAATTCCCTTTGCATCTGTTTTTCCCATTTTAGCTACCATTGTACTGGGATTTGTTGGAAGATGATAAAACTTTACGGCATGTGTATACAGAGCTGTTAATTGATTACGAATTGTTCTTAAATATGTATCTTCATAATCTTTTTCTCTCATCATGTTCTGCCATGCGATAATATCCGGTGAAGTAACCTCACTCAACTTCTTCTTTCCAAAATAGGGAAGAATATGTTTATTAATCATATGCTTTTTTGTTGATATACTTCGTTCTTTTAATTCATATTTCTTATCCTCGAAATAAATATTCACAAATTCCTGAAATAGAATGTCGTTGATTGGAACAGCTCCACAATGCACTCTTTCCCATTCCTTGGCCTCCCTCTTCGTCTTAAATCCTCTTTTCTTTCTGTGCTTTCGCTTCCCCTGGATATCTGTTTGATAAAACTGAACCATCCATGTTCCATTTGACTTATCTTTTGTGACTGACAATATTCTACCTCCCTTAATGTCTTATTTGTTTTTGATCCGTATATCCATATATTTTCGATTCAAGATATGCTCTGGGAATTCTCCCAGAAATAGTATAAAAACCCTTATCTTCCAATTCTCTGTTAAACTGTCGAATCAATACATAAGATTTACTTTTCGAAATGGATAACATTTTTGAAACTTCATCTGCATTTAACATGTAAGATTTTTCTTTCACAGGTACCTCCTTTCTACTCATTTCATTATATCTGTTTACGCATTGCATATTCTTAATATATTATGATATTCGTAATATGTCAAGATATTATATTATGTATTGCATATTATATTTTATTGAATAATTACTGTACTATTATTCAATATATTAATTTCAGTCTCATTTTCATCATGCATTGCGTGTTCCATATCCTTATGTTATACTTAAATAGAGTCAAATAAATGAATTTAAAAACCTTGTATCACTTCCTGAAAGTCACACAAGATATCAAATGTCATAATAAAAGGAGAATAAATGTCATGGGATACGGTTTAAATTTAAAAAACATCCTTGTCGAGAAAAATATGACGGTAAAAGATCTGGCAAATCTTACAAATATTAGCCCTTCAACACTATATTCCATCATTCAACGGGATTCTGCAGTGCGTTATGATTATGCTTTACGAATTGCAAACATCTTAGATATAGATGTCGATCTAATCTGTAAAGATAATCCATATCGAGAAGATCCTGATCTTCCTCCATTACTTACTGAAGCTGGAGGGCTATTGACTAAACTAAACAAGAAATCATTCAAAAAGAACATCCTTGATGAATTATTAAATCTTTACGAATATAAAGATTTTCCAAGTATGTACCGAATGCTGGTTCTATTTTTTCAATTGAATGATATCGGGCGAGAACAAGCGATTGATTTGCTTGAGGCCTTGAAATTAAGACAGACAGATTCAGAAAGAAAAGAATTATTGAAAAACATCAAAGAATTAAAATGAAATGAAAGCATACTATTTGATAAATGTAGCCATTTTATAGCCACTCCAGAGAAACGGAGTGGTTTTTCTATATTTAAAGCACGAAAAAAAGGGCTTTCCGATTACTCGGAAAGCCCTAAAAATCATGCTATTTTTCTATAATCTGAAATTATTCGATGATAGAAGCAACACGGCCGGAACCTACTGTACGTCCACCTTCACGGAATCTCCATCTAAAATTTGATGGTTGTTCGTGTGTGTTTTTATTGATTTTACGGCATTTTTATTAAGTTATTCCACCCATTATTTATATTTGCATAAATTCTTGGAGCCGATTTGGAGCCGGTAACGATAATAAAAAAACCTAGAGCTGGCACTCCAGGTCTTTCGTGACTCCATTGGAATCGTACTAACTTTTCTTAGCTAAGTTCATACTACTACCATTCTTCGAAAAAATCAACCCTTTATCTTGAATCGAACATACATTCGTGATATTATATCTTTGCTGTCGACTCTTTCCAGCAGGAAGGGGGTGACTCTTTTGGAGCTTATACTAACTTTTCTTATCTCCGTATTGGCATCTGTAGCTGGCTACTACATTTGCAAATGGTTAGACGGAGACGAATGACAGCGCTAGCCTGACGGTGTAGTTCTCCGTAATGAACTTGGGAACCTCGGAGCTGGCACTCTGAGGTTCCTTTATTATTATATACTATATTATTAATTTTTATGATAGAAAAATACTATCATATACATATTAAACTAAAATTTATTATTCCTTTACGGAAAAGACTTTTCGATATAATCAATC
>JAUNNN010000057.1 GCA_030531435.1 Lachnospiraceae bacterium
GAACCAGGTCAGCGTGGCCAAGAAGCAGAAGCTCCAGCTGAGACAGTAGTACTTAAGTGCATTGGTGATTTAACACCTCACAGTGAAATTCTTGGCGCAGCTAAGGATGAGCTTGCTAAAGCAGGTATCGAGTTAGATATCGTATCAACATCATGGGATCCAACATGGAATGAAATGCTTGTTGATGGTGAAGTTGATTTTGCATACTTCATGCATGTACCAGCTATGCACAGTATTGAAGAAGAAATGGGAACAACACTTTACAGCATGGGTGGAATTCACGTAGAGCCATACGCATGTTTCTCATCAAAGGTTGCTTCAAAGGATGAATTACCAGAGAACGCTATTATTGCAATTCCTAACGATTCATCAAACGAATACAGAGCTCTTAAGGTATTAGAGAGCGAAGGTTTTGTAAAGTTAAACCCAGATATGACAGCTGTTTCTGCATCAGTTAATGAAATCGCTGAATATGTAAAGCCTATCGAAATCATCGAGATGGATCAGGCAAACATTATTCCAGCTGCTGATGATTTTGATGCTTATTTCGTAAATGTTAACAGAGCATTAGAAGCTGGTATTGATACACAGGCTTACTTAATGAGAGAAGGCGAGGATTCAGAATACGCTAACATCATTACAGTTACAGAAGCTAACAAAGATAATGAAGCTATCAAGAAGATGGTAGAAATCTTACAGTCAGATGTTGTTAAGGATTTCATTAACAACCAGTACAATGGGGCAGTTATTCCTGCAAAGAACTAATAGAATATTATGATTAAGAAATATGTTTATGGAAATCCATTTAAACAGAATCGGTAATCATAGATGTAGATAAGGCAGATGAAAGTCTGCCTTACTTTACATTAGATGAGAACGGCGGTTTTGTTTATAAATTAAATGAGTCAGATGTCGTATATGGCCATTGAAATAGATATGGATAATTACATAATGCTAGGATATGACATGAAATAGACGCTTTCATTTTCTTCATCTATTTCTACTGTTAAATCAAATAACTTTGCAAAATCATGGACAGTTATTCCAACTGAATAAACGCCATGCACAGGTGATGTCCATTCGCCACATTTAACAAAAGGAATCTGGCAGTCTTTGCCATCTTTATATATTATAAATGAATCTACATAACCATCTTTATTCTCGGTAGCGTGAGATTCATAAGATGAGTCATTATACTGCCATTTATAGATTCCTTTTTTATATTCAACTTCATATCCAGGAGCTAAAACATCAAGGTATTCCTCTGTAGCATGTGGACCACAGTCTTCAGGTACTGTTGCTGTATTAAAGGTAAGTACGTAATCGCGCAGTTTGTAACAGTAATCTGCATAGTATGATGATTCAGAATTATTATATGCACCTTCTACTTTTGTATTCTGATATCCAGTCTCAGATACTTCAATTCCATTAATATAAACATGTTTTAATGATGGCGTATGAGCCATATCCATTACAGATTTAGGGACAGTAGGATCCGAAAAGTCTCCTTCCAATATATATGTTGCATATTGGAAACATAAATAATCATATAATGATTTTTTATCCCATGAACCATTTATACTTACTCCGCCAGCAGTATATCCACGCTCTTTGCCTTTATCATTAATAAATTTTTTAGCAATACGATATTTATCGTATGGATTATCTTCCATCCATTCTATAGTATTATAATTAAGCTCTTCTTTGTATATGTCGTCAGCTTTTATTAAAGTGTCAGCGACATTACTTAGGTCACTAAAAGAGTCAATATTAAATCTATTATCCTTGGTGCTAAACCCACCATTTTCGAGTACTTTTTTTATTTCATCATCATAAAGTGTGTGAACATCGTCTGCATATAAGATATGAAGAGCCTTTGCGTATAAACCTGATTCAAAAAAGGCTGGTCCACGTGTGTTTATGGCTCTAAATTCAAGATCACGATCTTTTGATTTAAAGTAATAAATTTCTGTAGAGACATCTGCATCAGGAACAGGTTCCTTTCTATCAAATTTATATCTTTCAGATGGAACGTCTTCTGCAACTTTTTTTATTACATATGATTTTTTATGTAATGGGCCCTTTGCAGAACAACCTGTAACAAATAGTGTTAATATACATATAATTATTGTAAAAGAAATTCTCTTCATATTTTTCTCCTAACAACTGGATTATATATTGTTATGGTAAATATGTATAGGAGAGATGTAATTATAATTTGTATTAATAAATGAAGCTTAAGCCTCAAATCCGACTAATATTGAACCTGGTTCAGCATAATAACCACATAAAGCACGATTTTCCATAATAATCGCATCATTGTAATTAAATTCAGATTTTATAAGTTCATTCATTTCATTTGCGCCAGATGGGTTATTTGTATGTGAAATGATAACTCGACCACCGTTATACACGCACTTTTTCATATGAGAAATAAGACAGCTATAAGCACGTTTATCTCCACGACATTTGTCCATAGGTTCAAGGGTGCCCATATCACTGGCCCTGCCAACTATTTTTATTCCAAGAATCCCAATTCCTTTTGCAAGAATAGAGTTGATTCGACCATTTTTGGCAAGATTGTCTAAAGATGATAAGGTGAAATAAAGGTGTGTCTCTTTCTGGTATTCACATATCGTAGCAAATATTTCATCAGGACTTATTCCTGAATTAATTAACTCAACTAACTTGTCAATGATAAGAACCATTTCTGGTCCTGTAGATAATGAGTCTATGACATAGACTTTACGTCCTGTGTGTTCTGATTCGTACATTGACTGAGCTACTTTTGCCGAAGAACATGAACCAGATAGATTACTTGTAATTGTTACACAAAATACTACATCGGCATCACCAAAGGCATCAATCCATTCCTGGGCGCTAGGGCATGATGTGGAAGATTTGCCCTTATAAGAAGATAAAGTGTTAAGCATTTCATCAAGATTAAGATCCTTATTATCAACAAAATCCTTGTCAGATACAATTACATGAAGTGGAACCGTGCTAAAGTTAAATGCAGGAAGCTCAAGCAAATTTGCTGAAGAATCTGATACTATCTTGTAATTCATGTTATTTCTCCTTATAATCAGTGATATCACGTCATCGGTTTTTCAAAAACCTCTAATAAGATATTATTGGTTCTGACGTAAAATGTCAAGAGAACATCGACTTGATTGAAGTTTTTTTAACACTAAATTATAATTAAACCATCATACGAAGATTAGTATTTATATCCTAGAAAGAAGATAAAAATAAAGGATGAATAATAGCGAAACGATTATTGAATATGTATCAAATAATAAGATTCCAAGGTATAAGGAAATCCCTAATGTAGGGCTTTATCTTGAGCAGGTTGTAAAGTATATTAACGATGCTTTGGCCCCATTACAGATTGCAATAACGCCATCTATGCTAAGTAATTACGTAAAAAAAGGTTATATTGATAGACCTGTGAAGAAGCAATATTATGCTGAACAGATTGCATATCTTATTTTCATTGTTGTATCAAAACAGGTATTAAGCATGGAAAATATTTCTGCATTATTTGAATTGCAGAAGTCAACATATTCTACTGAAAAGGCATATAATTATTTCTGTGAAGAGCTTGAACATATGGTTCAAATGACGTTTGAAAAATGGAGTGAGCAAGAGCCCGTTTCAGAAGATATTCCATATGAAAAGAGAGTACTAAGAAGCGTTGTTATTGCAGTGTCGCATATTATTTATTTGAATTATTGTTTTGAGCATTCATTGTTACCATAGATATACGTTTTCTGATATAATGGACAAAAAAATGATATATACAAATTGGTGGAAACGTGACAATAAAATTGGCGAAAAGTTATTTTAGATAGAACGAGGATACATGATATATGGACTTGGTATGTGGATGTATTTATAAACCAAAACGTACTTTATTTTATATGATTCCAACAGAAGAAGAATTGCAGAATTTTTATGATGGTAAATTACCAGAAAAGCTACTGCAGTATAATGGCGCTTATGGAACATATGATTGCCCAGGTTTCTTTATAATTCGAAAAGGTGATACTACTGTAGAAGTGTTAGGTATAGAATACCGACCTGATGATATAGAAATTAAATATCCAAAAGATATGGAAGCCTTGGACATAAAGGGCTCGTTTATGGTATCTGCCGTGGTAACGAATGCAGACACGTTTGATAGATCAGTTGTAGATGAGAGCATAGAGAAAATTATTTCTCAAGAAAAACCATTATACTATCATAACAATAGTGTTATTACTACGAAAGACACAGAGGTTGTTGAAGTTTTTACACATGGAAGTAGTACTAGGGTACTACTAAACATTCACGTACAAGGTGAGGATGTTTTCTTTAATGAGCCAACTCCGGTTACTGAGCTGGAGAAAAAATTGTATTTCGATGTATATCACGATCCTGTTACAAAGCATTATAACTGGAATCATATTTGGTCAATTATCTCTGGTTATGGATTAGTTGGGATTCAGGATTTTGCATTTATTCATTTTGATATAAAAGAGTTTAGAGCCTTGAATGTTGTATATGGACATGAGGTGGCTAATAGTGTGCTATGTAAAGTTGTTCAACACTTAAATGAGCAGGATTGGGTATATCATAGTGCAAGATGTGATAACGATAATTTCTCGGCAATGATTAAGGACATGCCTGAAGATGTTATGCATAAGAAGTTAATGAATTTCTTTGAAGAGATTTCTATCCTTGATGTTGATACAAATTATCGTGTTTATTATCGTTGTGGTGTTGTTCCAATGCGAAATGCTATTTTGCTTGGCGATAGAGTTGCTGATGCAGGAAAGCTTGTACAGCAACTTGGAAATAAAATGCATGAGACAGAAGTCTTCTTTTATAATGACTCTATGAGTGATGCAGAGGACTGGTCAATCAAAACGAAAATATATCTTGATACTGCCATAAAAAATGATGAATTCTTAATACATTTGCAGCCAAAATATGATATTAATACAGAAAAGCTATATGGCGCAGAAGCATTAATTAGATGGAGATACCAGGGTAAAGGATTATTAAGCCCATTTCGTTTTATTCCAATTTTTGAAACAGGTGGACTTATAACGAAACTAGATGATATTGTTTTGAACAAGGTTTGTGAGAATTTGAAAAGATGGAAAGAAGAGGGAAAGAATTTATATCCTATTTCTGTTAACTTATCACGAAAAAGTCTTGTTAGAAATGACTTAGTAGATCATCTTACGTCAATTGTTGATAAATATGATGTAGATCATAGTCTTATTGATTTTGAGCTTACAGAAACAGCTGCTTATGATGATCAGGAAAATATGGTTCGTATACTAGGTGAATTAAAGAATCGTGGATTTAAAATATCTATGGACGATTTTGGTACAGGATACTCATCACTATCTCTACTTAGTACTATACCGCTTGATACAATTAAAATCGATAAATCTTTTGTAGACAAGGTAGGTACAGATAAGGATGATGAAAAAGAGTGTATCGTTTTAAAACACATTATTGAGATGGGAAAAGGTTTAAAGCTTAAGTGCCTTGCAGAAGGCGCAGAAGAGTGCACTCAGGTAGATAGATTAAGAGAGTTAGGACTTGAATATGTTCAGGGTTATTATTATGATAAACCACTACCTGTCGAAGAATATGAGCTTAGAATAAAATAAAAAACAGGGACGGTACTATTTATGAATAAGAAGAGTAAATCAATTATAGTTTTTATAGCGGTGTTATTAACATATACTTGCTTAAGTGCTTGTAATAATAAAGGTGAAGTGGTAGCACCAGCAGCTGAGGTGGAAGCTAGTGCAGTAGAAGAAGCCAGCTTATCAGATGATACTGCAGATAACGCAGTAGAAGAAGATACAGAGTCTACTGTAGATGATGAAAAAGTAACATTAAAGGATATATATGCAGAACATGGAATTAAGGCAGGAACTTGTATATCACCTTCTATGATAAGTGCGCCTGCAATGGAAGCAATAATCCTTGAGCAGTTCAATTCTATTACTCCAGAAAATGCAATGAAAACTGACTTCATGATTAATAAAACTAAGAGTATTGAAGCAGGTGATATAGTTGTAGAGTTTAATTCGGATCTTGTTAAGATACTTGATTGGGCTAAAGCTAACAATATGGCTGTAAGAGGCCATAACTTTATTTGGCATGAACAGACTCCTGATTGGATTTTCTATGAAAATTTTGATCCATCTGGCAATTTGGCATCACGCGATGAAATGCTTAGTAGAATGGAATCCTATATCCGTCAGGTTTTTGAAAAACTAGAAGAGAGCGGATATATAGATATGTTCTACGCATATGATGTTGTCAACGAAGCGATTACGGATGATGGGACTATGCGTGATTCAAAGTGGAAAGAAGTTATAGGTGATGATTATGTCTATTATGCCTTCTACTACGCAAATATGTATGCTCCTGAATCCATAGATTTATATTATAACGACTATAATGAACAGTATAAGGCAGGGCCAGTTACAAGATTCGTAGAAACGCTTAAAGATGAAGATGGAAACTACCTTATTGATGGTATTGGCTTACAGGGTCATCTGTATACACAGGATGATATGAACAAGTATATGCTTGCCGTTAAGAAGTATGGTGAGACTGGTTTGAAGGTAGAAATAACTGAGTTAGATGTAGCTCTTGGTACATGGCAGAATGTATTAGACGGAAGTGATGAAAACCTCAAAAAGCAGGGCGTATTCTTCTATAATATTATTAATGGAGTACTTGAAAAAATAGATGAAGGTTCATTGAATATGGATTCAATCACTTTCTGGGGCTTTGATGATGAGTTGTCATGGAAGAAACAGGCAAAGCCACTGCTATACGATAAAGATTTGAAGCCTAAATATGCATTCTATGGTGCGGCACAGGTAGAAGATCTGGCAGGATTTTAATAACGTAAATTTTAATGGCGATGGGTTAACCCATCGCCATTTTATATACTTCCATATTTGTTGCATAAACCGTATCGTCCCTGCCACTTACTTTCTTACAGAATTCCTCAAATAATTCCCAGTTATTGTCTGCTTCAAGTTCATATGAGTGACCCCAGATGTATAAAAGCTTAGGTTCATCAGAATCATCGTTTAAAAACTTATCAACGATATCCATCATACCTTCATCTGCAAAATGCATTGTTGAATGCCACATAAGGAAATCTTCGGGTAGCTTAAAATCAAGAGAGCTTACAACAGTTCTTGAATATTTAATTCCACATTTTTTTAGTATAGAAACTACTTCATCATTATATGTTCCATATGGATATGCCATACCGCATACATCATATCCAAACAGATCAGATAACGCTTTCATATCGTCTTTAACTTCCTTTATTATTTCATCTTCTGATAATTTACAAAGATCAGGGTGATTTACTGTGTGAGCAGCAACTTCATGCCCTTTATATAATTCCACGGCCTCTTTTGCTGAAATCTTGTTATGACTTACAGTTACCCCATTAACAGTTACTTCGCCTGGAAGTTCAAATGTACCTGAGTTTAAATTAAATGTACATTTAAGCCCATATTTATTAATGATTTCAACAAGACGGAAGTCTTGTGTAATCTGATCATCAAAGCTTAGTGTTACGCATTTATTTTTTCCCGCTGGAAGTGTAAGTTTATTCATAATAGCTCCTTAAAATAGAATATCGATTTATGAACTGATTATACTATTTATAAGGGCATGTGTTAAGAAAAAGTATCATTTATCTGATAATAATAAATGGATTATGATAAAATAAACAATGGATACAGGTAATAATGTATGGTTTACATAACAAAGAGGTTTTTGATATGAGTAAATATATAATGGCCCTTGATTCAGGGACGACGAGTAACAGATGCATTCTTTTTAATAAGAAGGGCGAAATGATAAGTGTGGCACAGAAGGAGTTTACTCAGCATTTTCCTGCGCCAGGATTAGTTGAACATGATGCAGAAGAAATTTTTACAACTCAGTTAGAAGTTGCAAAAGAAGCAATGGCGAACGCTAATGCTAAGGCTACAGATATTGCTGCAATAGGTATAACAAATCAGAGAGAGACGGCAATTATTTGGGATAAAAACACAGGTCGTCCTATTTATAACGCTATTGTATGGCAGTGCAGAAGAACTAGTGAATACTGTGATAGCTTAAAGGCAAAAGGATTGACAGATTTCTTTAGGGAAAAAACAGGTCTTGTAATTGATGCATACTTTAGCGCAACTAAAATCAAATGGATTCTTGATAACGTTGAAGGTGCAAGAGAAAGAGCAGAAAAAGGAGAATTATTATTTGGTACAGTTGAGACATGGCTTATTTGGAAATTAACAGGTGGTGCAGCCCATGTTACAGATTATTCCAATGCAAGCCGAACAATGCTTTTTAATATCAATACTCTTGAGTGGGATGATGATATTTTAAAGGAATTAGATATTCCTAAGTGCATATTACCAAAAGTTGTTATGAGTAGTGAAATATATGGTGAAACTAGCCCTGTTTTCTTTGGAGCACCAATTAAGGTGGCAGGTGCTGCAGGTGATCAGCAGGCCGCATTATTTGGGCAGACATGTTTTGAAAAAGGTAATGTGAAGAATACCTATGGTACAGGCTGCTTTATGCTTATGAATATAGGTGATAAGCCTATATTTTCAAAAAATGGACTTGTTACAACTATAGCCTGGGGAATAGATGGTAAAGTAAATTATGCTCTTGAAGGTTCAATATTTGTTGCAGGAGCTGCTATCCAGTGGCTTAGGGATGAAATGGGATTGATTGAATCTGCTTCAGACTCGGAATATTTTGCAAGAAAGGTTTCAGATACGAATGGGTGTTACGTTGTTCCTGCTTTTACAGGACTAGGTGCTCCAT
>JAUNNN010000058.1 GCA_030531435.1 Lachnospiraceae bacterium
GATGGAGCACGTTTGGAACTAATGAATAAGCCAAACATGAATGATTTAGAGAAAGATGCTACAAGAACAGGCTATATTCACATTGCTTTTTCAGTAGGCTCTAAGGAGAACGTTGATTTATTGACAGAAAAATTAAAAGCAGATGGCTATGATGTATTTAGTGGACCAAGAACAACCGGTGATGGATATTATGAAAGTTGCATTATTGGTATAGAAGGTAATCAGATAGAGATTACCATATAAATTCAAACTTTCTAAATCTCGACATATTTATATTAGGTTTTATATTAGCAGTAAGATAATTTGATTCTTACTGTTTTTTGATTGACAAAACTAATAAAATTAGTATAATAAACTAACAATGTTAGTTTAAGGAATGGGAGATATTATGCCTAGAACAGGATTATCAAAAGAGGAAATAATAGAAAAAGCTGCGGAACTTGCCAATGAAAAAGGATTATCGTATTTGTCAGTTACCACACTTGCAGATTATCTTGGAATTAAGAAACCGTCCTTGTACAACCATATGAAGACTATTGAGGATATGCATAGAGATTTGATGATATATGGATGGAGAATTGTATCGGAAGAGGTTGTAAAAGGAATTGATTCCTCGGACGAGAAAAAGAATTTGACTGCATATGGACGAAAATTTTATAAATTTGCTATTGATAATCCCGGAGTATTTGAAGCTATGCTTTGGTATAACAAGTATTCAGATGATGTATTGATTTCTGTTACGGAAGGGTTATACACGTTCTTCTTCGCACAAACGGATGGCTTAGGAATTGAGCGTGAGGTTGCAAATCATTTACTTAGAACATACAGAGCCTTTCTGGAAGGATTTATTATGCTTCAGATTCATAATTCTTTCGGAAATCCTATTTTGATAGATGAAAGCTTTGAAATCTCTATTAAGGTATTGATATCAGGTATGGAGCAATTCAGAAAAAAAGGTGAATGAAATGATGGAATTTAGAAACTATAAGAAAAATGATTATGATGCCTTGATTGATTTTTTGGTTCAATTAAGTAATGAAGATATGAATCATATTAATTGGAACTGGGCGAGGTTTGAGTGGATGATAGAACATCCCGACACAGATAAATTGTCTCTTGAAAAAATTGGATTGTGGTGGGAAAAAGGGAATATTGTCGGTGCTGCAATTTATGACATGTATTTGGGAGAGGCTTTCTGTGGAACATTAAAGACACATATGGATATTCTTCCTGAGATCCTGGACTATGCGTATCGCATTTTCAAGGATGAGAATGGATTAGGGATAGCCATACGTAATGAAGACCTTAAAGCGATAGAAAAAGCAATAGATTTGGGATTTGAAAAGGTGAATCAGACAGAGAATGTAATGATGCTTGGCTTAGATAACATTATTCCTTCAAGGATACCTGCGGATATAGTTATTAGAGAATATAATCCAGCTGAGAATCCGCGTGAGTTTGCTTGGCTTTTGTGGCAAGGATTTAATCATGGTAATGATCAAGCAGAATTCGAAAGTAAGGATTCTCCAAAACAGCAGTTGAGAAAGCATTTAGATAAAAGACTAAGTCTATCGGCAGTAGATTCATCTGGAAATATAGTAGGATATGTTTGCCTTTGGCATTCACCTGAAACGGATTATGCATATGTAGAACCAGTATGCACAATTCCGGAATTCAGAAATATGGGTATATCAAAAGCATTATTAACAGAGGCATTCAGTAGAGTAAATAAACTTGGGGCTAAAAAAGCAATTGTAATTTCGGATATGGATTTTTATAAGAAACTTGGCTTTGTCAACTTGGCATTATTTTCATTTTACTGGAAATTATAAAAAGACATATTGAATGGGATGGTCCAGGTATGTTTAAAATGATAAGGTAGCATCAATTCCAATTTGTCTCTCTAAGATATGAGTGAAAAAGAGGTTACTTTATGAAATTTTGCTTATCAACTATTGGTTCATGGTATAAAATGAGATATAAGATAGAGTTTATATCGAAAGGGGGGGGTCCCCGAAAATGAATCAGGAAAAAATAGGTAAATTTATCGCATTATGTAGAAAAGAATGTGGGTATACTCAGGCGACTCTTGCCGAAAAACTTGGGATAACTGATAGAGCAGTTTCAAAGTGGGAGACAGGAAAAAGTATGCCAGTACATAAATAGATGAAGATAATAAAAGATTTGTCCCAGATGAAGTATGGGAATCTGTAGGAGAAGCGGAGGAAACTTTAGAATTTCTTATATCGCAATATGGGTCTTTTGAGGGCCCTCTTGTATATCCAATTATAGTAAAAGAATGGTAACTTTTTTTAATAAAGGAGAGGATGCATATGATAAGTGACCTTAAAACACAGATAAGAAAATATTTTGTAGGAAAGGAAGAGCTAGTTGAGAATTTGCTTATATGCTTTTTTGCTGGAGGACATGTTCTTCTTGAAGATGTTCCTGGTGTAGGAAAAACAACGCTGGCATCGACATTAGCTCACTCAGTAGATTGCGATTTTGGACGTATCCAATTTACTCCTGATACCCTTCCAACAGATGTAATGGGTACAGAAATATATAATATGAAAACTGGCGAATTTGAATATAGAAAAGGTTCGATTATGCATCAGGTTGTCCTTGCTGATGAAATTAACAGAACTTCTCCTAAAGTGCAGTCTGCATTGCTGGAAGCTATGAGTGAAGGGCAGACAACTGTAGGAGGGAAAAAGTATGATCTTCCAAAACCATTCATGGTAATTGCAACACAGAATCCAGTTGAGTTTATGGGTACATATCCACTCCCTGAAGCTCAGATGGACAGATTTATGATGAAGTTATCTATAGGCTATCCAGGAGAAAATGAAGAACTTAGAATGGTTTCAAATATGCTTTCTGGAACTGATATAGGTACTATAGAAAGTATTGTTTCTTCAAAGGATATTATTGATATTCAAGAGAAAGTAACAAAAGTTACTGTGAAACCTGAGATTCAAAAATACGCATATGAGATTGTGGAGGGAACAAGAAATAATGAGAATTTTGTTCTTGGAGCGAGCCCTCGTGCGTTGTTAGCACTTATTAAAGCATCCCAGGCAAAAGCATTTATTGATGGCAGGGATTTCGTAAAGCCAGATGATGTTAAGTCTTTAGCATATGTAGTTTTAGGTCACAGACTTGTTCTTACTTCTGAAGCAAAGTTTGCTAAAGCAGATGTAAAGAAACTTTTAGATGCAATTGTTGTAGCAGTTAAGGTGCCACACTAGTTCAGGAGCATTAGTATATGAGAAGAAACGGCTTTATATGGTTAGCCTTATGGTTACTATCTTTAGTGGCAATTTCATATTATGGGGGAACTGTTAGTTATGGTTTCTTCTATACCATGACACTAATACCTATTTTCTCACTATTGTATTTATTTTATAACATTGCCTTTTTTCGCATCCATCAGTATACAGATGGACGTGGCTTTGTGGTCAATGATGCTGTACCCTATAGTTTTAAATTGATTAATGAATTCCACTTACCATTTGTAGGAATAAGGGTTAAGTTTTTTTCGCCATTTTCAACTATTAGTGATTTAAGCGATAAGACAGAATATGAGCTCATGCCAGGTAATGGTATTACGAGAGAGACTACCCTTGTTTGTCATTACAGAGGCGAATATGAAATAGGAATTAAAGAGGTTATAGTAACAGACTATTTCAGACTATTTTCAATTAAATATAAAAATAATGAGAGCAAACGAGTTATAGTAGCACCACAACTTGTTAAGCTTAATAGTTTGGGTGGTTTTCAGGTGACATCAAAGGATTCACTTTCTAAAAAAGATAAACTTGATATTGTAAGTCGTGAATATGTTAATGGGGATGATGTAAGGTTCATTAACTGGAATCAAAGTGCAAAGACGGGTACTCTTATGACTCGTGAAAAGACAGGTGAAGATGGTAACGGAGTTTCAATTATTATGGATTCCTGCAGATATAGTAAGGATCCATATGTATATCTTCCAGTTGAAAATAAGGTACTGGAGTTAACTCTGGCAATAGCAATGTTTTTCTGCGAAAAAAACATTGGAATATCCGAATGGCATTTAACTCATAAAAAGGCAGGTGCTAGTCAGTATAACGCTCAAAGTAATAATCAGTTTGCAGCATTTTATACATATATGTCTTCGGTTATTTTTGATAGTGATAACTCACAGGAAGCACTATTTGGTAATCTTATGCGGAATGACGAAGTAATGGAAAGTGCCGTTGTGTATATGGTACTTCCTTGCTGGAGTGCTGCTGCTGGTGCAATGACAGAGAAATTAGCAGAGCGAAACATTAGCACAATCGTTTATTTAGTATGCGATGATTTGGGACAGAAACCAGATGTATCAAGGCCGGATCTTATTGATATTATCACTATTTCACCAGAAGCTAAGCTAGAGGAGGTGATAGGATGATAGGTTTTTTCTATGATCTATTTTATATGTTGCCTCTGGGAATCGCGATGCTATTTAGCGCCATTGCAGTGGATCCTAAAAATGTACTTTTAACATCAGCAGCAGATGGTACTACAATACCGTCAGTTCCTGGATGTGTAGTGAGTGCAGTATTTATTATTCTGATATTAGTAATTCGTCATTCAGGAAAAAAGGAAAGAGTTCTTGTTACTGGAGTTATGACAGTTGCAGCCATCAGCCTTTTTTGGATTTTGGGAAAAGAAAACAGAGTACTTTTATTCAATAAATATAATTGGACACTAACAGTGTTTGTTATTTCCATAATTGCTATTGTCATTGGGCGTATAGCTGAGGATTTTCTTAAAGCAAAAATTGTAATTAGTATTATTATCCTATCAGCTGTTTTTTATATGATGATAAACAAAATACAATGCCCAAAAGGGACTGTAAGCTTTTGCTTTTTAGTAATCCTGATTTATGCGATGGAGATAATTCAACGTTCTTGGGTGAAGAGTGGATATGCTGATGTGAAAAAACATGTTGCCTATATTGCACCTATTATAATGATAATGGCCATTGTTGTTACACTTATTCCAGCTCCAGCAAAAAAGTTCGATTGGAAGTTTGCTAAAAATATATGGAAAGTAACAGTTACAGAATATAAAAGATTAGTTGGAACGATAACCGCTGAAAGGGAAGAGTATGCCTATACTGGTTTTTCAGAGAATGGGGGTATAGGATCCAGTGTATCTGACAACGGGCGTGAAGTACTGCTTATTACTAGCGATATGAAATCATTTGATAGATTATACATGGGTGGTATGGTTTATGAAGACTTCGATGGTAAGAAATGGAGTACTAAACTTGATAGTAAACCTGGTGACAGGGAACTTGATTATGTAGAGACAAAGGCTGCTATTAGTAAATTTAATCAGGGCTATGAAGGAGATTATTTTAAAACTGATAATATTAAAGTCGAGAGTAGGTTATTTAATACGAAATATGTTTTTGCCCCTGTGAAAACAAATATGTATAGCAGTAAAACTACTCTTCCAAAGTATAAAGAAACGGAATCAAAGATTATTGCTGACAAAAAGATTAAGTACGGCAATTCGTATAATGTTGATTATATGCAGCTAAATTTTGATAATCCTGATTTATTATTATTGGCTGATACAGCGACAGTAATTGATGAAAATGAATGGCGCGAAACAGTAAGGAAAAGTAATCTTGCTAGTGCCACTGATTTGTCTTTTGATAGATACCTTGAGTATCAGAATAATGTTTATGAGAAGTATGGTGGAAATCGTGAACTAACAATGGAAGAGGCATTGGAAAATTCGCAGCTTTCAGATGAAGTTAAGCAAATTGTAAGAGATATAATCGGAAACGATAAAATAGGTGATTTTGAAAAACTAAAAGCAGTATCAGACTATTTGCAAACTATGGAATACACAAAAAAGACTGAAGCATTACCAAAGGAAATAGATAATGCAACGGCTTATCTTGATTATTTCATATTAAAATCACAAAGTGGATACTGCGTTCACTACGCCACTGCTTTTACGCTTCTTGCAAGACAGTTAGGACATCCAGCAAGATATGTTCAGGGTTACTATGTAGAACGTAAGGATGTAGATACCTTAGTAACAGAGAATAAAGCTCATGCATGGGCAGAAGTATATTTTGATAATTTTGGATGGATGATATTCGAAGCGACCCCAGGATATTCGGTATCAAGAGGATGGTCTGTTTCAAGGACCACGGGGGATAAAAAGGGAATTTATCAAAATCACGCAGTTATTAACGACACTGCTAGTAATGTTAGTATGGATGAATTACCACAGGAAGAGGAAAAGAATTATGTATATATTTTATACTTTGTTATTCCTCTGATATGTGCCATTTTATTTGGAATAATATATCTTCTAATTTCAAGAATCATAGCAGGGAAAAAATATCGTAAGATGAATGAAGAAGATAAGGTTCGTACTATGATTGGCAAAAATATGCGAATTTTAAAGATTCTTGGATATATGCTTTACGAGAATGAAACCCTTGATGAGTATAAAAGAAAGATTGAGAGGGACAATGAACTGGCAGAGCACATTGGATTTTTAAAGTTTTATGAGAATCTGCTGTATTCTGATTATGAAGTGTCCGCAAGTGATGTTGAAGCTGTAGAGAGTGACTATTTACTTCTAAAGAATAGTCTTAGGTCAAGAGGCGTGAAGTATAGATTTTATATTGTCTGAAAAGGTTTTGATGACAGTGAATATTAAACTGTCACCACTCCGTTAATAACCCTTATTGAACCTTCATCAATAAGTTCCTTAATTTCAGCCTTAGTAAGACCTGTTTGCTCGCAAATCTCAGGCACAGTCATTGTACTTTGAATATCTAAGACCTGACGAACTTTTCCGTAATTTGTTACAACTGGTTCTTTGCAAATTATACATTCATAAACGCCAAGACCTTTATAGGCAAGAGGATTACCACAGCCAGAACAACGTTTTGGCTGTTTTCTCATTTGAAGAGCCATTTGGAGACCAGATTCAATGTTGTCACCTGATTTACTTGTACTACGAGCTGTATCATGGGTGTTTCCTGAATAAGTATAGTATTTTGTTTTTACAGGTTGATTCATTTTATTTCTCCCAAAGTTTTCTAAAACCGGCTTCTTTCCAAAGTCCAATGTTATTATCTATGGATGTTTTGCATAAGTCAATAAGCTTATCATCGTATTTGGTATTTGGAGCATATGTTTTAGCCATTGCGTATCCGTTTGAAACTATCAATGCATTTACGCAATTATTATCAAAATCAGATGTATCGGGATTTAACCATACATATGCTAGTTCTCTTCCATATTTATCCTGAGGTTCTACATCATATTCAAGATAAACACTATCAATATCTTTAAGTACTGATTTGGTGAAATCAGAAGCAGCCTCTCCATATTCGTTATTTTTTGTAGTATCAGCATGAACACTTTCTGGAGTATCAATGCCAATAAAACGGACTTTTGTACGTTTTCCGTCTTTTATAACCCAAATAGTGTCACCATCTACAATAGATGAAAGCTCACATTGAACAAGATTTACTTCAGATGCATATGTAAGGTCATCATCTTCATTTCCACCAAGACGACTTATAATAAGGTATATGCTAAAGCATAGAAGCATTATGTATAGAAATATTTCTTTTTTAATTATTTTTGTTTTCTTGTGATCCATAGGTTAAGTTTATCATATTTATCAAAATTATTATTTGTTTTTTATGATTATATATTGTATATAATCTTATTTTTATTTATTTGAGAAACAAAATATCTAATCTAGAAATTTGATGATGAAAAGGTATAATTAATTTAGTAGAACCTAAATACAGTAATAAAATAGTAAAAAATTAAAAAAATATAAAAAAAGTATAGACCTTCCACTTGGTGGAAGCTGTAAAAATAGGCTATAGACACAGGAAACGAGGCTATTTAGATGAAAATCAAACAGGTTGAAGAGTTAGTTGGAATCACACAAAAGAATATTCGCTTTTACGAAGATCAAGGCCTAATCAGAGTAGAGCGAGCTGAAAATGGTTACAGAGAATATAATCTTAATGATGTAAAAAGACTTAGAGAAATTAAATTATTAAGACTTATTGCCGTACCAATCGAAGACATCAAACTTCTCTTTTCTAATAAGAAAAGTTTGGATGATATTCTTAAAGCGCAGGTTTCCTACCTTGAAAACCAGAGAGACAACATGGAAAAGATGAGAAATTTCTGTGAGGTGTTGGCTGATAAGGATTTGACACTAGAGAGTCTTGATGTTGAAGAGTGCCTTAATAATATTGAGCAGCTTGAAAGGGAAGGAGCACAGTTTATGGAGATCAAAAGTATAGATGTTCATTTACAAAAAAAACTTGGTGCACTGCTTGGCTTTTCTGTTATGGCGACATTTGCATTAATATGGCTTAGTGCAATGATTTATGCATATGTAACAGAGGAAATGCCACTTATAGTACTTTTTATAGCCATAGCAGTACCAGTCATTATATTGACAGGCTTGATAATAGCGTTAATACAGAGAAACAAAGAGATTGAAGGAGGAGAAGAAGATGAAGCTTCTAAGTATTGAAACAATTCCAGGACAGGATTTTGAACCATTAGGAATAGTAAAGGGAACAATAGTTCAGACAAAGAATTTAGGTAGAGATTTTATGGCAGGTATGAAGTCTCTAGTAGGTGGAGAGTTAGTTGGATACAC
>JAUNNN010000059.1 GCA_030531435.1 Lachnospiraceae bacterium
ACCCATTCCAGTCTTCATACATCAGCGATGTAATCAAGAATGGTGCTCCAGCTGAAAAGACAATCGTTATGGATGAGAAGGGCTTCGATGCTACAACAATCACACAGGATGATGTAGATAACTTCGGAATCTAATCTCAACATTACATTAATTACTATGTAATACCGCGGCGCAGCGATATCAAATATGAAACCCGTTGCGCCGCATTTTTATGAAAATAAGTACTAAAAAATAGGAGAAAAATGATGAAAGAAAACGCTGTATTGGAAGTGAGGGGAGTTTGTAAATATTTCCCTGGCGTTAAGGCACTCCAAGGCGTAGATTTCACTCTCTGTAAAGGTGAAGTTCACGCACTTATGGGAGAAAATGGTGCCGGAAAGTCAACACTCATTAAATGTCTTACAGGTGTTTATGAGAAAGATCAGGGTAACATTTATATTGATGGTCATGATGGACCAGTTTCAATAAAGTCCCCACAGGAAGCACAAAAAAATGGAATTAGTACAGTTTATCAGGAAATTACATTATGTCCAAACCTTACTGTTGCTGAAAATATGTATATTGGAAGAACAGCAGGTGCAGTACAGAATTGGAAGAAGATGAACGACGATGCAGACGCTATTCTTTCTTCTCTTGGAATTCCTGCTAAATCAACTCAGCAGTTAGGATCATGTTCAATCGCTATTCAGCAGATGGTTGCTATTGCTAGAGCAGTTGATATGGATTGTAAGGTTCTTATTCTTGATGAGCCTACTTCGTCTCTCGATGAATCAGAAGTTGCAAAATTATTCAAGCTCATGAGAGATCTTAAAGAAAAGGGTGTTGGAATTATTTTCGTAACACATTTCCTTGATCAGGTATATGAGATTTGTGATAAGATTACAGTTCTTCGTGATGGACAGCTTGTTGGTGAATATGAGATAGAAAATCTTCCTAGAGTTCAGCTTGTATCAAAGATGCTTGGTAAAGAGCTCGATGATATGTCAGATATTAAATCTGAAGCTACTACATACAAAAAAGAAGATGGAGCATCATCAGTATTCGAAGCAGAGGGACTTTGCTCAACAGAAGGAATTAAACCATTTGACTTCCATATTGAAAAAGGTGAAGTTAACGGATTTACAGGACTTCTTGGATCAGGTAGATCAGAGTGTGTTCGTGCAATATTTGGTGCTGACAGAGTTACTCAGGGTAAGGTTAAGATGGATGGTAAGGAAGTAAAAATCCAGAAACCTATCGATGCTATGAAAAATGGTATTGCATACCTTCCTGAAGATAGAAAAATTGATGGTATTATCGGTGATTTATCAGTAAGAGATAATATTGTAATTGCTCTTCAGGTGTTAAAGGGATTCTTTAAACCTTTCTCAAAAGCAGAAGCATACAAATTTGCTGATGAATATATTAAACTTCTTGGAATTAAGACAGCATCTGCAGATACACCAATTAAATCATTATCAGGTGGTAACCAGCAGAAATGTATCGTTGCAAGATGGCTTCTTACAGATCCAAAATACTTAATACTTGACGAGCCTACAAGAGGTATCGATGTAGGTACAAAGATTGATATTCAGAAGCTTGTTCTTAAACTTGCTTCAGAAGGTATGAGTGTAACATTTATTTCATCTGAAACAGACGAAATGCTTCGTACATGTTCACGACTCATCGTTATGAGAGATAGAAGAGTTGTTGGTGAATTATCAGGTGAAGAACTTAATCAGACAATGATTATGAATACTATCGCAGGAGGTGGCTTAGATGAATAAGAGAAAATCATTTAGTTTCTCATCAATCTTCAGAAATCAGTTGATTATTCCTCTAGCAGCTTTAGTACTGCTTGTATTATTCAACCTGATTATGGATCCAAGTTTCTTTAAAATTACACTTGGACAGAACAGTTTAGGAAATCCTGTTTTATCAGGTGCTCTTATTACAATACTTGATAACGGTTCAGAACTTGCAATACTTGCAATTGGTATGACTCTTGTTACAGCCGCTTCTGGTGGACAGGATATTTCAGTAGGTGCAAACGTTGCTATCGCTGGTTCAGTAATGCTTAGAATTCTCTGTGGCAGAGGTGATTCAGCAGAGATGCAGGCTCCAGTTATCGTAGCATTTATTGCAGCTTGTATTGTTTCAATGCTCTTTGGTGCATTCAATGGTGTGCTTGTTGCATATTTTAAGATTCAGCCAATGGTTGCAACTCTTATCCTTTATACAGCAGGAAGATCAATTGCAGCATGGATTAACAATAATGAACTTCCAATCGTAAATGATCCAAGTTTTGGATATTTTGGTGGATTCATTCCTGGTATTCCAATGCCAACACCATTCTTTATCGCAGTAATCTGCGTAATAGTTATTACATTAGTTCTTAAGTTTACAACACTTGGATTATACACACAGTCAGTTGGTATTAATGAAAGTTCATCAAAGCTTAACGGACTTAACCCACAGGTAATTAAATTATTAACATTTGTAATCTTAGGACTTTGCGTAGCAGTTGTTGGACTTATCAAGGTAAGCCGTATTTCAACAATTAACTACTCAGTTATCGCTAAAGATATTGAAATGGATGCTATCCTTGCTGTAGCTCTTGGTGGTAACGCTCTTTCAGGTGGTAAATTTAATATGTATGCATCAATTCTTGGTGCTTATATCATCCAGTTCCTTACAACAACACTTTATAAGTACAAAGTATCAGCTGATGCTCTTCCAGCATATAAAGCTATTGTAGTTATACTTCTTGTTGTATTCTCAGCTCCAACAGTTAGAGAATGGATGTCAAAAACATTTAATAATTTAAAAAATAACAATACAAAGAAGGAGGTAGCATAATGGAAAACAATAAAAAAGCTGGCTTCAGTATTAAAAATATGTCAGATACAAACCTTCTTCTTACTATTACAATTGTAATATTCTTCGTAATGTACATTGGTGCTATGATTTTCCTTAAAAAAGGATTCTTAAAGCCACAGACATTCTTCAATGTACTTAACACAAATGCAGCACTTATTATTACTTCATGTGGAATGAGCTTAGTAATGATTACTGGTGGAATCGACATTTCTGTTGGTGGTGTTGTTGCTCTTGTTTCAATGAGTTGTGCAGTATTACTTGACCAGAAGGGTGGAAATATTCCTGAAGCTATTCTTTTAGCACTTGGTATTGGTCTTTTATTTGGTCTTGTTCAGGGTTACCTTGTTGCATACCTTGATATACAGCCATTTATCGTATCATTGGCCGGAATGTTCTTTGCCAGAGGTATGACAACAATCGTAAATAACCAGCCATTCAATGTTGCTCATGAAGGATTCGTTGCTTTAAAGGATACACGTATTAATATCCCAGGACTTGGTTCTGTAAACAAAAAGGGTGTATTCGTTCCAGCATACATTGAGATTGGTGTTGTTGTAGCACTTCTTGTAGTAGTAGTACTTTTCGTAATGCTTAGATGGTCAAAATTTGGTCGTAGATTCTATGCAGTAGGTGGAAACAAGCAGAGTGCACTTATGCTTGGTATCAATGTTAAGCAGACAAAATTCATGTCACACATTATTTGTTCATTACTTGCTGGTTTAGGCGGTTTTGTATACTTCATGCACGTAGGATCTGGTTCTCCTTCTCATGCAATGGGAATGGAAATGAACGCTATTGCATCTTCAATTATTGGTGGTACAATGCTTACAGGTGGTGTAGGAAATATCATCGGAACATTATTCGGTGTTATGTCATTAAGTACAATCCAGAACATCGTTTCATCAGCTGGTCTTGATCAGGCATGGTGGACAGGTATCACTATTGCATCAATGCTTTGTTTATTCTTAGTAATTCAGAGTGTTGTTATGACATTAAAGAAGAAGAGTGTATAATTTGAAGAAAAGATTTTTCTTAACAATTTATATTTGTTTATTTATTGCAGCACTTATTGGCTGTTCAAAAAGTGCAGATTTAAATTATTCTGATAAACAGTCAGATTCCCTCGAAAAAGGGAATCTGACTGTTATTGGTTTTTCACAACTTGGAGCGGAATCTGACTGGAGAAGTGCCAACACAGAATCTATGAAAGAAACTTTCACTGAAGAAAATGGTTACAAGCTTATTTTTGAGGATGGTCAGCAAAAGCAGGCAAATCAGATTATGGCTATAAGAAAATTTATTCAGCAGGATGTAGATTATATTGTATTAGCACCAGTAACGGAAACCGGATGGGACACAGTTCTTAAAGAAGCAAAAGATGCAGGAATACCAGTTATTATTATTGATAGAATGGTTGATGTAGATGATGAAAGCTTATTTACCTGCTATGTAGGATCTGATTTTGAACTGGAAGGTAAAAAGGCTTGTGAGTGGTTAAAATCATATTGTGAAAAAACTTTTGTTAATCCATCAATGCTTCATATTGTAAATCTTCAGGGTAATATTGGAAGTTCCGCACAGATTGGACGTACTACAGGCCTTAGAAAATATGCCTATGAAAATCATTGGGATTTGCTTGAAGAGGTGCCAGCTGATTTCACACAGACAAAAGGTCGTGAAGAAATGAGAAAGCTTCTGAAAAAATACGACAATATTAATGTTGTATATTGTGAAAATGATAACGAAGCTTTAGGAGCAATTGAAGCACTAGAAGAGGCAGGTAAAATGATAGGCCCTAACATTCGATATGGTGAAGTTATGGTTATATCATTTGATGGAATAAATGAAGAAGCAAGACAGTGTGTTAGAGAAAATAAAATTTCATGTATTGCAGAATGTAACCCTCTTCATGGTCCAAGAGTTCAAACAATCATTGAAATGCTTGAATTAGGGAAAACTCCTATGAAACACTCAAATGTCAGTGAAGGTATTTATGTTCATGATCTTATTGTTGATAAAATCAGAGTAGATTCCATAGAATATCCTGTAACAATTTTAAAGTGATTAACACTTTGTTCATATTTATATGATATAATATCCCCTGGTGAGTATAAAAACGGGGGATTTTTATTTTGGAAGAAAGACGTTACTATCACTCCGATGAATATGAGGAGCGTAGACGATTAGAGAGACGACGTAAAAGAAGGGAAGAAATAAAAAGAAAAAAACGTCGTCGTGTTCTTATAAACAGATGCATATTTGCTGCAAGTTGTTTTGCAATTCTATTTGGTTTTATTTTCTTAATCAAATTCGCAGTTAAATCAATATCAGGTGCTGTAACAAAAAATCAAGTTGAAGCAATAAATGAAGATGGTGTAGGTGGAAATGACTATGAGCTATATAATCTTGGTGGTGGAAAAAATACCATTGAGGTTGAAGCACTTCCAGTTGAAGAAGAAAAGGAAGTAAAAACTTATGAAGCTCATCTTACTGCAGAAACTGTAACAACTGGTCAAGAAATAATAAGTGAAAGATCTATTTTAATTGACCGTGCTACAGGTGATATTCTTATGCAAAAAGGATATCAGGATAGAATAAGTCCAGCTTCTATGACAAAGGTTCTTACTGCACTAGTAGCAGCTGAACATTTAACTGAAGAACAGCTCAATGATAAATTTACGATTACACAGGACATTACCGCATATGCTTATCAGCATGATTGCAGTTGTGTTGGATTTGCAAATGATGAAACAGTAACAGTAAGAGATTTATTATATGGAACGATTCTTCCATCTGGTGCTGATGCTGCGCTTGGTCTTGCGACATATATTGCAGGAAGCCATGAAGAATTTGTAAATATGATGAATGAAAAGCTTGTAGAACTGGGATTATCATCTACAAGTCATTTTACAAACTGTGTTGGTCTTTATGATGATAATCATTACAGCTCAGTATATGATATGGCAATTATTATGGAAGCAGCAATAGATAACGATATTGCAAGAGAAGCCTTAACTGCTCATAAATATACAACATCTAAAACATTTGAACATCCTGATGGTATAGAGATATCAAACTGGTTTTTAAGACGAATAGAAGATAAAGACACTGGTGGAACTGTTATTTGTGCTAAAACAGGATTTGTTGTACAAAGTAAAAACTGTGCAGTAAGTTACGGCAAAGATACATCAGGAAATGAATATATTGTATGTACACAAGGTTCAACAAGCTCCTGGAGATGTATATATGATCATGTAGCTATTTATAAACAATTTGAAGGAAAAGTAAATCATGGTGGAATAGCTACTGTGGAAACTGATGAAGAAATGACAGAAGAAGAAAACGTGGAATAATATGTTATATTTATGTGCAACGCCCATAGGAAATCTTGGCGATATGTCAAATAGAATACTAGATACACTTCGCGAGGTAGATTTAATTGCGGCTGAAGATACAAGGAACAGTATTAAGCTTTTAAATCATTTTGAAATAAAAACTCCTATGACAAGTTATCATGAGTATAACAAGTATGATAAGGCAGCTGAACTTATTAAAAAAATGCAGGAAGGTCTAAATGTTGCTCTTATCACTGACGCAGGAACACCTGCAATTTCTGACCCAGGTGAAGTATTAGTAAAGATGTGTCATGAATCTGGAATTAAAGTAACATCTCTTCCTGGACCATGTGCATGTATTACAGCACTTACTTTATCTGGACTTCCAACAAGAAGATTTGCGTTTGAAGCTTTTTTACCTTCTGACAAGAAAGAAAGACGAGTAATACTTGAAGAGCTTAAATCAGAGAGTAGAACAATAATTATTTATGAAGCACCACATCATCTAAAAAATACATTAGATGAATTATTTGAAGCTTTAGGAAATAGAAAAATAACTCTTTGCAGGGAGTTAACAAAAAAATTTGAAGATATCATGCCTGTTACTCTAGAAGAGGCAATTACATATTATAATGAAAATGAACCTAAGGGCGAATATGTACTTGTAATTGAAGGAAAAAGTTACGAAGAGAAGCGAGCTGAAGAAGTTCTTAAATGGGAAGAAATTTCTATTGAAGAGCATATGAAAATATACGAAGCTAAAGGGCTTGATAAAAAAGAAGCTATGAAAGCCGTAGCTAAGGATAGAGGAGTTAGTAAAAGAGAAATCTATGAATATTTACTTAATTAGACATGGTGAGACTCCGTGGAATAATGAGGCAAAATTTCAAGGAACAACAGACATTCCATTAAATGATTATGGTATAGAGCTAGCTGAAATAACAAGTAAGGCACTTGAAGATATAGATTTTGATATTTGTTTTACAAGTGACTTAATCAGGGCAAGACAAACTGCAGAGATAATGTGTGGTAGTAGAAATATAGAAATAATTCCTGATTCAAGACTTAGAGAGATGTCCTTTGGAAAGTATGAAGGTTTTTATATTAGTGAATTAAGTAGTTGTGAAGATCATCCAATGTATAACTTCATTAATCGTCCTGAAATATATGTTGCACAGGATGGGGAAGATTTTTCAGATGTAGAAGAAAGAGCAAAAAGCTTTATAAATGAAGTGTTAATTCCACTTGAAGGTAAATATGAAAATGTACTTTTATCATCTCATGGTGCATTTATAAGATGCTTTTTAAGATGTGTAAGAGAGCAGGATTTAGCTGATTATTGGAGACTTTGTCCACAAAAAAATTGTTCTGTTAATATATTGGAACTTAGTAATGGAAAAATTTCAGTAATAGAAGAGAGTAAACTGTACTATGATATAAATAATTCTGGTAAAACAATGTTATCAGTGTTGTAAATCGTGTGTAAGTGCTTGAATACAGTTTTTAGCTGTGCTAAAATTTTCTTGCTGTGTTCAGAAAATAGTCCCTTTGGGGTTAGATTTATTAGGAGGTTAATATGCCTACATATGCAATTGTATTAATGGTAATAACTGCGATTTTACTTATTGCAGTGATTGCACTTTATTTTTTGGGAAAGAAAGCTCAGAAAAAACAGGAAGATCAGCAGGCTCAGATTGAGGCAATGAAGCAGACAGCTTCAATGCTTATAATAGATAAAAAGAGAGTCAAGATAAAAGAATCTGGACTTCCACAGGCGGTAATTGATCAGACACCAAGATATCTTCGTGGATCAAAGCTTCCAATCGTTAAAGCAAAGGTTGGTCCTCAGATTGTAACACTTGTATGTGATGAAAAAATATTTGATCAGGTTCCTGTGAAGAAAGAAGTTAAAGCTACAGTAAGTGGTATTTATTTAACAGGTGTTAAAGGAATACATGGACAGTTAGCAAAAGCTCCAGAAAAGAAAAAAAGCTTCTTTAAGCAGGCTCTTGAAAAAGCTCAGGAAAAAGCAGGCGCGAAGCCAATTAAGTAATAAGAGAACGACCATCAATTGATATGCTCCCTGTCAAGTGGACAGGACAAATATCTAAAATGAATGTTTAGTG
>JAUNNN010000093.1 GCA_030531435.1 Lachnospiraceae bacterium
GCTCCTGTAGTAGATGTCATAATGAATGAAGTTGAAGGTCAGGGCGATGTAATTGATGACGAGTTCGCAGTAGCTCCAGAAGCAGAAGTTGCAGAAAATGACACAGAAGTTGCTGCTACATCAGTTAAATCTTTTGTTGCAGTTGGTTCAGCTGATGAAGCACAGAAGGCTGAAGAAACTAAGAAACCAGAAGATAGCGTAGTAGTTGTTTTCGACCCATTTAATCCTATTATTCCATTTAAAGGAGTTCCTACAAGTAATGATTCAGAGAATAAGAGTGATGTATTAGAAACAGTTGAAACAGTAAATAAATTTATTAATCCATCAGACTCAGTATATGGAGATCCAGTCCGTAAAGTAATTGACAATTGTGATGTACTTGGTAAGGATGAAAAGGATTATTTGAAGACTTGTGCTACACTCGCCATTGGTTCAGCAGAAGGATTTGCAACTGGTGATTATCTTCCTTTATGGGGGGCAGTTAAAAAAGTTGGAAAAGTTTCTGAAAGTCTTGCAAAATTACACGATTCAAAAACAACAAACGAAGTGGTTGCTAATACAATAGACGTTGTTACAAATACTGTAGAAGGTGCTATTTGCGCAGTTCCAGGAGGCGGATTAGTATTAAATGCTTATAAGTCACAGATGGCATTAGGATCTTACTGCTTTAAAAAAGTAGTTAGATTCGTTGACTGGTTATTCTAAGAGTAACATATAAGAAAACATAAACGATTAATTAAATAAATATAAAAGCACTATGATAACTAAAATGATCATAGTGCTTTTATTATTTTGTGCATATTACTGTTGAACATCTTATAGTTTAGCAGTATCTGCAGTTCTTTCATTAAGTTCAGCTTTATAGAAAATACGTAACGTTTCAGGTGTACAGTTGCTTAATAAAGCAGTTGTAGAAAGAGATTTACTCATATTATAGACCTGATTTCTAAAGGATGTATGCAAATCCTTACCGACTATACATTTATCATCGCCAAATAAGGTAGAAGAGTACTTCTTTATCATATATTCAATAGATCTTACAGACAAACGACTACCTCTTATACTTAAAAATAGTGCGAGTTCTTCACCATAAACAGGAAGCATTTCAAGCCTTTCTACTAAATATTCTGAAATACATTGTCTGACATAATCTGATATTGTTATTTTAGGATAACGTCTTCCATTAACGACAATATAGCCTTCATCAAGGTGGAGATTATCAATATTAAGCTTTTCACATTCAGAAATCTTTAATCCAGCACATATTATTAAAGCTATTATAGCGACGTCTCGTTTACGAGAAATGGCCTGAAAAGCGGCTGCATGCTTAGATGGTAGGTTTTCATTGGATATAAAGTTGATTAAGGCCATATTTTCTTCCTGTGATGGAATCATTGGTGCCTTTTTTGAAGGTTTTGGTGCTGAAGCCTTTAGAATTTCAAGGGAATCAATCATATTTTCTGAATAAAGAAAATTATAAAATGATTTCAAAATGATATATCTGCGAAATACTGCGGCATCTGAACGCTTTTTAACCGTACCATTTACAAAATATTGTTTAGAATATTCAACATAATTTTCAATATCAGATGCTG
>JAUNNN010000012.1 GCA_030531435.1 Lachnospiraceae bacterium
TAATAATATAACAAATTTAATCTATTTTGCAACTATTTTTGATACCAAAGTTTTCTGTCTATCGATTAATTACTATCCTTTTCTGTGCATAACTCATACTGCTCACATAATCTCAAAATGTCGCGAATATCTTCCATATGCTTATCAAGATAATCATCTGCAGCTCCAAAAGGCATTCCATTAAGCAATTCCAGTCTATATTTTGCTAATTCATATCCTTCACGTATGCCATCGAAATATATTTCTTTAATGAAATCTCTAAGTTTATCATCGCCGAAACACCGTATAGTTTTACTAAATTTCTTATCGTCAATAAGTTTTCCTATTTCTTCTTTATTCATAAACGTCGCCCCCTTGTATACCAATGGTATATTTATATTAAATATATACCATTGGTATTGTCAAGACGATTATGTTATCATATAAGAAATTTCAAACAAAGATTAGGAATATCCCCAAATGAATACCATAGATATAGAACGATTAAAAGAATGTCGATTAAAGCTCGGTATAACAAAACAAGAAGCTGCAAAGCGAATACAAATCTCTCAGCCTGCTTATCTGCGATACGAAGCAGGAACGCGCCAACCTTCTGTACAAACTATTGAAAAAATAGCCGAAGTGTTTTCAACATCAGCAGATTATCTTATTGGAAAGACAAGTGAAGCTACTATAGATAGAACAATCATCGAAAAGGATAAAACACCTTCCTTATTTTTGCTTGCTGAAACATGTAAAAATTTTAATGAGGCTCAATTGGAACGACTTCTTGCTTACGCAAATAAAATGTCAGAAATCGAATCTAGTAGCCACAAAAATTAGAAGTTTCTCTCCACAAATTTTGCATTGTAACAAAAGAGGTCTTACCCAACTTTTTATTTCATAGCTAGGTAAGACCTTGTTAATCAATTAATAATGGTCTCATAAATAGAATACTTACCAATATCTATCGTGTATATCTTCTAACTCAACCAGCGCATCATACAATCTATCTTGCAGTTCTGCCTTAGTCAAGCTGTTCACATATCTTCGCAATTCAACATAATGTTGTCGTTCTTGCTCTTCTTCCTCTTTTTCCCATTCTTCTACCTGTTTCAAAAAATCCTCTGCGGCTTTGGGTTCTGCAGTAAAATAAAGAGCAATCATATGTTTACAAACAACTCGCCTACCTTCTGCAAAAGGACAATTACATATTGATTTTCTTGGATGTATCGTTTCAACATAAACATTATATGCTCTGCCTTCACTTCCCGAAACTACACCCGCATATATGCCATCATCTAGTTTTTTGAAGGAAACAACTTTTTTGTTTTCATAATAATCCATGCCTCTCCAAACAGAATTACCGCTGGCTGTTTCTATTAGTCCCATAATAAATTCTCTCCTTATTATTAATGATTTACAATATTATTCACTGCCTCCTGTAAATCATCAGAAAAATCATCCAGTTCCTTTATACTAATAATTTCTTCTCTCACTAATGCAGCAATATCATATATAGCAGAAGATTTTCTCATATCTGTAATTAACACACCTGGACACTTTTTATCCTGCTTTATTCTCTTTTCAAGTTTCCAAAATCTTTTTGACGCCGGCTCATCCGTTTTCAGAAAATCAACATATTCCTTTAACAATCTCTCCATATAGTTTTCTTGCCAGATGCCAATTTTTTCTCTATATTTCTTCCAATCGCTATTTGTAATTTCGTACATAGTCGCCCCTCTTTAATTTATTTGTACCCAGATTGTACCCAAAATATTTTTTGTTATCAAAATGTTATCATTTGCCCGTTATCAGCGCAATCGCATTATACAGAAAGTGCAGTATGAATAATAAATAATTATCCCATACTGCACTTATTTGTTCATATTTATTTAATTTGGCTTATATTGTCCTTGCAAGCCACTGGGTATTATTCCATCTCTATCGTACCAGGTGGCTTTGAGGTTAAATCGAATAAAACTCTGTTAACACCCTTAACCTCGTTAATGATTCTACTCATTACACGCTGTAATACTTCGAATGGGATTTCTGCGCTTTCTGCTGTCATGAAGTCAACTGTTTTTACTGCTCTTACTGCAACAGCATAGTCGTAAGTTCTTTCATCACCCATAACACCAACTGAACGCATATTAGTTAAAGCTGCAAAATACTGGTCAGGCTTCCATTTTGGGTCCTTTCCATTCTGTTCTTTATATCTTGCGATTTCTGCATCAACTTCTTCACGATAAATGAAGTCTGCATCCTGAACAATAGCAACCTTTTCAGCTGTTACTTCGCCTATAATTCTGATTCCAAGGCCAGGGCCAGGGAATGGCTGACGGAATACAAGATTTTCAGGTATACCAAGCTCAAGACCTGCTTTTCTTACTTCATCTTTAAAAAGATCACGAAGTGGCTCAATTATTTCTTTAAAATCTACGAAATCAGGAAGACCACCAACATTATGATGTGATTTAATAACTGCTGACTCACCACCAAGTCCTGACTCAACTACATCAGGATAAATTGTTCCCTGCGCAAGGAAGTCAACGGCTCCGATTTTCTTGGCCTCTTCTTCAAATACTCTGATGAATTCCTCACCAATAATTTTTCTCTTTCTCTCTGGCTCAGTAACGCCAGCGAGCTTATCATAATAGCGCTGCTGTGCATTTACACGTATAAAGTTAAGGTCAAACTGACCACCTTCACCAAATACGCTTTCAACCTCGTCGCCTTCATTTTTACGAAGAAGACCATGATCTACAAATACACATGTAAGCTGTTTTCCAATAGCTCTTGATAAAAGTCCTGCTGCCACTGATGAATCAACACCACCAGAAAGAGCAAGTAACACCTTTCCATCACCAACTTTATCTCTAATAGCTTTTATAGATTCTTCAACAAATGAATCCATTCTCCATGTACCACTACATTTGCAAATTTTGCGAACATAATTGTAAAGCATCTCTACACCATACTCTGTATGAAGTACTTCTGGATGGAACTGGATTGCATATAAGTTCTTACTCTTATTCTGTGCTGCTGCAACTGGACAATCAGCTGTATGTGCAATTGTTTCAAATCCATCTGCAAGCTTTTCAATTCTATCAAAATGACTCATCCAGCAAATTGTTTCCCAAGGAACGCCTTCGAATAATTCATCTTTACTAGTAGCACCTGTAATGAGTACATTTGTCTTACCATATTCACCAACTTCAGGTCTCTTTACCTCACCACCAAGTACATGCATCATAAGCTGCGCACCATAGCAAAGGCCAAGTACAGGGACTCCAAGCTCAAATAATTCTTTTCCACATGTAGGTGCACCCTCAGCATAACAGCTATTTGGACCACCTGTTAAAATGATACCCTTTGGGTTCATTTCTTTAATCTTTTCAAGAGGTGTTTTATATGAATAAATCTCACAGTATACGTTACACTCTCTTACTCGACGGGCAACAAGCTGATTGTACTGTCCACCGAAGTCTATAACTAGAATCTTCTCCTGATCCATGTTTTCCTCTTTCCTCCGAATACGGATTATTATCTATAAGATACTATAACCAATTTTACACAATTCGTCTAACAGAAATTATTGATCTATATAGTGCGTTTGTAATTTTAATACCTGTTGCTGGTGTTGACGCATGAACTATTAAACCATTTCCAATATAAATTCCTACATGTCCACCATAATAAATAATATCACCAGGTGCAGCTTCTGAATAGCTTACTTCTCGTCCATAACCAGCCTGTGAACCTGATGTTCTAGGAAGAGAAATTCCAAAGTTTGAATAAACAGCAGAAGTAAATCCTGAACAGTCACATCCTTCTGTTAAAGATGTTCCTCCTGCCACGTAAGGATTTCCTACAAACTGACACGCAAAGTTAGCAATTTCCTGTCCCCTTGCTGAACCACCACCGCCACCTGAACTTGATGATGACGATTCTGATGAACTAGAAGAGGATGACTCCGAATGACTCTCTGATGATTCTGAATCAGAATCTGAAGATTCTTCTGAACTCTTTTTCTCAGCTGCAGCAGCTTCCTCTGCTCTCTTACGAGCTGCGGCCTCTTCTGCCTTTCTTCTAGCTTCTTCCTCAGCTTTTCTTCTTGCCTCTTCCTGAATACGACGACGTTCTTCAGCTTCTAATTCTTTGATTGAATTTGCCTGCTTTGTTATTTCTGCCTGATACTCTTTAGCCTTACTTCTACAGGCAGCTAACTGTAAGTCAAAGTCCTCAAGCATTTCTGAATATTCGTCTATTTTCTCTTCAAGTGCAGCCTGCTGTTCTTCAGCATCTGCCTTTATTTCTTCTAAATCTTCAAGATCGTTTTCTAATTCTTCCTTCTTTTCCTTAACTTCTTCCTTTGTCTGCTGATATTGGAAAAGAAGATATCTATCATATTCATAAAGTTTCTCAGTATATGATGCTTTATTTAATGCCTCAACATAGCTTCTAGATATAAGTAATCTTTCCACGTATGATTCTTCACCTTTTTCATACATGAACTTAATACGTTTATCCATAGCTATTTTCTGCTGTTTCTCTTTTTCAAGGGCAGCATCATATTCCTCCTGAGCAATTTCAATTTCTTTTTCCTTGTTTTTTATATCGCCCTTAATTACGTCAATTGCAAGCAATAAATCAACAAGCTCAGCTTCTCGCTCAGCAGCTTCCTCTTCCATAACCTCTTTGTCCATCTCAATCTCTTCAATATCATCATTGACGCTCTTGAGCTTACTTTCGGCAGCGGATTTCTGTTTTTTTGCTTCGGAAATAGTAGTTGCAGATACGGGATAATAACATGTAACAAACAATGTCATTACCATTGCAACACACAGAATCCTCTTATTCATTTATACTCCCCATTTGCCTTTCGGCTATCCCCATTGCGTATACGCAATATAATCTCGAATAGAATTAATTATCCAAGAATAGCTTTGTCATTAGCGAATTCTTCTCCACTAACAACTTCAAATCTCTTTAATAAATCAGATACTGTAAGATTCTTCTTCTCTTCCCCCTGAATATCGAGAATAATCTTACCTTCATTTAACATGATAAGACGATTACCATGAGCAATTGCATCTTTCATGTTATGTGTAATCATAAGTGTTGTAAGCTTGTCTCTAGTAACAATCTTTTCTGTAGTTTCTAAAACCTTTGCAGCTGTCTTTGGATCAAGTGCAGCTGTATGCTCATCTAAAAGAAGAAGCTTTGGCTTTTTAAGTGTAGCCATTAATAGAGTAAGTGCCTGACGCTGACCACCTGATAAAAGACCAACCTTTGTAGTCATTCTATCTTCAAGTCCAAGATCAAGAATCTTAAGCATTTCTCTATATTCTTCAACTTCTTTTTTGTGAATTCCGTTTTTAAGAGTACGTGGAAGACCTCTTCTCTTTGCAAGAGCAAGATTTTCCTGAATTTCCATTGTAGCTGCTGTTCCAAGCATAGGATCCTGAAAAACACGTCCAAGATATGAAGCTCTCTTATGCTCTGGAAGAGAAGTTACATCTTCACCATCAATTATGATTTTTCCTTCATCAACTTTCCATACACCAGCAATGGCATTCATAAGTGTTGATTTACCAGCACCATTACCACCAATAACTGTAATGAAATCGCCTTCGTTTATTGTTATTGAGAAATTATCGAGAGCAAGCTTTTCATTTACTGTGCCAGGATTAAATGTTTTACTTACGTTTTCAATCTTAAGCATTTATTTGCCCTCCTTTTCATCAGCTTTTTTTACTATTTTTTTAGGCATGTACTGACTTCTTAAATATGGTGTTGCAAGGAAGATTGCAACTACTACAGCAGATAAGAGTTTTAAGAGATCAGCATCGATACCGAGCCAGATAACTACGTTATATACAATGTAGTAAATTATTGAACCAAGTGTAACTGCTAATAGCTTTAATGCAAAATTGTGGAAGAATGAGAATACAGCCTCACCGATAATAACAGCAGCAAGACCAATAACGATACATCCACGACCCATGTTAATATCTGCAAATCCCTGATACTGAGCAAGTAATGATCCAGATAAAGCAACAAGTCCATTTGAAATCATAAGTCCAAGAACCTTTGCTGCATTTGTATTAATACCCTGCGCTCTTGCCATACCGGAATTACAGCCTGTAGCTCTTAGTGCTGAACCGAGCTCTGTTCCAAAAAACCAGTATAAAACAAAAATTAAAATTGCTATACAGATTGCTACTACGAAGATTGTATTCTTAAATAAAGCAACGCCTTTAATATATCTAAGAGATACAACAAGACTATATTTATCTACGTTTATCGCCTGATTGGATTTACCCATGATTTTAAGGTTTACTGAATATAAACCAAGCTGTGTAAGAATACCTGCGAGTATTGCCGGTATACCCATAAATGTATGAAATATTCCCGTCACAAAACCTGTTAACATACCTGCAACTATAGCAGCAAGCATTGAAACATACACATTATGTCCAGACATCATCATCATGATACATACGGCACCGCCTGTTCCAAGAGAACCATCGACTGTAAGATCAGCTATATCAAGCACCTTATATGTAATATAAATACCAATGGCTGTGATACCCCAAATCAAACCCTGTGCACATGCACCTGGCATCGCATTTAATAAACTAATAAAATTCATATACAAGTCTCCAAAATAGAAAAAATCACGGGCACATTAATGCACCCGTGATTAATAATAACATATTTACCTAATAGAATAAATAATTATTCTGCTTCAATTGCTACATAATCTGAAGGAATTTCGATTCCAAGTGCTTCACAGTTAGCAGCATTGTATTTCTTTGTAAATTCTGGAGCGTATTCAACAGGCATATCTGCAATGTTAGCCTCACCTGTTAATACCTTAACAGCCATCTTACCTGTAGCAACACCAAGGTCATAGTAGCTGATTGAAAGTGTTGCAATACCACATGATGCGCAGATACCTTCTTCACCAGCAACGACAGGAACCTTAGCTGGAGCACAGATGTTCTGGATGATTTCTGTATTAGAAGCAACTGTGTTATCTGTTGGTACATAAATTGCATCACATGCATCAGCTGCTGATGTTACAACTGCTGATAAATCATTTGAATCAGCGAATGCATAGTATTCACACTCAAATCCCTTATCCTCAAGGTAACCCTTAACTGTATCTACCTGATACTGTGAGTTAGCTTCTGCTGAACAGTAAAGAAGACCAATCTTCTTTGCATCTGGTAATAACTCTGAGAAGATTGCAGCCTGTCCATCAAGTGGAGCAAGGTCTGATGTACCTGAAATGTTACCACCAACTGTACCTGAGAAGTTATCAATATCAAGAGCAACACCATACTCTGTAACTGATGTTCCAAGAATTGGGATCTCATTTGTACCAGCAGCTGCAGCCTGAAGAGCAGGTGTAGCGTTTGCTAAAATAAGATTTACATTGCTTGAAACAAAGCTGTTGATGATTGTTGAACATGTATTTGAATCACCCTGTGCGTTCTGCTCGTCAAATTTTACAGCATCACCAAGAGCTTCCTTAATAGCATCTTCAAATCCCTGTGTTGCAGCGTCAAGAGCTGGATGCTCAACAAGCTGACAAATACCAACTGTATAAGTTTCACCAGCCACTTCTTCAGCTGATGTGTCTGCTGCTTCTGCAGCTTCTTCAGTCTTTTCTTCTGTTGCTTCTGTTGTAGCTGTTTCAGCCTGTGCTGGAGCTGCTTCTTTAGCACCGCAACCAACAAGACCTACTACAAGTGTAGCAGCAAGAAGCATTGCAATTTTCTTCTTCATAATATTTCCTCCTAAAATTTAATCCCGTTTTTGTCCGATAAATCAGACCATAACAGATTATATAAGTTCAACACTTTAAAGTCAATGTGACTTTTCCTTGAAAATTCACGAGTTCTAGCGTCTTTTTTTGTTCAATAGATATGAAAGTTTCATGTTTGTGTTATAAAAATCCTTTGTCGTACAACCAGCTCTTCCACCACCTGCGCAAGCACAGGCACATGCGCATGCACATGAGCTATGAGCACATGAGCTGTGATGTCCTCCTCCAGATCTTGTAACTGGCACAGAACGTGGAACATGAATAACATTAACTCGTACGTATCTGTTAGGTGATGATAGTTTATAATCACCCTTTTCCATATACTTAAACGCTTCTTTATATTCACCAAATGGGCTCTCATCCTTAATCTCGTGTTTACTCTTGATCATATTTGTTCCACAGTAGCTACACTTATCACTTCCCTCATCTCTGGAGCCACCACAGTTAGGGCATGAAGGATAGTAGTCAATAATTGTACGTGTAATTTTTCGCTCGCCAGATAACCTGAATCCACTTAATGAATTATATACCACTGCAATGATAATAAATGGGACAGCAAATGGAGCTATCATTAACGCACAAATAAATATCATAAATATCACAACAAGTATGATGAAGAAAATATTAGCAATTAATGAATGTTCTTTAAAATTCCAGTCATTGTCTTTTTCTGTCGCAGCATACTTATTCAAATCAAATCCATATGCATTAGTTGGATATCTTAATGTTACTGTTTTCTTTTCACCAGGATTCAAATGGCATGACCATGTATTATACCCATTATCAATAATGCAATCATTTGTCCAACTATCAACCTTATCGTTGTTCCATCTGATTGTAAGATTATCAACCTCTATATCATCAAACCATCCAGGAGTAAATGTATATTCAACATATCCATCATCTGGATGAGCCTGATACATATAGTCCATATGGGCAATAAACGAAAAGTCTACAACATCTCCAGCATAGTATTTATCATAAAAATACACATTGGCATATGAACCACCAGATGTTTTCTTTTCGATTCTTTTTATGTTAGAAGTTACTGGTGCTAATTCCAAAATGTGATTATTTGGTAAACCAATCTTTGACCATTCAAGAGGTCCTTCAGAGCTCGAATCAAGAACCTTCCAGGAAATATCATATTTAATGAATAGAGTGGCATCATCACTAACATCAACTGTAACTACATAGTTAAGAATTTCATCAAGAGGCTTGGCATTTACATTGTATGATATTGTCAGTCCAATAAACAGTACAGCAAGTGTGGTACAAATATATTTAAGAATTTTGTTTGTCTTCATTATTTCTGTACCTCCTCTGATTTATTCTGTCTTAGAGGACATTCTCCTGTCTGCCCTGCAGAGAATGCTCTTCTTATTTTGCATTCATCATTATTCCATATTGATAACCAGTCATCCTTCAACATATTTCCAAGTGGTTTATCAGAAAGGTCACTCTGACATGGGACAACATTTCCTCCAGGTGTAATAGCCATATTGCTGAGACATGCACCACACGTTGGCTTATTTAAACCATATTTTTCAAAAAACTCTTCCTTTATCCAGCCAGGTGATGTAAAGCTAATTTCCATTCCATTGCTGTTACAGTAATCAACTGCCTCTGAGAGAATTTCTTCTAACTCTGCAGATGAAAGCTGAAGTGATTCAGATGTCTCACTTAGCGCATTACCTGTTGTAATAAGTCCTGAACATGTTACATACATAACTCCGTGCTCTTTCAAAAACTCAAGAGTTTTCACATATTCTTTATTTAATGAACAAAGAGGAGTGTTAATGCTTACATTAATTCCTGTAGAAACAGCATTATCTATTCCTGCGAGAGTATTCTGGTATTGACTAGCTCCAACAAGCTTATTGTGAATTTCTTCATCAGATGAATAAAAAGTAATCTGTAAACTATCAAGAGACACCTCTTTAAGTTTTTCACAATACTCTTTTGTTAATTTAATTCCGTTGGTGTTAAGTCTTGTTACAAACCACTGAGCATAGTCTATTAGTTCAAATAAATCTTCTCGCATAGTAGGCTCACCACCAGTAAATGTTACCTGTGGAATACATGCTTCTCTACATTTATCTATTATCTTCTTCCATTCTTCTGTACTAAGTTCATTCTCTGATACAAGATTCTGACCTGCAGCATAACAGTGAATACAGTTCTGATTACAATGCCAACTTCCATTTTTTGTCATGGCAGATACAAGTAAATCCATTCTATGAGGGGCACTCATAAACTCAGCATACTCTCCAAGACTCACATACTGAATTTCTTCATCTGGAACTTCTCCGTAAGCCACCTGAGTAAATGTATGCATAATTGTATACAAATCATTTCTTAATCTGTTTTTGCTTATTAATGGAAAAACTTTTCTTACACTTGCAACAGCGTTATCAACAATTACCTTACTGTCCCACTCTGTAACAGGTCTTCCATGGTATTTATTTACTTCTTTAATAAATTCTGTTAGAAGTATTGCCCATGAAAAATTAACTGGAACAATATCTTGTCCATTTATAATTGCAACTGAAGCTTCTATAATTCCATCTACCATTTTAGGTGGAATAAGATGAATTCTAACAACACCTGGTCCTTCAGGATTAAGTGTTGTATGCATTACCTCATTAAAATTTTCTTTTGCATAATTAAGCATTCTCTTTGTTGGCTTCATAAGTTTCTCCAAATTATTTATCAAAAATGTAGCTATCTTTATATCTCTTTAATCTAATCTGCGCACCTACAGGATACTTTTTTACTGTAAAAGGTGTTTTTAAAACCAAAATCTTAGGATCATATGCATCGTTTAACAAAATTCTCATGTTTAACTGTGGTCTTCCATTTACTACAGTCATAGAATCTTCATATCCTCTTAATGTTCCTGTAATAGGATCACCCGTTTTACACTTATGACCTTCTGTAAGTTGTTTAAACAAAGGGACTAGCGCTCCAATGCCAATAAGCCAGAACAGTGAGAAAAATGGGATAAGCCAGAATTCCAATATTCCGGTGCCCATAAATGCAATGCATACAATTGTAGGTACTATTACAAATGCTCCTCCAAATATAGGGCAGAATAATAAAAGAAAATCATCCTTTTCTCTAAGCTTTCCTTTTATTTCCTCATATTTATAGTCTTCAAGAGCATTGATTCTCTCCTGCTCTTCCATTTCATCTTTTGTTTCTTCTCTATTGGTCTTTGATTTAATTAATGACGCACCACAATAATCACACACATCGTTTCCAACATTGGCAGCACCACATGATGGACAATATGGATGATATTCAACACTCTCGTATATACTCATTTAATTTCCTTTCTGATAGATCACATCATAATCATGAAAATTCTACCATACATATATTTTTTTACGCAATTATTGAAGCTCTTTTATCCTAGATAAACATCAAGTATATTCTTGTAATCTCGCAGAGTATTACATTTCTGAATTTTTTTCAGAACTTTTGCTGGTTCGTCAAATAAATTGCTCATGTATACCCATAATTCTTTAAGCTTAAATAACGTATTTCTATCACCAGACATAATCTCTGCATAGTTATTCATTAGTTCTAAATTAAACTCCTTAAATGAGGCAGTATGTATAATCTCTTTATCAGTTAATAGATTACTATTTTTATCAGATTCTCTTGATTTTATATTGCACGCAAGGGATGGATTAGTAAGAAGTCCTCTTCCTATCATCACTGCATCAAGCTCTGGCATTTTATCAATAACATCTTCACAGTCACTAACTGAATAAATATCACCGTTGTAGCTAACTGTCATACCCACTTCTTTGATTCGGAATAAAGTTTCTTTCATGAGAGATCTGTCAGCTTTTCCGTTATAAAAATCCTCTCTTATTCTTGGATGAACAATTAATTCCTTAAGCGGAAACTTTTTATAAATATCAAGTAACCTGTTCCACTCTTCATATTCAGAATATCCAACTCTTGTTTTTACTGAGATTTTCATATCAGACTTACTAAATATCTCATCAAGAAGCTTTTCTAACTTCTCTGGATAAATAAGTATCCCAGCTCCCTTTCCTTTAGCTGTCACTGTGCCAGAAGGACATCCAAAATTAAGATTAATGTGATCATAGCCGAGTTCTTTTATTTGTGATGATGTGTATAAAAACTCCTCAGCATCAGAAGTCATTACCTGAGGAATTAAATTTATTCCATTATTATTTTCAGGAAGAATATCATTTAATTCCTTATAATTTAACTTTTTATTTTTATGAGTAGAAATAAAAGGGCTGAAATATGTATCAATTCCGCCATAATAATTTTTAAGTGCTTTTCTGTATATGTATGTTGTTATGCTCTCCATTGGAGCGAGTTCAATTCTCACCTATTTATCCTCATAAGGGACGCTTCTTTTGTCATATGGAGCGTCCCTCTGTCATACTAGAATATTATAAAAGACGATGCCATTGCACCGTCTTTTATAATAACAAATGAATACCTATAATATCCACATTTAACCTTAATTAATTTTCTCGCCTGCAAGCATTCCTAATGCTCTTTCAAGTCCTCTTGCAACAAAATCCTCAAATCCAGGCTCTTTTGCACCAACGAGACCGTATAATGTTGTCTCCATGTGCTTCTGTTCTGCTTCATAACGTACTTCTTCTGTCATAATCTATACCTCTTATTAATCAAGCTTTAGTTATATAACTAAAACTCCCCTCCCTCAAAACTATGACTCTATTATGAAATCGAACATCTTGTATTTCAATCCATAGAATTATACAAATATTTGTGTATTTTTTTATGAATATCTCCATATTGAAATTATGGTCATTTTGTTCATGTCATATTTAAGTTTTATGTGATACTTTTAGAGGTAATTTTGTAGGATTATGTAAACCAAAGTCTTATTTTAAGTAACTTCTAATTACCTCCATAGCTTTTTCATTTTCTTCCCATAATGGACTATGAGCAGAATTTTTAAATTCATAAAAGGCTTTTCCATCAGAATCTATTTTTTCATATAATTTTTCCACATTACTAATTGGTGTTGTGTAGTCATAAGTTCCGCTTAGAAAAATAACTGGGACTTCATAAGAAAAATCTTCAACACTAGCTGAAGCCTCATTAAAATACACACTTTTTGAAAGAAGTGATTTACCCTTCCAGTAATTTATTTTTTCAGATAAGGTATAACAATGGCTGAACATCTGTGGGAAGAAGATTCCTGTTGCATCTGACTTCATATCCTTAGTAGTTGCGCAGCCTGCTTTTAGTAGCATACCTTCCCAGTGACCATCATGATATTTTTTATTTAAAACAATATGTCCGTCTACTGTTTCAATCATGGACTCAAGCTTTTTAAGGTTTTTTGTATCACCATTTTTTTCAAAGATATCCTTCATGAAATAATATCCAGCTTCATGTCTTCCGTATCCTTCATTGGCAACCTGTCCCATTCCAAAATAGCAATAAATAAGTTCTGGATGCTTTTTGGCAATATTTAAACCAAGCATTGTACCACCTGAATGAGCCATTAAATATACTTTTTCTGCGCCAAAACGTTCTTTTAAATAATTAATTATAACTTCTGCATCTGCTGTCAGCTGTTCTTTTGTAATGTCATTTGGATTGATTTTAGAATCATAAGAAAGACCTTCACCTCTATAATCCCACCAGCATACAGTAAAGTCATCTTCAATGTCGTTTTTGTATGTATCATTCATCCAATACTGAGGCACTCCAGGACCACCTGATATAAATAGCATTACAGGATTATTTGTGTTTTTCCCCCTGATAATCATTCCGTTCTTGATACCATTTACGTCAAGATAGATTTTTTCTGCCACGCTGTTTTCTAAGACATTTCCATTATCATCTGTAAACTGTTTTATTTTTCCACTTCCAGTAACTACACATACTAAAATAAAAATTCCAATAACTATAACTAGTACTGCAATAAGTCCTAGAAGTATTTTTCCAATCATTCTTAATAGACCTTTCATAATATAAATAATCTCTCTTTGCTTTTCTAGATCATGAGCCTTTCTTCAATCTGAAGTAGCTTTTCATTACGCCAATCAGAGTTTTTCTTGCGTATAGCTTATCGTATCCATATACTATTTATATGTGTTTTTTATTACATATGTATCTATTTTACATTATGTATTTCAAATAGAAAATCATATAAATTAACAAATATTAACCTGCTTTGTATTTATTTTCAACTATTTCTACAAAAAACAGGATTAGGATTGGCAAATGAAAAAGAATTATAAAAAAACTCTCATAGCATGTTACCTTGGTTTTATTACTCAGGCAATATCAGCAAATTTTGCACCACTCTTATTTTTAAGATTTCATAAGGAATATAGTATTCCTTTAGGTCAAATCGCACTTATTTCAACGGCATTTTTCTTTACTCAGCTAATAGTTGATGTTTTGTGTGCGAAATTTGTTGATAAAATCGGCTATAGAAAAAGTATTGTCGCATCTGAAGTATGTTCAGCTCTTGGACTTATTGGGTTAGGATTCCTTCCAGGGTTATTCAGAAATCCATTCACAGGAATAATTATAAGCGTAATTGTATATGCGATTGGAAGCGGACTTATTGAAGTACTTTGCAGTCCAATTGTAGAGGCTTGTCCTTTTGATAATAAAGAATCGGTAATGAGCCTTCTTCATTCGTTTTACTGCTGGGGTTCTGTTGGAGTAATTGCATTATCAACGCTCTTTTTTGCAGTATTTTCTATTGATAATTGGAAATGGCTTGCATGTATATGGGCACTCGTTCCTCTCTATAACATTTACAATTTCATGGTTTGTCCTATTGAACATCTTGTAGAAGATGGAGAATCAATGAGCATTAGCGGTCTATTTAAAATTCCAATGTTTTGGGTTTCAATAATTCTCATGGTATGTGCAGGTGCATCGGAAATTTCAATGGCTCAGTGGGCGTCAGCATTCACAGAATCAGCTATTGGTCTTTCTAAAACCATTGGAGATTTGCTTGGACCTTGTTTATTTGCGGTAATGATGGGAATAAGTCGAGTTATATATGGAAAATATGGTGATAAATTAGACCTTAAAAATTATATGTTAGGATCTGGTCTATTATGTCTTATATGCTATATGCTTGCTGCGCTTTCACCAAATCCAGTAATTAGACTTATTGGTTGTATTGTATGTGGCTTTTCTGTAGCAATAATGTGGCCAGGAACAATTAGTATTTCATCTAAACAACTTCCAACAGGAGGAACCGCAATGTTTGCATTACTAGCAATGGCTGGCGATCTTGGTGGAGCCTTTGGACCTAGCCTTGTAGGAAATGTTTCACAGATGGCAAACGATGATTTACGTATAGGAATACTTGCAGGATCTATATTTCCAGTTATCTTAATTGTCTCAGTACTTATAATAAAAATTAAAAATATGAAAAAAGATGTATAAAAAAGGAAGTGCATGTATGTACTTCCTTTCATTTTTGTCTATATTCGATTTGCAGAACCAAACAGATTAATTTTCTCTCTGACAACAGCCTTCATGGCATCTATTTCATAAGGGATAAGTCCCATCATTGTTTTAGCTCCGGCCTTGAGTCCTTCCTCAATTCCCTGCTTTCCAGCTTTATCAATATCAGTAAAAATATTAACCTTACAAATTCCTCTCTTTACAGCCTCTCTAAAGTCATCATCAGCAAGACCACTACCACCATGAAGAACAAGTGGAAGGTTTGTTTTATTTGAAATAGCTGAAATTCTTTCAAAATCAAGCTTTGGTGGAAACTTATAATCACCATGAGCATTTCCAACTGCAATCGCTAAGGAATCAACTCCTGTTTTATTTACGTAGTCAAGAGCAACCTCTGGATCAGTAAACCATGCACTAGGATCATCTAACTTACCTGCACCTTCGTTATCACCAACATGACCTAATTCACCTTCAACTGTTATGCCAAGCTTATGACATCTATTAACCATATCTGCCACTTTTTCAACATTTACATCATAACTTTCTGTAGAACAGTCATACATTATTGAAGTAAATCCAAGATTCATTGCCTCAATACATTTTTCTAAAGTAAGACCATGATCATAGTGAACACAAACCGGAACTTTTGCTTTTTCTGCCATTGGAATAAGGTATTCAGAAACCCTTTCTAAAGACATTGCAGGTAACAATATTTCTGCTGTACCAACCATTACAGGGGCATTCATTTCCTCTGATGTTTCAATAATTGCCCTTGCCATCTCAACATTTACCGCATTAAAAAAACCAACTCCATATCCTGATTTCTTTGCAGGAAGGAGAATATCATTCATGTTTACTAACATTTCATTGTCCTTTCAGAATAAATAATTACTGTTCTCTGTTAGATTTAACATTAGGAATATAGAAATCTGGATGTTCTCCAAGCCATGTGTTCTGAGGCATACACTCTAACATCCACATATCATCTTTTTCAATTTCAAAATCAAAAACATTCATATTTTCCTGCATACGAGAGATTGTTTTACTCTTTACTACAGGAATTACACCATTCTGAATTTGATAACGAATAAGAACCTGTGATACAGTTTTTCCATATTTCTTTGCAAGTGATTCAAAGAAATCACGATTCTTATCATTGTTACCATTATTATTTCCTCTTCCAAGAGGGCTCCACGCCTGAGGAATAATACCATTTTTCACTGCATACTCTCTGGCAAGGTACTGGCTGTAGCCTGGATGAAGTTCAAGCTGGTCTACAACTGGTTTTATTTCACAACAGCTTAAAATGTTATCAAGATGGTGTGGTAAATAGTTTGAAAGACCAATGTTTTTTACAAGTCCCTTCTTAACTGCATTCTCCATTTCCTTCCAGCAGTTTTTTCCTGTTTCTTTCCAATTTTCATCATCCGCAGCTTTTGGCCAGTGACTTAAATATAAATCAATGTAATCTACACCAAGTCTTTCTAGTGAACGATTAACTGCATCAGGGACTTCATTCATTTCATCAATCCATACTTTAGTTGCAATAAAAAACTCACTTCTGTCTATTCCGCTTTCCTTTATAGCTTCTCCTAAAGCACGTTCCGATTCATATAAAGATGCTGTATCAAAATAGCGGTATCCAGCTTCAATAGCATCCTTTATCATCTGCTTCTGTACCTGTGGCTGATTAAATGGAATATATGTTCCAAATGCAACGCATGGAATTTTATTACCATTATTTAAAGTATATGTGTCATTAATTGAATTCATATCTATAACCTCCTAGAAAACTTCCTTAATAAATATTTTATCAAGAATTATTACTAATCTCAATTTATAAAGCAAAAGAGTATGTATTTTTTTATCGACTACTAAGAATCTGTAAATTATAATAAAAAAGTAGACATTTTATGCATTAATCCACAAATTAATCCAGAAAAATGATGATGAATATATTGGAAAATATGGCTATTGTATTTAATCAGAAAGGAGAAACTGTATGATTAAAATTGCAATGTTTGATACTAAGCCCTATGATGAGACATCATTTGAAAAAATCAGACCAGAAAATGTTGAAATAACATACTACCCAGTAAAGCTTAATAAAGATAGTGTTGCTCTTGCAGCAGGAAAAGATGCTGTGTGCACATTTGTAAATGATACTGTTGATAAGTATGTTATAGATAAGCTATGCGAATTTGGTGTCAAGCTTGTGGCTCTTCGCTGTGCTGGGTTTGACAGTGTTGATGTAGAAGCCTGCTATAATCGTATAAAGGTAGTAAGAGTTCCTGCTTATTCACCAGAGGCTGTAGCAGAACACGCAATGGCACTTATTATGACTTCTGTAAGAAGAATTCATAAAGCATACAATAGAACAAGGGATTTTAACTTCAGCCTAAATGATTTAGTTGGATTTAACCTTCACGGGAAAACCGTTGGTGTTATTGGAACAGGAAAAATTGGAAAAGCATTTGTTAATATTTGTAATGGCTTTGGTATGAATGTTTTAGCATATGACATGTACCCTGCTAATGACCTTAATGCAAAATATGTTGAAATGGATGAACTTCTTTCAAAGAGTGATATTATTTCACTTCATTGTCCATTAACAGATGAAAATAAACATCTTATCAATGCAGAAACTATTGAAAAGATGAAAAAGGGTGTAGTGATTATAAATACATCCCGAGGTGGTCTTATTAATACTAAAGATCTCCTTGATGGTTTAAAATCAAGAAAAATTGGCGCTGCCTGCATAGATGTGTACGAAGAAGAAGGAAGTCTGTTCTTTAATGATAAATCAGGGCATATTCTTGATGACGATATAATGGCAAGACTTCTTTCTATGCCAAATGTTATAGTTACTTCTCATCAGGCATTTCTTACAGATGAAGCTCTTGGAAATATTGCTGATACAACAATTAACAATATAAATCTATTTTTTGAAAAAAATGAGCTCCCTAATGAAGTATGTTATAGATGTGAGAACTTCAGTCAATGCAGTGCTACAAATTCAAGAAAATGTAAGCAGTAATAAGGTTGGAATTTTATAATTATGAAGAAAAAAATTATTTCCGCAGGTCATATATGTCTCGATATTACTCCTGTATTTCCTGCTGAAAAACAGTACAATCAATTAAATGATATATTGGAGCCAGGAAAACTCATCAATGTAGATGCAGCAAATGTGAACACAGGTGGAAGTGTGGCAAATACGGGACTTGCATTAAAAATTCTTGGCGAAAATGTCGAGCTTATGGGAAAAGTTGGTAACGATGCCTTTGGTAATATGATTGCCGATATTTTAAGCAAATATGGGGCTGGTGGTCTCATTAAGGATGAAAACAGTTCAAGCTCATACTCCGTAGTCCTTGCCATTCCAGGAATTGACAGAGTATTTCTTCATAACCCAGGTGCGAATGACACTTTCACAAATTCAGATATACCTGAAAACAGTTTAAATGATGCTGCGCTCTTCCATTTCGGTTATCCGCCATTAATGAGGAGCATGTACTTAAATGATGGGGAAGAGCTTGTCAAAATATTTAAAAGAGTTAAAGAAAAAGATATTGCAACAAGTCTTGATTTTGCCGCAATTGATCCTAAAGCTGAATCTGGAAAGGTTGATTGGAAAAGTATTTTAAAAAGAGTTCTTCCATATGTTGATTTCTTTGTACCAAGCTTTGAAGAATTATGCTTTATGTTAGATAGAGATAATTATAACCGCCTTGCATCAATGGGTGGTGATATGGCAGAGAACATTAAGATAGATGAAGATGTCAAACCACTTGCAGATGAACTTATGTCCATGGGATGTAAGGTTGTTTTAATCAAATGTGGCATAAAAGGAATATATTATAAAACAGCAGATATTGATACTGTCCAAAATATAGGACATAATCTGGAAGTTGATTATAAGATCTGGTCAAATAAAGAAGGTCTTCAGCCTTGTATTAAAGCAGAAAAGGTATTATCCGCAACTGGCGCAGGAGATACAAGCATTGCTGCTTTTCTTGCATCAGTACTTGCTGGTAAAACTCCTGAAAAATGTGTTGCACTTGCTGCAGCAGAGGGAGCATGTGCAGTAACGACCTATGATGCACTTAGTGGCCTTAAGCCTATTTCTGAATTAGAAAAAATGATATAAAAAAAGCTCTCCATAATGGAGAGCTTTTTTGTATTTATAATTATTTCATGTCATTCATTACTTTAACTATATCTGTAATAAGAGTCTTAATCTTTACACTACTCTCTGACATTCCAATAGCAAGCTTCTGAACTTCGTTTGCAACTACTGCAAATCCCTTACCAGCTTCGCCTGCTCTGGCTGCTTCAATTGAAGCATTAAGTGCAAGAATCTTCTGACGTCCAGCATAACCCTGAACTACATCTGTTTCTGCTTCAATATTTGTAACCTTCTGTGACATTTCAGCAATACCACTTTCAAGATTTGAAATAAGCTTGCCATTAACATGTGTGTTGTAGCAATTTCTAACATACATGTTTATAACATCACCAAGAAGCTCTGATGCCTTACTAATCTGGTCTTTTGATTTTGCTTCTTCTTCATCAGCAACAACCTGTCCACCAGTAACACTACCAAGAACTGTTCCATCTTCAAGAGTAACTGGAATATCAAATGTTGTGTTCTTAGCAAATTTGTCAGTATCCTCTACGAAGTTATAACATTCACTTATTTTCTGTTCCTCTGCATCTAATGCAACTGCTGCAAGTCCAGTAGATGATGCCCAATTAGACATTATCTCCTCAAACTTTTTCATGTTACAGAAATCCTGAATAACCATTTCCTACTTATCCTCCTTGACCCTCAACACCTTATTTATATGATAATAAAGTATATCCACATATATGATTCATTATACAGCAAATTTTAGACTATATACAAGTACTTGTGTTATCTATTTTTTAATGTTTTTATTTGTTTTACACATAAAATCAAAATAGTTTCAAGTATAAATACTGTTATCAGTGTTACTGTACAGAATAATAATTTCTTTGATTCATTGATATTTTTGGTAATGAACATCGCAAAAAGGAGTGAAATGTACATTATATAGCAGTCCATGTGTGTCGCCATAATTGTAAGAGAATTTTTGCCATAGAAGCGTATTAATTTGAATACTTTTATCTCACTTATGCCTTCAAAAGACATGCTTATAAATATAACAGCAATAGAACCTGCAACAGAATTAAACAAAAATAGAAATGGATTTCCTAACATTAAGAAATGGAAGTCAACAATGCCATTTATCTGGCTTGTCCAACCTATTAATGCGAGTATACAGATTCCAATTAGTGCCATTAGTACTGGCTTAACTTTACTGGTAAAATCTAACTGCTTAACTAATAAAATGTATAAATAGTATCCTGTGGCAAGATAAAACATTGCAAAAAATGATCTTATTACCATAACAAAAAAGAAGAACAATTCAGACATGAACATGTTATCGCTAAAGGACATTCCCATAAGACCATTTAGCTTATTTAATCCATACATAATGATTGTAAGTATTATTACTAGGGATATCGTAACCTTATGATTTGTTTTTCTTCTAAGGAAATAAAACATTAGACATGCAAAAAACATTGCAGGCAAGAACCACAATACTGAATTACCATATAAGCAAATCGTATAATAAGTGTTCTGGATTATATTTATCCAACTTACTGTATCTGTAAGATACATAAATACTATTTCCAAAACAAGAAAAAGCACAGAATATCCAATGTAAGGTACTGCTATTCTTTTGAGTTTGCCCTTTATATATGATGATACAGGCTTATTTTCTTCACCTGTTGCTGCCATTAGCATGCCTGAAATCACAAAAAACATAGGCATATGAAATGACACAATAAAGAAACGAATGGGTGAGCTTATATACTCAAGATGTCCCATTACTACAAGGATAATACCTATTCCCTTTGCAATATCAAAATAGTTAATTCTTTTACTTTCCATCATTTTATTGTGAGTTTTTCAGTATTTTATTTACGTCTAAATACAATCCAGTTCTGTGAATATGGAACTGGAATATTGAACATGTTCTTTATTTTACCTTCTGTATTACGTATCCAGGAGTAGTTCCAGCCACTACCCATATCCATATACATTGCATCCTTAACACCAAGCTTTATTATTTCACTTCTGAAATCTTCAAGGAACATTTGCTTTTTATTATCAATAATACAAAGCTTACCATTAATCGTTGTCAGTGTTCTGAAGCATCTATATCTTGTAAATTTAAAGGTTGCTGGCTTTCCATCTTTTATAATCATAAACTGTTCAAATCCAACACCTTTTTTATCACATGCCTTTCTTATTTCATCATCTGCATTATCAAATGAGAATTTAATCTCACCGTCACAATATGTAAAGGCACTTAATTCATCATGATCATAGCCTTCATAATATTCCCCATTACAAGTATGATCTCCAACAAGATTCATATGAGAAAAATCAAGAGTTCTCTCCTGATGAAATAACGCACCAGCACAGAATATAATATCCTCTTCTTTTTTGGATGGTCTGTCTTTGAAAACAAGCTCTACACTATCGAAATTTGGAAAATAAATATAGAAATTATCAGTCTCATAAATGTAAGTTCCATCTGCTGCTTCAACAGCGTCCATATCGATTTCTGATATGTCACCATATGCATCCGCTTTCATTTTATTATGATACTGAGTAGTCATGACCATTGCGATAAATAGTAATGCCACAACAGAAAAATATGACATTAATCGATTAATTTTAAGAACAATTTTTAGAATTTTATTTGTTATAGGCTTGTCATCTTCAATATAGAACACCAATCCTAATATCTGACCACATGCTAAAAGTGTCATTAGATAATTAAGTGATTTAGTACCATCATCTATTAAATAAAGCATTGTAAGTGCTGCAACATATATAAATGAAGACAACAAATAGTGTATAGCATTTTTGGCATTTTCATTAGCCACAGAAACTTTGTTATCCATACTATACCTCCATATCAATTGCAGTCATTAAATCACAATGACCTATTACTACAAACAAAACACCTTCTGCAAAGGTTGTACACACGTAGCTGGCTATTACCCAAAAATTCAAATCCAGGAAAAAGTTAGAGAAAATCTGAATTGTAAACATAATGAATAGCATGATAGTAGACGCTTCATTAACTGCAAGCTTCGTAAGGCCGTTTATATGTTTAACATTTATTGAGAAATGGTTGTATATCATAACACATTCCAAAAACAGAATAGTCATGCTAATACAAAGATAAACACTTCCTTTATATCCCATCATTATGAACTTATCGACGCTTAATGTCATAAGCTCTCCAAGGACATGATTTGCCTCTCTATATAAAATACAGAAGAGCAAACCAGAAGCAATTCCGCTCATAACATATATATTTCTATGTCTGTATGACCTATAAAGACCAATTAGTAGCGCTGTTCTAAGAATAAGCTCAAATAGCGAAAACGAATCTAGTACATTTGCTCTGTTATCACAAAATAATACTATAAATATTAAAACAGCTTCCATAGCAATACCTATGGAATATGTTTTTTCATTAAAGAAAAATCTTTTTACTGAACCTCTCAAATCATTAAACCTCTTACTTTATTATAATTACACACCCTGCCCAAAAGTACATTCCGTACTAAAAAGAAAAACTTATTTTGAAAATATATTAAGAAGACCTGATATACTTTTCCCCTGCTCAATAATTTCTTTTTTATTCATTCTGAGATAATGCTCAAGCCCTTCAATTTCTTCATCCGTAAATCCATCGTTTTTTGAAATAACGCATTCAGGAACACTACCTTCACATATGTCGTTGCCACGCTCAAACTTAATGGAAATCATTGGTTTATTGTCTTTTGTGACAACCGATGTATACGTCATCTTCATTTCTTCATTTGGATTAAGCGCCATAAATTTTCCTCATAAAATATACATAAAGAAATTGATTAAAAACTAAATGCCTCAGAAATCATCTTGTAAGTAGGGACATCAACACCATATTTCTCACCAAGTCTTACTACCTCGCAGATAAGTCCATCCCATTCAGATGATTTTCCTGCTTCGATATCACGTTGCATTGAAGTTGATGCACCTTCTGTAAGATTATCAAGGATATTTGTGTTTGTCTTAACCATATCTTCGCCAAAATCAATACCCATTGCCTTAGCAAGTGCCTCTATTTCTTTAATCAATGCAATAAAAGTATCTCGCTTTTCTCCAGGAACCTGCATAGGACCAGCTGCAATATTATAATATTGACCGCAGGCTGCCGCTGGTGAAACATATGAGAACTTTTTAAGTGCATCTCTTTGTATATTATCTGAAAGAAGTGGAGTAATATTACTGTCTGCAAGATCTTTTTCAACAATTTCAAGTCGTGCATCATATTCAGAAGCATTACGAACTCCAAACACAACTCTAAAAATCGCACCATTCATCTGTATACAACCATACTCTTTTATCTGAGATGCTACATAAATACATCCATCAGTTACAAGTATATTTGGAAGCTTCTCCTGCATCTTCCCACCAGTACCATAAATATTAAGGATAGGAATAACAATGGTGTCCTCTTTAGCTACCTTTCCAATAAAACTAATGGCGTCCTCTATTGAATAGCCCTTTACGCAGACAAAAACTACATCTGGTTTGTCATTATAGTTATCCATGTCAAATGCTGGAATCATAGTAGTAAAACTACCATTAGGAGTCTCAATTGTAAGACCTTTATTCTGAATTGCTTCAAGATGTGCGCCACGAGCAATGATAGTAACATCCTTGCCAGCTTTATGCATAAATCCACCTATGCATCCGCCCGTTCCGCCTGCACCTATTACCAAATATTTCATATATGCCTTCTCCTTAAATGTTTATGAATTTTTATTTTTACGTGCCATTATATAAATAGCTATATAAAATTTTACCTTAAAACTGGCTAAATTGGTAGCACTAGATAAAATCGTGGTAAGTACAAAAAATCCCTCCTTACTGGTTTCCCAGTAAAGAGGGTACATATCAACATTATTAAATATTAGCTTCTTCTTTTTTCTGGTTTTTCTTGAAAACAACAAATATCATCCATGCTACAAGAGTTAATGCAATAATAAATAGTAACCACCAATTCACGATATATCCTGCATCTGCACCAAGATTAGCTAATGGAATCTGATTTTCTTCAATTGTTACAATTTTCTGAGCTTCATTAGGAGTATCACTAATCTCGCCATCTAATTCTGTCTCTGTAATAACATTTGCATTTTCGATTTCTTCTGCTACTTCAGCTTCTTCTATTTCAGCAGCAGCTTCAACATCATTCCTTCTTGCTCCTGCAACAGATCTCTCTACATTATCATTTGTCTCAGCAATAGAATCTTCTTCTGCATCAATTATTGCCTGAACTACCATAGTTTCTATAGAAGCTGGCTCAACACCAAGATTGCTTGCAATACTATTTACAACTGTCTCTATATTCTCTTCAGCTTTTGAATTATCTGTCTCTTCTTCGTTAGCTGAACCTGCATTATTAATGGCTTCTTTAATCTGGTTGAGAGTCTGCTGTCTTCTCCAAGCTTCTACTTCTGCCTTAACATATTCAAGCTTTGCTTTCTCAACTTCGCTCTTTCTTACTTCGCTTTCTAAAGTTGCAGCTTTTCTGTACATTTCAACTGCGTTTTTGTATTTCTCTAATGCTATATTAGCCTCTGTAGAGGCATCCTGTAGCTTCTGCTCTACTTTTTCAAGATCCGCATTGATCACTTCTAATTCATCTAATACGTCAATATTATTGTTAAGGGCAACATTTAATCTCATAAGTTCACTTACATCTTTTCCCTTAAACTCGTTGTTTCCATCTATATATTTATTTTTATTTTCAACATATGCTGCTATATAATTTCCGCCGTTTCCAAATAATCCATTAGTGTTTGTATCAGATTTAACCCATTCAGGCTGTGGAACATAGTTATAAACTATTTCATCTGATGTGATTTTGAAATTCTTTCTAAGGATTATCTTTTTGGCTGAATCATAATATGTCAGACATCCGTATGCTGTACCATCTGTATCAACTGTGTTTATAAAGAATCTGTATATATCAGCACTTCCATCAACATTTTTTCCATTATAGGAAAAATCCTTTTTAATTTCTTTAGCTTTTTCCTTTGCAACACTGGCTATTAGTTCATTGATTTTGTCATTTTTATCCTGCTTGCTATTTGTAATAGTTTCTTTGTTTTCATCAGAAGCAGCTTTATCTAATGCAGCAGAATCTGGATCAGCTTTTGCTAATACAGCATCTTTGTTTTCTACTGCCTGATCTTTTAACTTCTGCGCAGCATCTTTAGCTTCTAAAGCCACCTGATATTCATTGTATAATGCAGTTACTTCTACTGTTGCAACATTCCAGTCAACTGCTACAGTACCATCATCCATAACAGTAACCACATTCATTTCTGTTAATGCATTAAGTGCTGTTGTTGCCTGCATATCATAAATAGCAATAAGTGTATCTGCTGTTGCTTCAATTTCACTTGCTACAGTTTCATCTGTAATTGCGGCATCTACTATTTCACTAACCTCTTCAAGTGCATCATCAGCTTTTGTCATATCAACATCAGTAATTGAACTTACTACATCTTTTATAGCTTCGTTTTCAATATCCTCTACTGGATTTGATACATCAACCGCTGGATCCTCAAAGCTGATACCTTCATTATCAAAACTTGCTACTTTATCTTCAAACGCATCATAAGAGTCTTCTGCATGTTCTTCAGCTGCCTCTTCTTTTACTTCAACCTGCTCTACCACAGCGCTTTCTGCATCTGACAATTCGTCTGCATACACTGCCATTGGAGAGAGTGCCATATATGCTGATAATACTATGCTTATAGCTTTAATCGCTTTCTTATTGTTCATTTTCTTCATCATAATTGTGATTCTCCCTTCCGTTTTATCTTTCAGGTAATATATTAATCGGCACAAATCACAAATAAATGAAGTTTACATATTATTTTTTTTAATATAATTTATTCTTTTTCAGCTGATAATAAGTTTACCATATCTAGTAATGTTTATTCATTATATCAATGTTGATACACAAAAGGCACTATGGGATTTATCCCACAGTGCCTCTAAATATATCGTGATTCGAACTTGTTTGTAACATCAGTTCCACATTGCTAAGCGCGAATGTCGTCAGTAATCTCAAAGAAATGGTTAGGTTTCATATGAGCAAGAGTTACATTTGCTTGAGTTTTTCTGTTACGAGCCTCTAATTTTCCGTTAGTTTTATATTTGTCGTACTTAACCATTACCTTTCCATCCTTTGTATAACTTCCATTGAATTTTACAACCTTGAAAGTAAAATTTGGAATCTTTGACTTTCCTGGAATCTGCATCAGGTAAAATTTACCTGGAACAAGGTCCTCATAATCAACCCTGTCACCGTGATATCCCAAAAAGTTATGGTAAAAACTCATATCAACTGCAGGGGCCTTTGCATTCTTTGCTTCCTCAGCTTTCTTAGCTTCCTCTTTCGTTTCTACTTTTGTTTCTTCCCTTAATCTAGCTTGAATCATAGCATCCACAGCAGGCTTCATAGATTCATTAAGTTCAGCTACAATTTTTTCTAACTGCTTTTCTCTCTCTTCTTCTGCCTTCTTTGCTTCCTCAGCACGCTGAGCTTCTTCTGGACTTACTGCGAACTCATCATCAATGATATCTCCCTGGCCCTCAACCTCTGGAGCTGCAGGTGTTTCTTCTGCTGGAGCTTCTGTAACTGTTTCTATTGTTGGCTGTACCTCAACTTCTGAAGCTACTGCGAACTCATCATCAATGATATCTCCCTGGCCCTCAATTTCTGGAATTGCAGGTATTTCTACTACTGGAGCTTCAACTACTGTTTCTATTGTTGGCTGTACTTCAGCTTCTGGAGCTACTGCGAACTCATCATCAATGATATCTCCCTGGCCCTCAACCTCTGGAGCTGCAGGTGTTTCTTCTGCTGGAGCTTCAACCTCTGCGAAACAATCATCAATTACATCTCCCTGACCTTCATCTACTGTTTCTACACATTCTGTAGGTTCTGTATCGATTTCATCTGCTCTTACTACTGTAGAAGCTGTGCTCATCATTACTGCTGCGATAAGGAGTGCTGATGTAAATTTTGCTGTAAATCCTTTAATGTTCTTTCTCATTTCTTTTTCCTCTTTCTGTGTCTTTGTTTTTGTTTGCTTTGTTTATGGACACAGTATAATAAACCTTTCGTTGCAGAAGTGTTGCACTTTAATCCTATTTCTTAATCAAGCACTCGTTTTAAATTATTTTTCCAAATATTTATAGCTGGATATATCATTAATATTTCTGCCACTACAAATGCGAACCAGATGAGATTTATCTGTCCCATTCTTGATACAGTATACGCAAAAGCCAGTGGCAAGACAGCCTGTCTAAGCATTGTAAGTAACATACTGGAATTTGCCTTAGAAAGTCCCTGTAAAGCAGATGATATTACAAGATTCGGTATTGAAATCAGCCATACCAGTGCAAAAACTCTCACAGCCGGCTCACCTATTTCTAACATAATCGTCGAAGCATTAAACATCATCAACACTTTATCAGGAAATAATTCAAGTATCAAAAGCAACGGAACATACAATATAAATGAATATATAACCGCATACCTTATCGATTCACTTACCCGGTCTTTCATTCTTGCACCATAATTATATGCAACAATCGGTATCACTCCATTGTTAATTCCGTGTACAGCAACTGTACATATCCCTTGCATTCGACAGCAAACACCAAATACAGCCACTGCTGTTGATGAAAAACTTAGTAGAAGCGTGTTCATCGCAACATTTACAAAACTTGTCACCACCTGCACTAACGTAGATGGAAAACCTACTCTTATAATATCTTTAATGCTTGAAATATCTGGATGAAGAGTAAAACTAAACGCAATCTCCTTATTCCATTTACGATTAATATATATTCCTGCTAACGCTCCTACAAACTGTCCAATTACTGTTGCTATTGCAGCCCCCATTGTTCCTAGATGGAAAACAAAAATAAAAATTGGATCTAGTATTATATTTGTGATAGAAGCAGCTGATAACGTAAAAAGGAAAAGGTGACTTTTTCCACTTGCAATAGCAAAACGATCAAAAACCCATTGTCCCATCTGTCCTAGTGAAAACAGCATACAAATAGATAAGTAATCACGTCCATAATTTGCAATAATATCATTACCGCCACATTGCCAGTCAAAATACCATCTGACCCCCATCATGCACACTAGGGAAATTAATATCCACTCACACAGAGCTACGAAAATAGCAGCACTAGCAATTCTTTCTACTTTTTCATTATTTTTCTCACCAAGTGCTTTTGAAATCGCTGCATTCAATCCAACAGCATTTCCAAGCCCCAATGCCGAAACAAACATTTGAACTGGTGCTGAAAGAGAAATTGCTGTCAGTGCATCCTCTGCTACTCTGGATACAAATACTGAATCTACAAAATTATAAAGTGAATTGATAAGCAGACTTAGCATTAATGGCACGCCTGTCGTCAATATCAATTTACTCATTTTTTCAGTTCCCATTTTGTTATTCAACGATAAATTCCTCACCTGGTTTCAATATTTTGACTCTTTCTGGATTTACAACGTTTTTTATTATATTATCAGGGTTCCCATTAAAGGGAGTCATTTTAGGTGCATCCACTGTTCCCCAGTGAATTAAAATCAATTTTGAATTTGCATATGTATTTGCTAATTTATATGCATTTTCTAAACCGATATGGTACTCGTTGTCCGCAAAATCAAACAATATTACATCTGGTTCCTCCATTTGCAATTGTTCTTCCATAAGTCTTGAATCACCTACATACCATATTTTCTTGTCATGGGTAGTAATGTAAAAACCACTATATTCTTCCTTTTCCCAAACTCTATAATTGTACTCTTCCAAATCATTTTGCCAGTTATGGTCTGCTGGAGTAAATCTAACATTTACATCATCAATATTAACTTCATCCCACCATGTGTGGCCAAATGCCTCCACACCACACTCTTCTTTCATTAACGATGCAACATAATGCGATGTGTGTACTTCCCTTGTAACTGGAGCCAAATCTAAAAGGGTTGGTCTGGAATAGTGATCATTATCTACATGTGATACGAAATATCCATCTACCTTCAAAATATTTTCAGCTTTAGCAACCATGTCAATTAACAAAGGCATGTCAAATCCCTGTAATAATGGATCAATCACTATGATTGTTCCATATGAATTGATCATAGCTCCTCCACCGCCTAGCCAATAGATTCCTATGTGATTATTATTTTCAAAATCTTTTTCCGTTAATCTTACTACGCCAGAGACCTGCGCCTGTCCTTTGTCATTTATAAAATAATTAGTCATATATACCGCCCTTGTACTCCGTATTATCTTTTTTATTAAAAAATAACTGTTAACAGCTTCCATCCATCTTTTTCATCATAGCAAGTTAATATCCTTTATTAAAATCAATTACATTATTTAATACTTCCCCATCTCTATACTTTTTAAGATTATCACAGAAAATATCTAATATTTTCATTCTCGTATATTTATTTTCTCCCCAACCTATTCCTGATATATGCGGAGTTAACACAACATTTTCCATAAATCTTAATGGATGATTGTCTGGCAATGGCTCTGGATTTGTGACATCAAGAACAGCTCCTTGTATGCGATTGTTAGCCAATGCATCCGTCAGGGCATCTGTGTCAACAATTATTCCTCTACCAACATTGACAAGAATGCTGTCAGGCTTCAATTTAGCAATTCTATTTTTATTAAACATATCTGCAGTTTCTTTAGTACCTGGAAGCGCAATAATTACTATATCTGCTTTTTCTATTTCTCTATCTAAATATTCATTAGTATATACTGCATCAAAACACGGTATACTGTCTTTATTTGTTCGGCAAATACCTATTGCTTCTGTACCAAATACCTTCAGTCTTCTTGCAGTTTCAGTTCCTATATTTCCTGTTCCAAGAATAAGAGCACGTTTTCCTTCAAGCGTACCTTCTTTGTCAATTCGATTCCAGCCTCCGTCTTTTAACTGTCCTCTATATAAAAACAAATTTCTGTATAAAGCTAAAACACCAGAAATAATATATTCTGAAATAACATCGCCATATGCTCCTGAAGCACTTGTTAGAATAATGTTTTCGAATAATTCTGGAGAAGTCGTATATTTATTCGCTCCTGCCCAGGTCATCTGCAACCATTTAAGCTTTTTCATAGCTAAAACAGTATCTATATCTGGCTCACCCAAAACAATTTCAATACTATCAAGAGTATCACTTGATAGGAGCTGTTTCTCGTCGTCAAAAAACAGCACTTTATCATCAGAATCAATATGAGATAAAACAAAATCTCTTTCATTTACCAAACATTTTTTTATAATTGCAATAGTGCTCATAAGAAATCATCCTTTTCAATAGTTTAGTTTGATGCTCTATATCCTATTCCCAAACAATATCTATGTACATATACATATGTTACATCATAGTATGTGCATTTCTTCAATTCTTTTCAAGCGTATTTTGTGCGTTTATTCAAAGTTATATTTTTTCAAATTATGACTTTCTTCAACTAATCGCCTTTTATATTGTACACTCAACTATATGTAATAAAACATAAATATACACTGTCTATATAAAATAAATAAGCCTGGCAGATTTCTCTACCAGGCTTTTCATTCTTTTGTCTTTGACTCAATTTGTGTCAAATTACCATTTCAGTATATTAGTCCTGAACGTATGGCATAAGTGCAACGTGTCTTGCTCTCTTGATAGCAACTGTAAGTGCTCTCTGATGCTTTGCACAGCTACCTGTGATTCTTCTAGGAAGAATCTTACCACGCTCTGAAATATACTTTCTAAGTGTATTTGTATCTTTGTAATCAATTACTTTATCTTTACCGCAGAAAATACAAACTTTTTTACGTCTGCGCATTCCGCCTCTTCTTCTTGGTGAATCTCCATCACCCTGTGCTTTATTATAAGCCATAGTGCTTTCCTCCTGTTTTAATGCTTCCCAAGCCGTGCGTTATTCAGCTTAGTTAAATGGAAGCTCCTCGTCAATTCCGTCTGGGATATTCATAAATCCGTCGGATACTGCCTCTGAAGGCTGAGCAGGTGCTGATGGAACGAAATCTCCTGAACCGCCTGCGGCGTTCTTTGACTCTGCGAATTCCTGTTCCTCAACTACAATATCTGTTGTATATACTCTAACGCCATCTTTATTTGTATAACTACCTGTCTGGATACGTCCTGTTACTAAAACCTTAGTACCTTTTCTGAAATACTTTTCAGCAAACTCACCAGCTCTGCCAAATGCTACACAGTTAATAAAATCTGCTGTAGGTTCATCTGGTCCGGCATTCTGACGTCTTCTTCTATCAACTGCGATTGAATATCTAGCAATCGCCATTGCGCTGTCACCTGAAGAATATCTAACCTCTGGATCTCTGGTTAATCTTCCCATAAGAATTACTTTATTCATATATACGCTCTCTTTCTAACTACGCCTCGTCCTGATTTACGATCAAGAAACGCATAACATTATCCACGATGCGGATTCTGTTTTCGATTTCTGCGGGAGCTGATGTTTCTGCTTCGAAATGGATGAAGTAGTAGAAGCCTTCGCTCATCTTCTGAACTTCATAAGCGAGTTTCTTCTTTCCCCATTCGTCAACATCAGAGATCTGGCCACCGAATCTGGTAATATAACCTTTTACCTTCTCGAGAACCTTTGCTCTCTCCTCGTCTTCGATCTTAGCATTAAGAACAAGTGCTAATTCATATTTGCTCATGCTAGTACCTCCTTTTGGTCTCTGGCCCCATCTATCAGTGACGGAGCAAGGAATATTATTTCACGAGCGTTAATAATACCACATGAAACTAGTAAAATCAAGGGTTTTTTTAATATTTGAATTGTTAAATCTTCTAATATGAAGTATAATCACCATTAGGCTCATTTGCTAAAGGAGGAACTATTATGTGTGAAAAGAAAAAATTCTACATTACAACACCAATTTACTACCCATCAGGCAATCCACATATTGGACACTGCTACACAACAGTTGCCTGTGATTCAATCGCTAGATATAAGCGAATGCAGGGTTATGATGTAATGTTTTTAACAGGTACTGACGAGCACGGTCTTAAAATCGAGCAGAAGGCTGCAGAAAAGGGCGTTACTCCTAAACAGTACGTAGATGAAATCGTTGAAATATTCAAGAATCTTTGGGAGTACATGAACATCAGCTACGATAGATATATTCGTACAACAGATGACTATCATGTTGAAAGTGTTACAAAGATTTTTAAAGAGCTCTATGACAGAGGATACATTTACAAAGGCGAATATACAGGTAAATACTGTACACCATGTGAGAGCTTCTGGACAGAAAGCCAGCTTGTAGATGGTAAGTGTCCTGAATGTGGCAGAGATGTAATTGAAGCAAAGGAAGAAGCTTATTTCTTCAAAATGTCTCCATTTGCAGACAGACTTGAAAAGCTCCTTACAGAAACAGATTATCTTCAGCCAAAGACACGTGCTGTTGAGCTTGTAAATAACTTTATCAAGCCAGGTCTTGAAGATCTTTGTGTATCACGTACATCTTTTACATGGGGTATTCCTGTTTCATTTGATGAAAAGCATGTCATTTATGTATGGGTTGATGCTCTTTCAAACTATATCACAGCGCTTGGATATTTAAATGATAAATATGACGATTATGACAAGTTCTGGCCAGCAGACGTGCATATGGTTGCAAAGGATATCATGAGATTCCACGCACTCATTTGGCCTGCAATGCTTATGGCTCTTGATCTTCCACTTCCAAAACACCTTGCTGTTCATGGATGGATTACATTTAATGGTCAGAAGATGAGTAAGTCACTTGGAAACGTTGTAGATCCAATGATTCTTGGTCAAAGATACGGTGCTGATACTATCAGATACCACATTATGAGAGAAATGGCACTTGGTGCTGATTCATCATTCTCAAATGAAATAATGATCAACCGTATTAACTCAGATCTTGCAAATGGTTTTGGTAACCTTGTTTCAAGAACTGTAGCAATGGTTGTTAAATACTTCGGTGGTACTCTTATTACTGATCGTGAAGCTGGAGACTTTGATGATGACCTTATTTCAATGGCTACTTCATTAAGAAATAAGGTTGATGGATTTATTGACGAAACACAGCTCCAAAATGCTCTTGCAGAAATATTTAATCTTGTTGCTAGAGCAAATAAATATATTGATGAGACTGAGCCATGGGTACTTGCAAAGGATGAGACAAAGAAAGCAAGACTTGCCACTGTTCTCTATAACCTTTTAGAGTCAATCAGAGTATCTGCAACTCTTCTTTCATCATTTATGCCATCAACAATGCCTAAGGCTCTTGAGCAGATTGGTGCAAAGGAGTCAGACATCACATATGAAAACGCTGGAAAGTTTGGCGTTTTACCTGCTGATGTTACTGTTAATAAGGGTGAAGTATTATTCCCTCGTATTGACGTAGAAAAGGAAATCGAAGCGCTTAACGAAATTATTAAAAACGCAGAATAATTATGATTTTAGATTGTTTGTTAGATAGCTTGATTGATAGCATAAAGCTTTTGCCATTTTTATTTATAACATACTATGTTATGGAATATTTAGAGCACAAGGCTGGCAGCAAAATGCAGTATGCAATCAAAAAAGCTGGTAAAAGTGGACCACTTATCGGTGGCGTTTTAGGTGCATTCCCTCAATGCGGATTCTCCGCTGCAGCATCTAACCTCTACGCAGGCAAAATCATTACAATAGGAACACTTATTGCAGTTTATTTATCAACATCTGATGAAATGCTTCCTATTATGATTTCTAATAATGCAGGGGTTGCTGTAATAGGTAAATTCCTTATTGTGAAAATACTCATTGGTATGATTGCAGGATTTGTGATTGATTTTGTATTTAGGAAGAAATCCTACGAGCAGAACATCCATCATATATGTGAGGAACACCACTGTCATTGTGAAGAGGGAATACTTAAATCAGCTATTCATCATACGCTTGAAATATTTATTTACATATTAATTATTTCTTTCGTATTAAATATCATTATTGGTGTTGTTGGCGAAGACACAATCCAGAGTGTTATATCAAATAAGCCATTTATAGGTGGAATGATTTCTGGATTAATTGGTCTTATTCCAAATTGTGCTGGGTCTGTAGTAATTACAGAACTATTCCTCAATGGTGTAATTTCTTTTGGGGTTGCACTAAGCGGACTGTTAGCAGGAAGCGGCGTTGGAATTTTAGTGTTGTTCAGAGTTAATGATGATATAAAGGAAAATATTAAAATACTTTTAATAACCTACATAGTTTCGGTTATTGTTGGATTTATAGTAGGTCTTGTTTTTTAACAAAAAAAGAGCTTACCAAATCGGTAAGCTCTTTTTTTGTATTATCTTATTTGAAATATCTTTCAAGCATTCCCTTAAGGGCCTTGCCATGTCTAGCTTCGTCTTTAGCCATTTCTCTTACTGTATCTTCGATTGCTGTAAGTCCATACTTATCACAACATTCAGCAAGATCAAACTTACCTTGTGTTGCGCCAAACTCACAATCAACTCTCCAAGCAAGATTATCTTTTGTAGTAGCCTTCATATTTGGCTCTAAGTCTGAACCTAAAAGCTCCGCAAATTTAGCTGCATGTTCTGCCTCTTCATATGCTGCTTTTTCCCAATAAAGACCAATTTCAGGATATCCTTCACGGTGAGCTATACGTGCCATACATAGATACATACCTACTTCTGAACATTCACCATTGAAGTTAGCCATAAGCTGATCAAAAATGAATTTCTTGTCCTCATCAGGAATATTAGGATTGTTCTTAACTGACTTAGCATAAACACCATATTCATGCTCTGCTGCAAGCTTAAGTTCGCCCTCCACTGGCTTGAACTTATCACCTTTAACATGACATACTGGACATTCTTCTGGTGGATTATCACCCTCATGAATATATCCACAAACAGGACATACGTACTTCATTCCTTATCCCCCTTTTCGACTAGCCAAACAGTCTTGCCTGATTCATTCTGCTCATCTGCATCTGCTGGTCAAGAATTGAACCAAAGTCTAATGACTGTCCTCTTCCTAATGGATTTAAAACATCTGTATAGTTGTCTTCATCCTCTACTAGAGCCGAAACGTCCGTTTTAGAATCAAGCGCATCATCACTAATTGCAGATATCTTATTAAGACTCTTTGAACTTACTGCATTCGTATTGTAAACATACGGCTGCATAAATGATACTGCACCTATCTGCATAACGACTCCTTTCTACCATCCTTTTATACATACTAATTTTACCCTTTTTTCTTAATCACATCAACCACAAGATGTGGCATTTTTGTATTTAATTACGTACGATAAACTACTTATCTTTTCTTAAACAAATAAATGTATCTACTGTTATAACTATAATCATAATGTAGACAAAGAGATACATTGCATTTTCAAGTTCAAATGCAAATGCCCAAACTGGAACAGTAAAAATCATGGCAAATAAGAATGCATACACATAATCTATTACTTCAAACTTTCCATCATTATTCTCATTTTGCATAAGAAGGAAAATCATTAATGCAATGAAGAAATAAATTGCTGTATATCTGTATGCACTTGATACATAAACAACCATTGGGCTTACAAGTAAGAACATTTCTTTCCATTTATTTTTACTAACCCAGAAGGCAATAAGTGTAATTACAAGATAAATATTCTCAACGACTTTTCCTACAGTATGTCCAATCCATTTATAGTCCATACCCTTTGCCATCTCAAATGCAGATGTTACAAGTCCTCTAATGGTTGTTGCCTGTTCATTACTTCTTCCCTGCATAAGCTTAAGAATAATTAAATAATCCTTAACACTTCTTAAACCGTCAAAAAATACAAATGGAACTATAAACAATGCAACTCCGTATATCATAAGTCGTATAGCCTCTTTATATCTTTTCTCTTTTAAATAAAGAAGACCAAATATTGCAGGATACAATTTAAAGTTTGCAGCAACTGCAATTAATATAAGCGCTAGCTCACGTAAAACCTTATTTTCACTATCCTTAAAGGCCATTGCAAACATAAGAAGTATAAGCACAATAAATACTGCATTACCTCGCTCAAGAGCTGAAGCACCAAATGGTGCAGAAAAGATAGCTACAACAGTTAAAAGCATTGATCTTGTAGACTTCCATGGCTTACTTGAATTCTCATTAAAGATTTGAACAGAGAATGAAAATAAAGCAACTAACACAGATGAGAACACAAGGTAAATGAACAAATAGTACTGATAGTTTATAACATCCTTTAATCTTTCCATGTTATCAACCGGATTAATCACAAACATATAGTGATATAAAAGGTATGACAATGGTGGAAAACATGGATCAACATCATACGCGTTGTAAACAGTCTTTAAATCTCTGCCGTAGAAAATATGATAAAAATAATCCGCCAGTGTGTAGTCTCCATTATGCTGCATAATAAGCCAGTCAAATGTTGATACGTTATTATTGAAGAATGCAAATACAAAAAATCCTACAATTCCTGCAATTGATGCAATAAAAAATAATGCTGTTGGCGTTAATTTCTTTAATCTATTCATTAGCTTTCCTTTGCTTCCTCATGGTATTCCTTTTCAGTATTAACGCTCCAGACATTAGTCTGATCCTTGTTTCCTGAAAGGATATTCTTAACAGCTTCAAATGATGTAACCATTGAGTGATCAATATTGTTATATCTATGCTGTCCATTACGTCCTACACAGAATAGGTTCTCTATCTTTTTGAGATAATCAGTAAGCGTATCAATTTCATCATATGTATCAAAATAAGCAGGATATGCTTTTTTAACCTTTTCCATATGTGTATCAATAACTGCATCCTTAGACTCTATAAGTCCAAGAGAAATCATTTCTTTTATACCAACCTCAGAAAACTCTGCTTCTGTCATGTTCCAGAACTCATCGCCCTCATTTACAAAGTATTCAAGACCAATCCATACTGTATTCTCAATATCACTAACCATGTATGGAGACCAGTTATTATAAATCTGGAAACGGCCAAGCTTAACTGTTCTATCCTGAACATAAACCCAACAATCTGGAACAATGTTGTTCATAGTCTTAATATCTGTATGATTCTTAAGATTTATTTTTGAAACAAGTACACCAAGTGTCATGTAGTCTCTGTATGGAAGACCTTCAGCAATTCTCTTAGGTGCTTCATCAACATCATTCATGCCACCAACTAAGTCCTTAAGTGGCATAGAAGAAATTACATAATCACCATTAAGAGTAACTGTGTTTCCATTATTTTCATATGAAACTCCTGTTACTCTATTTCCATCCTTATGGATTTTTGTAACCTTCGCATTTTTAATTATTTCGCCACCAAGCTTTTCAATTTCAGACGCTGTAACATCCCAGAGCTGTCCTGGACCAAGTTTAGGGTATTTGAATTCCTCAATTAGAGAAGTTTCAACTTTTCTATTTTTTCCTTTGAAAATCTTTCCAAATATGTCTTTAATAACTGCCATGATGGAAAGACCCTTTACACGCTGCTCTCCCCATGAAGCATCAATTTCGGATGGATGTCTTCCCCAAAGATTCTCTGTGTAGTACTCAAAGAACATTGAATAAAGTCTTCTTCCAAAACGATTAATGTAGAAATTCTCAAGATTTGTTTCTGGAAGCTTATGAATCATTGAAGCAAGATATGAAAATCCTACCTTCACTGTCGTAATAAATCCCATATTCTTAAATGTTTCTGGTTTTAAGGAAATAGGATAATCATAGAATTTTTTATCAAATAAAATACGAGAAACTCTATGACGCATAAGCATTACTCGATCTTCATTTTCAGGGTTTGGACCACCCTTTACAACTGGTGAAGTCCTTCCTAACTTAACATCGTCATATGGCATACTTCCCTGAACAGGAAGCATTTTCTCCCACCATTCATTTACATCAGGATCCTTTGAGAAGAATCTATGTCCTCCCATATCCATTCTGTTACCTTTATAATTAACAGTTTTACTAATACCTCCAAAGCAGTCACTCTCTTCAAGAAGAGTTACAGAATAATCATTGCTTTTTGAAAGTATTTCATATGCAGCTGTGAGTCCCGCAGGACCACCACCTATTACTATAATTTTCTTCATAAAATGTACAGATTAATACCTTTCTATCTACCACGTATAAATATACGCACGCTTCTCTAATTATATAAATTTTGCGGTACTCTTTCAATAGAAACCCTCTTTTATCATGAACCGGTCTCATATATCATATCAATGACAAATAGGCATCTATTGTTATATAATTATAGACGTGTGAATAAAATAAATCATGATTACAAATAAGCTACTGGGGGACATTATGTTTTACTACAATTGGATTGTATTAGCTATTGTTTTAGTTATTTTATTTTTTGGTGCTAAACGCGCAAAACGTGGTGAATGGAATGATGAATTTCTTTCTTTAGATCAGACAAAATATCTTCAAGGCTTCATCGCAATCTGCATTATGCTACACCATATTTCTCAAAAGGTAAGCGCAAACTGGATTGACCCAAAGCTTTACATTCCAGGACTTGATATATTCACTGAATTGGGATATTTCTTTGTTTCAATTTTCTTATTCTGTTCAGGATATGGCCTATATAAAAGCTATAAAAATAAATCAGATTACTTTAATGGCTTTATTTCAAGAAGAATTATTCCCCTTATTGTTGCTTTCTATACAACAGAATGGATTTTCCTTATAGCAAGATATTTTCTTAAAGAAAAGATTGATGGGAAGCTCCTTATACAGTACTTAACAGGCATTCATACAAGTAACCCAAATTCATGGTACGTTGAAGTTATGCCATTCTTCTATCTTGCATTTTTCCTTATTTTTAAGTTCTGCAAGAAAGAAAATATCTCTATTATTCTAATTACGTTATTTACAATTGGATACATTATACTTGGACTTAACACAGACCATAACCCATATTATCTTCGTGGTGAATGGTGGTATAACTCAATCCACATCTTCCCAATAGGTATTATTTTTGCAAAATTTGAAAAGCAAATAATAGCTTTCTTCAAAAAATATTACTATGTGATTCTTGTGCTTTCCATTATATTAACAACTTATACATTTGTTCATTCAGAAATAAATATGGGCGTTTATTCATATTATGGTGAGACATTTGGCGCAAAGGATACTGTTCACAGAAGATGGATGTGCTTATATCTTCAGGAGCTTGCATCTTTTGGCTTTACATTATTATTAGTATTAATGAATCTCAAATATAAGATTGGAAATGTTGTTCTTTCATTCTTTGGAAAAATGACACTTGAATTTTACTTAATACATGGATTATTTGTTGAGCTTTTCTCATATGGATTTGCTACAGAAATTGATTCCATATACAGAATAACTTCTATACCACTTTATATATTTGTAGTTACCATACTTAGCATACCTTCAGCACTACTATTGCAGAAATTAGACAACCTGATTTCTTCACTATTTGTTAAGAAAAATAAAGCATGAAAAGAATTGTTTTAGCATCGGGGTCACCCAGACGTAAAGAATTATTAGCAAAACTACATATTGATTTTGAAATAATTACTTCAGATGTTGATGAAAATATTGATTTTGTATCGCCTGAAGAAATGGTTGAAAATCTGGCATTAAGAAAAGCCAAAGCCGTTTTTGATTCTCTTGATGATAATGATTTACTAGTTATAGGCGCTGATACAATTGTGTATTACGATGGGGAAGTTTTGGGAAAACCTGAGGATGAAGAAGAAGCAAGAGCAATGATTTCCATGCTCTCAGAAAGAACCCATCAGGTATACACAGGCGTTGCCTTATGCACGAGAATAGACGGTGCTATTTCCTTTAAGACATTTCATGACAAAACAGATGTAACATTCTATCCAATAGACAGATTTGATATTGATGCATATATAAAAACTGGATCACCTATGGATAAAGCAGGTGCGTATGGCATTCAGGATGACTTTGCAATCCATGTCAAAAAAATAGAAGGCGATTACAACAATGTAGTCGGCCTTCCTATTGCTAAACTATATCAGGAAATAAAAGCCCTTAATTTGTAAGGGCTTTTATTAATTCTTCAAAATCAGGATATGTTTCAAGTGCCCAGTTAACATCTGTTAGATGTTCATATCCTTTATCCGTATACCCAGGAGAGTTAGTACATCCAACAAGTGTATAGCCATACTTACCAGTTGCAAGTGGTCTTGAACCCTGAAAGCAACCCTTGTGCATTACTATCTGTGGTTCTTCTCCATCTAAAACATTATTACCAAGAATTCTTCTGTTTGCTGTTCCATCAGGACATAACTCTAGCATTTCAAGAGGATCTCCCATGTAATGATGATATATTTCATCATTTGGAAGCTTGTGAAGATGTGAAAATGCGCCTCTCTTTAAAAGATAATAAATGGCATTACACATTTCTTTATTTCCAGTTTTTTCCTCACTATGATATGTTGATTTAAACATACCACCCTCTATAGGAAGTGGTTCAAGTTTTAGCTTCTCTATTATTTCATCTACTGTAATTTCTTTAATCATATATCTACCCAATTTGCATCATTATTTGCACTTTCATAAATTGCTTCACACACTCTTGCAAGATATGCACCATCTTCAAAGGTTGGGAGAACATTTGACGCTTCCTTTTTATCTACAAGATTATAATAGTCTTTTACAAGCTCGATTACTGTATCATTAAATCCATTATTTCCAAATGCAAAATTAATTGTATTTACTGGGCATCCCTTACTTGCAAAAGAAAGCTTCGTAGCTTCTATTGAATCCCATGAAACATTCTTTTTTGATCCAGCCACTTCAACCTTAATAGTATTCATATGTCCTGAGGAAACCTCTGATAAAACAAATGAACCAAAAACGCCGTTTTCAAACTGGAAGGTAATAAGCGCTGAATCTTCTGAATCAACTTTAAACTCATCACCAGTTTCGATATTTGCATCATACATCATGCCATCCTTTATAACCCTGTCTTTTTGGATTCTGTTAAAGCAGGCACTAAGTCTTGATATTTTTTGTCCTGTAATAAAATAAATCAGGTCAACAAGATGTGTTCCTATTTCTGTAACTGCACGCATTTTTCCAGCTTTTTCTTCATCATACCTCCATGTATAAGCAGTAGGTAAAAGCTCAAATTCCTGGAGATACTCGCCATGGCAAAGCATCAGTTTTCCAAAATCATCACTTTTTACCATCTTACTTGCTTCCATGCAAGCTGGATTATATCGTACATTTAAATCAACAGCTGTAATAACACCACACTTTACAGCAAGCTCTGAAAGCTCTTTTGCTTCACTATAACTTAAACAAAGTGGTTTTTCACAGAGCACATTTTTACCAGCTTCTATGAGAGCTTTTACTTCTTCATAATGAAGAGCAGCTGGTGTACAAACATGGACAGATGTAACTTCATCTGAAAGAAGATCGCTAAAGCTTCCAGAGTTCTTTTTTATACCATAGCTTTTTGCAAATTCCTCCGCGGATTTTGTATTTGGATTTACAACAATACCAACTTCTAATCCTGCACATCTAACCGCGTTTACATGACTGTGTGCTATGCTTCCTGTTCCTAATATTGCTATCATTTTATTATTCCTAACTGTAATCAATTTTTAAAAATATTATATAACAGTAAATGCTAGTTTGTCATTGACAGAAAAAGAGCTATACCATTATGGTATAGCTCCCTGCTAAGTTTATTAGGAGACTCAAAATGAATTCAAAAAACCTTTTTATACACTCCCATGATCTGATTTCTATCAAGAAATACGTAATTGTTTCCTAAAAGTCTTTGCTGGTTTTCAATTACTGAATCCGTAAATTCCTCGATTTCAGCTTCTGTAACACCATATGAACTCATAGGTTTTCTCTCAATAATAGTAGATAAAAGTATCTCTAGATCTTCATAAACTTCATCTGAAATACATTCTAAAACATTAGAAATAAATGCATTTAAACTGGCTATCTTTCCATCAGGTTTTATACCCATATAAGTCTTCATTACTGCTGTAAACATTACATAGTTACTTTCTCCATGAGCAACATGGTATTTTGCTCCTAATGGATAGCTTAGTGCATGCACTGCAGCACATCCAGCATTAGAAAAAGCAATCCCTGCATAGGTAGATGCCACAAGGAAATCCTCGTAAATTTCTTCCCTGTATTCAAGGCCATTTTCCTTAAGCTTTTTATATCCCTTTAAAATAAGTTCAATTGCATACTTACTAAAGATTTCTGTGAATGAAGTCGCCTTTGGTGACAAATATGACTCAACCGCATGTATCAAAGCATCGATAGAGCTTGTTGCAAAAACACTTTCTGGCATTCCCTTTAACAATTCTGGAATGAGTATAGCTGCATCAGGATACAATGCATCATTTGCAAGGCCTTTTTTTGTACCTTTCTTTGTAAGTGCAAGTATAGAAATATTTGTTACCTCTGAACCTGTACCACAAGTTGTTGGAACTAATATAAGCTCCCTTGCCTTTTTTACAGGAATATTTCCATCATACAATTCATCAATAGGTGAGTACTGTTCAAGTACATATAGCTTTGCAAGATCTAGAATTGTTCCACCACCTATAGCAATTATTCTTTTTACATCAGCTGGTATGTCTGCACCTATTGCCTCCGCCATTACATCTGTTGGCTCACCCTTACCATATTTTTCTCTAAAAATAACGTGAGCTGTAATATTTTTATTGCTAAGGAAAGTATTGTAGCTTCTTTCACTTGTTAAAATAAGATCTGTTTCACAAATGCTAAATTCGTCAATAAATTCACTTATTGTATTGTATTTATGAATTACAGGAAAAATTGATAACTGTTTCATAAGCATTCCTCTACTTCATGCATTTAACAAGAGCATCCTCTAATATTTTAAGTCCTGCCTCAATCTGCTCATCAGTAATAACAAGTGGTGCAAGGAATCTGATAACATTTCCATATGTACCAGCGCCCTCAATCATAAGGCCATTCTGTGCACACTCGTTAATAACAGCTGATGTAAGCTCTGCATTTGGCTCCTTAGTAGCCTGGCTCTTAACAAGCTCAAGACCAATCATTCCACCAAGACCTCTTACATCACCAATTACATCGTATTTAGCCTGCCACTCTTTATATTTCTTTGTAACCTTTTCACCGATTTCAAGAGATCTGTCAGCTAAATGATCTCTCTCCATAATTTCTATAGTTTTAAGAGCTGCTGCACATGCTAATGCGTTTCCACCAAATGTTCCACCAATTGTGCCTTTTACAGGAGCTTCCATAATCTCTTCTCTTGCAATAATTGCACCAAGTGGTACACCTGCAGCGATTGACTTAGCTGTTGCAATAATATCAGGCTGAACACCTGCTTCTTTCCAATATT
>JAUNNN010000060.1 GCA_030531435.1 Lachnospiraceae bacterium
CTGAATTTCCTTTTTACCATTTTCAAGATCATATACCTGGAAATCAATACCTTTACGGAGTCTTTGTCTTTGCACTACAAGCTCATGTCTCATTGATGCCATATCTTTATCGTAAACAAGAACCCCTGGCTGATAAATCCAATTTGAAGGATCCTTTATTCTGTATTTTTTTAATGCATTGAAAAGCTGCATTCTTAACTGTTCAAACTTTACAGCTGTATTTTCTGAATGATGTCTGGCTTCTCTTTCCTCAATAAACTTTTCATACATATAATAAAGCTCATGAGAACTATTAATTTTATATTTTGAGTAGTAGTAATCAATTAGATTAGTAACATTAACGTACTTTATTTTAGCTGTATTCTGAAGATTTATTGATCTATTTATCTGTCTTGATGCCTTAAGATAATCATCCCTTGAATTTCTAAAGCTTACAAAAATACCTGTAAGACAAATAGCTAAAATGGCGCTTACAACAACTATAGGCAATGTAATATTAAGTCTCATTGTTACATTAAGGGCGATAATTACTATGTATGCCATTGCTGCTGCAAATACGCAGACAACAAATAATGCCTTTGAATTTGCAAGACGAGCCTTATCTTCCTTTCTCTGATAAGCAAGGGCAGCCTTTTCGCCCTCTAAAAGATTCATATCTCTTTTAACTGTTGCCTGATATTTTTCATTCTCTTCAAGCTTCTTCAAAATGTCTGGAATCTCATCTTCGATTCTCTCCATCTCTCTGTACTGAACCTCTGAAATTTTACTTTGTGGTCTTTTATACTTTGCCTCCTCGGCTTCAAGAGAAAGTATGCTATTTGCAATAAACCTAAGTTCTGCCCTATCCTGTGCTGGAAGAGCTTCTATTTCTTCTAAATCCTGAAGTCTGTCTGTTACCTTCTGATATTCAGACTTCTTGCCATCAACATCACCACTACCGGATGCCATTTTTTCACATAATGAACGTACATACCTTTCACGTTCCACATAGTTATGGACGTTAAGGTCACGACGAACAGGCGTCTGTTTTCTAATAACCTCCGCCATTGACTCTACGTCTTCGCCTTCTTTAATCATGTCGTCGAATTCGAAGTCGTCATCATCATCAAATAATCCTAATTTATCTTTTAACCACTCTAAAAATTTCATACTTTTACTTTGAACTTCTTACAATCATCTGGTCTCTATATTCCTGCTTCCATGTTTTAAATGTCTTTTCAACCATGGAATAATATTCACTGACTCTTCCTTCAGCTTTAAGAGCCTTTATTTCATCAAGAGCCTTTGAATATTCAGTTTCAGGCTTTGATTTCTGCGCAGCTACCATTCTTTCTTCAGCTTCTCTAATAATATGATCATCATAACCCATTCTTAAAACGAATCTGTCATAATTATCCCTTTTCATAGTCATCCTTAGAGACTGAAGATAATGTATTGTTGCTTCTTTTTCTGGCTTTATTTCTATAGATTCTCTGAAATAATAAGCTGCCTTATCATAAATGAAAAGTCTCGCATATGCTACACCAATATTGTGAAGAATGCTTGCATATATTTCAGGTTCCTCGTTCTTCTTAACGCTTTGTAAAACATACTGATATTCATCAATAGCTCTTGTAAATTTCTTTGCATTCAAAAGATTATCTGCACGTTTTTTACGTTTTTCTGCAAAGCTTAAAGAAGCATTGTCAACAAGTACCTGCTTTATCTGCTTAAGCTCTTCCTCTGGCAAATAGCCCACTTCTGCAAGGAATGTAGTTACATACTCACCAAGGCTCACCTTTCTTGCAAGCATATTTTTCATAGTCTCTGCAAGCTCAGGTAAGTTCAGTTCTGTTTCTATGTAATCACAGAGCTTTTCATCCATTATGTCGTTGTCAATTATGTAGGCATTCTTTACAAGGTAATAACACAATTCCTCTAATGAATAGATATTCATTCCAAGGCCAATTATGTAGTATGGATTACTTGAAAGTCTGCCTGTACACAGAATTAACTCGCTCACTTTTCACCCTACACTAACGAAATTTTCTTTTCCCAGGTTCTGCCGCTACTTGTGTAAAATTCGCCAAAACCAAGGTCTGTTATTTTAACATGCATTTCTGTATCTGATTTAAAATCCGCCTCAAGTCTAAGTCTTGATGCACGTTCTGGTCTTACTGGAAGACCTGGTAAATCAATAACTTCTTCTCTCTTTTTACTACCATCAAGTGGAGTAACTATAATTGTTACATCTCTTCCCTTTTCTAGTATGAATTCAAGTGTTGCACTTGATGAATACCATGTTTCGCCTGCATCAACTAAAACTACATATTCCTCTTTGCCCTTTACTCTCATCTTAAGGCCTGTATTACCCTTTAATTTATCATGGCCTAAGAATATGTGCGTCTTATTGATTTCCTTTGGGGCAATTTTATCTGCACCGTAATAGCAGGCTCCCTTTGAGAATAAATTTTTACCCTGGAAAACACGTCTTCCAAGACATAAATATTTAAGTGTTTTATCACACCATGAATCAGAGAATCCATCACCTATTAGGAATATTGTTCCAATGGATTTTCCTGCAAAAGCGTCATGAACAGTTCTAAGCATTAATTCATCAAGACGCTGATATTTTTCTTCTGATACTTCTCCCTCAATCATAAACTCAGGAAGCTTTATATCTTTATATTCAATCTTATCTACAAATCCAACAACAGGAGTTGTGTGTCTATTCATCCACATCTCATAGGTTTTAAGATAATCTGTTGCATAATCAAGAACCATTACACTATGCTCATAAAGTTCATCTGGCTGATGAATAGTGTAATAATAAATACTCTCATCATAGGTCTGGAAAACAACACGGTCTCTATCTACATTTACCTCTTCCATAATCTGATTAAGAATATCAATCATCTTTTCATCTAGAGTTTCAACTGTAAATGTTATCTGAAGTACATCCTTTGGATTCACTCTTGCTGTTATAAGGTTAAGAGATCTTCTAACAAATAATATTAATAAATCAATAGGGTCATATGCTTCACCCTCAATTTCAAGTTTTGCACCAGCCTTTGCAAAGCTTATCAGCTTTCCGACTAAAGTTCCCTCACGTCTTTTAGCAACAGCCTCCGCTTCATTTCCATAGTACCACTGGTTAACGCCATTTCTTTTACAGAGCACAGTAGGAATACCCAAACGCTCATCGTTTGCATCCAAATTTACTGTCTGCATAACATTAGCGTTTAGTTCAGAAAAGCTTATTTGACTAACATGATCATTTAAATCATAACCAATCACATAACCTGGCATTCTAAACTCTCCTACAATACATTAAATATCTGTTCTGCAAAGAAATCCTCTTCAACGTACTCCTGCATAAGGTCAATAAGTGTAACGTCATCCCGAAGAGTCCTTGACACAACCATATCATTTAACAAATTATATCTTGAATCAGTACCATCTGAAGATGTTTCAGAAACGCTCACTGAATCTGATAATGTAAGCATTTCTCTTCCGTTTCTTTCTTCTGTAACATAGTACTGAAGGTTCTCACCAAAGAATAAAATAAATTCTTTTGAGAACACACCACCATACATATTTCTCATTTCCTCTGTACGGTATATATCATCACTGTCTTCACTATCTTCTAATACGTAATGAAGCACAACTCGGTTTTTAGGGTTAGTTCTATACTCAACAAATAATGCATCTGAAAATGCTGAAAGCTCAGGCACCTCATCAACAAATGCCTGGAAGAATTTAAGATAAATATTTTTATGCAAGAACTCCTGAATAAAGTTTGTGATCATATCCTTTATTCGCTCAGTCTTTTCATTAGGATTTTCTGAATAATACTGGAGAAGTGCAAGCTTACATGCATCGTTTAAAGGCTCTCCAACTCTGTAATTATTTACAAGATATTCAAATATTCTCTTATCAGTAATTCTCTCTTTTACAAAGTAGTCATAAGCTGCATATGAAAGATATGCCATCTCAATCTTTGTACTTGAGCCACCTCTTAAATAGCTTTCAAATATTTCTTCCTTCTCGCCAACAGTCGTCTTTGTATAAAGCATCTGTACGATAATTCTCTCAGTAAGAGAATGATAATCAATATCAAAAGCTTTTGCAGCTTTCCAGATATTTCTAAGTTCTTTAGTAAGTCCTTCAAAATTCTCAACAAGATATTCAAGTGTATTTACATCATACTTACCATTTTTAAACGCATCATATGCAATCTTAACAAGAAGAACGTCCTTAACGCCTTCTGTTTTCTCAATCATATGTGAGCAGATTTTTACGCAGGAAGCAGCTGATACTTTATCATCACCATATATACTAATCATGTCATATGCATGATCGTATAATGTTCTCTTAATAAAGAAATCAACAAGCTCTGATCTATCCTTAGACGATAATACTTTTGTATTTATATTGAGAAGGAATTCGTCCAGCGTAGTAATTCTGTCATTTTCATAATAATGATGTAATAACCCTACTCTTAAATCAGCTTTAAGTCTTTCAGCAATTACATCTGATTCAACAAGATCTCTGCAGAAATCAACATTTGAATCATCAACTTCAATATACTGTCTCTTTCCTTCACAAAGGAATAAGAAAAATGGCAGATTATTTGTAACATACTTTCTAATAACAGGAATATAGTTATTCTCATTAATAAGACGCTTTACGTTATCTGGATTAACAAGAGTTCTTCTGCCATCCTCATCTTCAAGAAAAACAGAAATATTTCTGCTATAAATAAGAGGATATGCCTTTCCAAATTCATCTATTGGATAAATGAATTCTCCAACAAACTCTTCCTGAACTACGATAACATTTTTATATTTCTCTCTGTCACCACTAACTTCCCTTGCAAAAATAATCTTCGCAAGATGATTTGCCATATTAGGGCGAATAAGTTCAGGCTGAAGACAGTCATCATATACTATTGCAAGGTGCTCGTTAATATGCTCATCTAACACCTGTTCAATAGCAAATACCTGCATATTTTCCTTGTATGTTTCGTACAAATCAGGTGCCTGTCTTTTGTATGTTATAAGGTTTGCGTATAAATAAGCCTTCTTAGTGTAATGAAGCTGATTTTGGAATCCAAAATACATAATAACTGCCTTTGGTAAAAGTCTGTCATATGTATATGGAACTGAGTACATAAAGAATTCATAAAGCTTTGTAATCTTAAGCTCAAGCTTTACACCAAGACTGTAGTATTCATGATATTTCTCATCAGTCTTTCCAGCTCTGATTAACATTGTACAAATAGCATCAATAAGTTCAGGATCGTTATAAAGTTTATATATATCTCCAAGAAGCTTTATAAGGCTGTCATTATACTCTCTTGCCCTAGCTGAAAGCATAGCCACCTGTCTTATAATATCGCGGCTCATTTTTCCATTTTTAACTGCAAAATTTAATACCTGAATTTCAAAATCAGATAATTTATTAAGTGTTGATGGATTAGTAACAAAAGTATTATATGCCTCAACATATAAGATAGGGCTCCTATTACCTGTACGGAAAATTCTTTCAATAGCTGCAAGCTTTTTAGTATTATTTCCACCTATCTCTTCATCAAGATAAATAAGCATCCAGAGTATTGGCATGCTCTCAGGATTTTTTTCAGCTTCTTTATGAATATCATCTGTAACTAGGTTTACATAATCCTCTTCTCTCTTATAAAGAGTTGTTAAGTAGTTATAGTAGCATCTGCATTCTGAACCCTGTTCAGCAATATTCATTTCGTTACTTACATGATCAAGAATCCATTTAGCTTCGTTGTATCTATCTTCAACCATAAGCAGCTGTGCCTGGAATAAACGTGACACAGGATTTTTATCATCAAGATGATTCATTCTTTCAACAATCTTCATGGAATCTCTAACCCATGAATTCATGTTTATCTGTCTAGTTCTGAATAGCAAATAGTTATGCATAAGTCTGTATGTCAGACTCTTCATTTCACGTCTTGCTGCCCTAATAGCCTTATCAGATGTTCTAAGCATGGCAACAATTACTACTGATACTTCACCATATTTACTTTTAACTGTGATACGTCCGTAATTCTTTCCTTCATGCATATAATCATCTTTTATGTAGAAGGTAAGGTTATGTTCATTACCGCTAAAATCATAGTCATGAAGAGTAGATTTTTCTACAACAAGGAATTCTGCATCACTGGATACAGAAGCCTCAAAATATCCCCATGTTGATTTTCTAAGCTTGATTTCACACTTTAGTTCACTTGTAACTTCAGAAAATTCGTATGCCTTCTGCTCTATAGAAAACTGAACAGGCTTCTTTTTATTAATTGCTACAAGGAAATCTTCAAGGGACTGTTTGTCTGACTGAATATTCGAAAAACCACGATACTTTGTGAGCTGTACTCTGTCATTTCCATCGAATACTCTCATAAAGTCTTTTGAATAGAATACGTTTAATGCTGCCTCATAATCAGTCTGGGCAAGATTTGTAAGATGAAATAAATTTCTAATGCTCTCTGTTTCATTCTCAGAAGATGAATGAAGAATAGAAAAAGAGAATGGTAAATAATATTCACCGCCTGATGACACAATCTGAATATCACCCTTTACCACATCTCCTGGTTCAAGACCTGTTGGATCAAAAGCATATTCAATGTTTATCTCTGAACCAACAAACTGTTCTGTTCTGCATACAAGTCGCATGCTTGAAGTGAAAATAAAGCCTTCAACATCACTTCCCTCAGAACTTTTTATATTAAATGAACCATAATAAGGCTCATCAAGTGTGAGTCCCGCAGTAATTGATTGCACATCAAATAAAAGCTTTTCGGATTCATATTCGAAAACGCCATCAATAAGCTTATCAATTACTTTACGCAAACGGACTCACCACACTTTACTACAAAATAAATAATAATTAGACTAGATCTTTTCCTGTAAGGAGCTTATATGCCTGAAGATATTTAGCAATAGTTTTCTCTGTAATATCTTCTGGAAGTGTCCAGTCATTTCCAGGATTAGCCTTAAGCCAGTCTCTTGCAAACTGCTTATCAAATGAAGGCTGTGAATGACCTGGCTCATATCCTTCTGCTGGCCAGAAACGTGAACTGTCTGGAGTTAACATTTCATCTCCAATGTACATTTCACCATTCTCATCAAGTCCGAATTCAAACTTTGTATCTGCAATAATAATTCCCTTAGTAAGAGCATAATCAGCACACTTTTTATATAAAGCGATTGTATAATCTCTTAACTTCTCAGCATACTCCTGACCTTTTCCTGGGAAATACTTTTCAAGATGAGCTACACTCTGCTCAAATGATATATTTTCATCGTGATCACCAATCTCAGCTTTTGTAGATGGTGTATAAATTGGCTCAGGGAGCTTATCAGACTCCTTTAAGCCTTCTGGAAGCTTAATGCCACAAACTGTTCCATTCTCCTGATAGCTAGCCCATCCACTACCTGTAATGTATCCTCTAACGATACACTCAATTGGAAGCATATTAAGCTTTTTGCACATCATAGAATTTCCGTCAAATTCAGGTTTTCTGAAAAACTCTGGCATATCATTAACATCTGTTGAAATCATGTGATTTTTGATGATGTCCTTTGTTAAATCAAACCAGAACTCTGACATCTTAGTAAGCACTGTTCCTTTTTTCTTAATGATGTTATGAAGAATAACATCAAAGCAGCTAATACGGTCTGTTGCAACCATGATAAGGTTGTCTCCGTTGTCGTATATTTCACGAACTTTTCCTTCTTTTACTGGCTTCATACACTAGTCTCCTCAATTATAATATTTAAAAAAACATACTTAGAATAATTATGCCACAAAACTATAAATTTTCATAGCTTTGTGGCATAACTTAATTCAATATTTTATTCATTTTTTTATATTATTTTGCACCTATTATTTCAAGCACAGTATCCTGGAACTGAGCATGAGTTAGAGGCGAACTATCAACCGCCATCTCATCATGTTTTTCATTCTTATGCTTTATGAAATAAATAGAATCTACTGTGTTAAATCCATGATCTCCTACAATGATTATTGTAGAATCATCATATTTATCAATTTCCTTAAGGTAATCTAAATACTCTTTTATTAATACCATTGTTCCATAAGCTGTTTCTGTTC
>JAUNNN010000013.1 GCA_030531435.1 Lachnospiraceae bacterium
CCATAAGCTGTTTCTGTTCCATCAACGCTGTTATCTGGCACAAGTTCATTATTTGCATTACTCATATATGGCATATGAGCGCCTCTGAAATGATGAAGAATAAATGCATTATTTATTGTCTCATCTATCGTAACTTTCTGTTCGTGCATTGCAGGATAGAAATCAGAATTAAGCCAGTGTGGTCCAACACCGTTATAAACATTAATATTATCAATATCCAGTGTTGTAGCCTGGAATGTGGCCTTCAAAACATAAGGAACATATCTGTATACGCTCATCTTGTAAAGAAGTTTCCAAAGCGCCTGTCTATCAATTGTAATATGAGCTTCCTCAATATTATCAACCATTCCTGCAGTTAAATCTTCAAAGAAAATATCTGGTGTATAAAACCTTACTGTATAGTCCTTATCATGAAGAGTTTTATAAAATTCCTTAGTTTTTTCAGAGCCAAATGCCTTACTTGTGTATTCATATCTCTTCATTGTGCCATCATATGGATATGCTGTTAGCATATGATGAAGCGCTGGATATGTTGGATAATACATTGAATCTTCTTTATCAAAGAAAGTAAAGTCATTTAGGAAATCAATTGAACCTGGATACTCTTCTAACATTCCATTAAGGGCCCATCTTCCAAAGGTGTCTGGCACTATTACGATTACATTATCACCCTTTGCAACCTTAAACTGATCTACTCCTGAATACCACATATTCTCTTTTGTTTTTCCAATATGTGTAACAAATAATGAAAGCGTTGCTATAAGTACAATAATTGTAATAAAGCCTGCAGCATAAGTAACACATTCGTAAATCTTCTTTCTAAAGATGCAGGCAAGAATAATGACTACTATCGCTACAGCTATATATATTGCAAGAGTAACTAAAGGATATGTACCAAGGTCTACTGCCTCAATAAACTCACCATCTTCCATAATAAGTTCTTTATTTAAGAACATATACTGCACATATGATGCGACTGATACAGCTGTTAATATAACAATTATTACTTTATTTACGATATCAGGAACAACGGTAAGTATTGTCACTAATACAGCAGTCACTAGAACTGCAATAGAAATAAACATCCACAAATAGTCTGTATTTGTAAACGAAAATTCATCATAGTTTGAATAATAGATTTCTACTGGTCCAAGTATAAAGAAAAGAATTACAGGTAATAGCACTGCAAGAGTTGTTGCAATAAGCTTATCCTTAAATCCTTTAGCAAACATCTCTTTATATTTTTTAAGATTAAGAGCATTGTATTCATCTTCTGCAAGAGGATTATTCATATACATAAACGCATACATAAAGAGAAGCATAAATGGCACTTCAATTATCATGCTTTCTCCGTATGATGCAACAAGCATTGTCATAGTAAGAGCATATCCAAGCTTTGCAAAATGATTATCATTAACACTCTTTCTAAACTGTACAAGCCTTATATAAAGCATTGCCAGCGTTCCTACACAAACAAATGGCCCATATACTACTAACAAATCAATAAAAGCATTACAGGTATCAAGTAATCCTGGTCTATATGCATCATTAGCTGTATAAATTGTGCCAACACCAGTTAATGCAAAATTTTTATAAATATTTAAAAGATCTGGCCAAATAGTAAATCTACTATCAAAAATTGTTTTATAAAACATCTGATAATCAACAGGATTCACTCTTCTTCCAATGTACACATATATAGCTGGAAGCAAGAATCCACCTGCAATGATTAATGCTGTTATCACATGATATATGGCCTTTTTACCATAGAATTTTCTTGGAATAAGTAAAAATACTGCAAAGAACACTAATGCAAAGAATGCTGTTCTTGATCTATACCAGGACATAATCTTATATCCAAGAGCAAATGTAAGCATTTCTATAGTAGTAATGATGTATAAATATTTCTGAATGAATAATACTACTGCATTAGTGCCATTATATTTACTCACTAAATATTTAACATACTCTTCAAGGAAGATTAGGAATATAAATCCACCTATTAATACAAGGCCACCATAGTTTATAGAATATCCTTTGAAATATCCTTTTACATCAATAGTCCAGTAAATAAAGAACACTGCAAACAAAGCTGCTGATATAAGAATTTCTGACTTCTTAAGCTTAATCTTATCAACAAGATACAGTGTCATTGTAAAATCAAATATTGGGAATATAGCATACTTACCTGTGCCTAAAACAAGTAAATTAACAATAGATATGACATTTATTACAATCATAAGATAAAACAGCTTATCTTTAATTATTTCCTTAAGATCGCATACACATAAAAAAACTATGATAAGTACAAATGCCATTATTTTTGCATTCATACTTTTCATAGTTTCATATAGCGTAAATGTATTCCAGTTAGCCATTAATAAAATGACTGCTGATATAAGTAATATTATATTTCCTGTTCTGGCTCTACGTTCCATGACTTTGCAAGTACCTCTTCTGGTTCTATTTCATCTTCATCAACAGGCACTGCAGCAGGATGGATATAAAAAGCGTGATCACCATAATAAGTTGCATACTGGAGTTTTCCCCAGTTTCTCTCTACGCTTGCAGAAATTCTTGATGTTTTCTTTGGGTTTCTAAAATTCAAAATCGCAGGGTTATCTAAAACTCTAAGATCATGATTTAAAACCTCATCAGCAATTTCCAATGTTTCTGCATCAGGTTCGGCAGCCGCAATTCCCCTTGAATGCGAAAACTGACCTGGCTGATATATAACATCTTTTACTGTGCTAGGATAAAGGTCTGATTCAATTCTATTTACTACTACTTCACCAATTGCAATCTTACCGTCTCTTGGCTGAGCATTTCCCTCATGCCAGATAAGCTTTGCAAGTAATTCAACATCTTCTTCTGAATACTTTGGTATAAATGGAAGTACGATTTCTGGAACTTCTTCTACTTCCTCTTCTTCTACTACTTCTAACTCATCCTCTTCTTCAGTTTCTGTAAGAGTATTAATAGATGCAGCTTCAAGTAATACTTCACTAAATGTTTTTACTTCTGTTTCAGTTTCTTCAACATCTTCTGCTTCAACTGTAGCTTCAATGCTGTTTTCGTTTTCAAGAAATCCCTGAAGAGTAACTTCAGATGTAACCTCTGGTACTGCTACAGCAACTTCTTCGGCGTTTACCCCACCAATCATTGCAATAGATAATACTAATGCAGCAGGGATAACCGTCATAAGTTTCTTCATATTTATCTCCTTACCTCACTATGAACCTTTCCATAGCACATAATGGGTTATACCATATATAGATATATGCGTCAAAAAATGGCACAAAGATAAAATATGAAATTATATGTTACATATGCACAATATAATTCGCATTATAGTGTTTCCATTGTTACTTATTCACAATAATTATTGCAAATATATTATGTAAACTTGCGAATTCATATAACATTTTGGGTAAATACCCTCAATTTTCTTTCAATATTATACAAAAGAGTCCTTATTATTGCAAAGGACTCTTTTACTTATACATTTCTTTCTTTTCATCTGGCAAATAATCAAATATTAGCTGTTCAAGCTTTGGCGGCGATACTGGCTTTGATAAATAGTCATCAAATCCTGCCTTTAAGTAGAACTCTCTTGAACCAGATAACGCATTAGCTGTTAAAGCTACAGTTGTTGTATCATGATTTAGATGTAGCTTTTCCCATTTAAGTCTATTTAATACATCTATTCCATCCATTCCAGGCATCATATGATCAAGGAATATAATATCGTATTTTGTGTTTTCCATAAGTTTTAGAGCTTCTTCACCACTACCAGCATCATCAACCTGGACTTTTATTCTTTTAAGAAGTTTTAGGAAGACTATCCTGTTCATTTTATTATCATCAACTACAAGTAGCTTTGCATCTGGTGCAATAAAACGAACATCTGCCTCCTTCTTATCAACCTTCTTGGATGAGATACCGCCTATGTCTCCTATAGTATCATATCTCATAATCTTTTGATTAATTGTGAATGAGAATGTTGACCCAACGCCATATTCACTCTCAACATTTAGGCTTGAACCCATCATTTCAAGAAGTGTTGATGTAATTGTAAGTCCAAGACCTGTTCCTTCAACATTTCTATTTTTAACAGTATCAAGACGTTTAAACTTAGTGAAAAGTTTCTCCCTATCTTCGTCTTTAATTCCAATACCAGAATCCTTAACGCTAAAACTAAGGGCTACATTATTGTCAGTTGCATTTCCACCCACCTGTAATGTAACTGAACCTTTCTTAGTATATTTGATAGCATTTGTTACCAAATTGATAAGAATCTGTCTTATACGTACATCATCGCCAAATAACCCACTTGGAAGCTTTTCATCAACTTCTAAATTAAATTCAAGTTCTTTTGCTATGGCCTTTGTTTTTGTGAGATTTACTACATCATTAATTAGAGCTGCAAGATCATATGAAACCGGAACAATTTCCATTTTACCTGATTCTATTTTTGAGATATCAAGTATATCATTTACAAGAGACAATAGATTTTGTCCAGCTGCATCTATATCATTTGCATACTCGATAGTATTCTTTTCATTACTCTCTCTTAATATCATTGTATTAAGACCAAGAATAGCATTAATAGGAGTTCTGATTTCATGAGACATATTGGCAAGGAATGTACTCTTCGCTGTATTTGCACCCTTTTCCTTAACAAATCTATCTTCAATAAGAAGAATCATATCATCATAGCTCTGATTCTGTTCTTTGATCATCTGCATCATTCTGGATGTTTTATCTGCAAACACAAATGAAACCCAGTAAGCTATAACAATAGAGCCTATAAACGCTAGACAATCCATTGCATCGAATTCCTTTAAAAATACGCACATGAATATCGCTATAGCTGAATCAAGCAAAGCCATTACAGAAAATAAATACTTTCTCATTCCTGCTACATTAATAAGCCATATATTGTATAAGTAGAAAACTAAAAGCGCCGGTCTGTTAAAATCTATTGAAAAAATACACGAAAAAATAGTCAGGCCAAAAATTTCAATAAAATAAAACATTCTTATCTGGCCCTCAGTTTCAAATTTAAGCATAACAAGCGTTAAAAATGTAATCAGCCACGTTACTGCCACAATAAAGTTTGCAACGCTAAGTCCAGTGTGCATAAATCTGGCTAATATACTACCTATGCCTAATGTACCAAATACTATAATCGAAAAAATTCGTACTATTCTATAGCCGTTTTCCAAAGTATCACCTTTTAGTTAATTTCTATCATCTTAGGAACTATAAATTTAAGTCCCCTTTCAACTATCTCCATATGCCAATAGTTATCGGCATCAACAAGTTCACCATCAAAGTTCACGAAAATGTCTTTTCCATCCTCTGTCCTTAAATCGCATTCTGTTATTTCTCCTGTAATAACCTCATCAAGGACTTCGTTTAGTTTTCCACCAACAAGCTTAAATAATAATCTCGTAAGCTGTAGACGGCTTTTATTAAAAATAAATGTATAGCTTAATTTACCATCTCTATAGTCAAACTTATCAGAGAATTTAATTCCTCCGCCAAGCACATACCCATTACCAATAATAGCCTCTGAAATATAATCCGATACACTTATTCCGTTGTATGTAATAGTAACACGCTGCTTCTTGGAGCTAAAAATTGCCCTGAAAAATGGAAGTGCAAAAGCAAGCTTTTTCCCTAGTACTTCGAATTCTTCCGATGTCATAACATATTTTGAATATTCAGCATCTGTTCCAAAGGAAACTGTATTTACAGCTACACCATGATTAGTCTTAATATAATCAATATCTACAACATTACCATTAATTAGGTTATTTAAATCCTTAAAATATGCTTCATCTTCGCCAAAAACCTTAAGGAAGTCGTTAGTTGCACCATATGGGCAAAACGCAAATTCAGCGTCCTGATAATCTATTGCTTTATTCACAACATTTCTAAAGGTTCCAGACCCTCCAATGCAATAAAACCTAAGCTTTTCACCTTCGAAAAACCTTATCATTCTCTCTGCAATATCGCCTTCCATGCCTTTTTTACTTGTGTTAAAGACATAGTATTTGATATTACTGTCAGACAACATTTCTTTTATTGCATCTCCATATCTAGGTGGAGCCACTAAAGTATTAATAATAAATATATGAATCATATATTACTTACCTACTATTTACTGAATAAATAAATTACTTAATCTTTTCTTCAAACTCTGCAGCTGGTAAAGGCTTTGAGAAGAAATAGCCCTGAATATCATTACATTTCATTCCATGTAATATGTCTATCTGTTGCTTATCCTCTACTCCCTCAACAGTAATATATAGTCCAAGTTCATTACCAAGCTCTATAGTCTGATTTATTATGATTCTTCCATAGTCATTTAAAATCTCATCAACAAGACTCTTATCAATTTTAAGAGTGTCAAAGCATCTCATATTTAGCGTTGAAAGCGATGAATATCCAGATCCAAAATCATCCATAAGAATCTTTATTCCATTCTCTCTAAACTTAGTAAGGAGGTCTAATATATTGTCATTTCCACCAAGTATTGTTTCTGTAACTTCTATTTGCACATCACTTGGCTTTAAATTGTATTTAGAGAGAATACTCATATATGTTTCAACAACTTTATCTCTATAGAATGTTGCTCTTGAAACATTAATAGAAACAGGAACCGTAGAATATCCTTTATCCTTCCATTCTCTTATCTGTCTGCAGGTATGTTCAAATACATACTCATCAAGTCTTGCAATCTCACCATTTTTTTCAAGACGAGGTATAAATGCACCTGGTGGGAGAATCATACCATCTCTTTTTCTCCATCTTACAAGTGCTTCTGCGCCAGTCATCTTTTCACCAGATATGCTGTATTTTGGCTGGTACCACACTTCGAAACGCTCTTCTTCTAGTGCAATTTCAAAGTATTCTTCTATATTTTTATTTAATGTCTGCTTTTCGTAGTCTTCTTCACTATAAAATGATACAAACTTAGTAGAACCCCATGTATCATATGATGTATATTCTGCCTTTGAATATGCTGTTTTTACATCATTTTCTTCTGAAATTCTGCATACTCCAAACTTAGGGAATACCCATGGAATATTATTTTCATGCCCTGCTTCATGAATAAGATCTCTTAATTTATTAAGCCTTTCCTCTACTGCGACATTACTTCTTTCATTAAAATAAAGTACAAAGGTATCAATATGATCATGACCTGCATATTCACCATACTTCATGAAGTTTTTAATTACATCCCAGATTATTTTTACTAATTCATTACTTTTTTCTATTCCAGTAGCAACAGATGTATGGGTAAAGTCCTCAAGATTCATAAATGCAATATAGCCACCGCGTTTTACGCTTTTCATATTGTCTAAAAATCTTGGTAGATTTGCTCCACCTGTTACAGGTGATGTATACGCAAGTTTATATGTTAATCTACGCTGATTTCTAAAGAAATATCTTGTACCAAGTATAGTCACTGTGATGACCAGCATTACAATTGCAATCATCCTGTATAAGTTTCTTTGTACGCCCCAAAACTTGAGCATAAGATACTCACTTGGCACAACTGATAAAATGTACCAGGTTGAATTATTTTCCATAATTTCAACTGGTGTAAAAATAAAGTAGTATTCCTTATCCTTTATTTCAAACATTCCATCCATGTATGATTCTCTTACGATTGTTTCAGCAAAACTTACGTTTCCACTATTACCGTGATCTGTAATCTCAATATCAGCAAGGGTAACTCTGTGATACACTGGCAAAATATCTTCATTAGATGAAACTACAATTTCACCAGAATGATTTATAACGAAATTATCACCGTATCCTTCAAAGCTCTTAATGCTTAATTCATCACTTAATGAATCTAATTTATATGTAAGTCCTGCAATTCCATCAATTTCACCTGAATTATTATGAAGTGGCATACTCATAACAATTATTTTCTCTTTATCATCAGAAATTGAATCTATTAAAATATCTGAAATATATGTATCTCCAGATATACTTCTTTTAAAGAAATCGCGGAACATAACATTACTTCCAGAACCATCTGTAGCATGAACTATTCCATCTTTGTCAACTATACCAAGTCTCTTTAAGTCAAATGACTCGACAACAGGTACAAAGTTGTCAATTATATTATTTCGATTTTCGCCTTCTTTTTCGAAACTTACAGCGACGCTCTGTAAAAGATTGTATCTTGTCTCAACCTGCTCTGATAGTGTGGCTGCATATTGATCTGATACATCAGACAAGCTTTGTTTGAGCTGATTTGTGTAGTTATCCATTATTAAAAGAGCACAGCGAACTACTGCTCCAACAATAAATGCCATACAAATTATTGCTACACAAATATATGTTATTAATTTGGTCTTTCTCTGTCTGTTCATGTAACCACCCTTTATCCCCATTTAATCATGATTTTACAACAATAATGAGCACATGTAAACAATTTATGTCAACAATTTTTATTGGAATTTTTTACAATAAACAAAAGAAAAAGGACGCTCATTTCTGAGCGTCCTCATAATCATTTTTTAATTAAAGTTCAAAGTAGCTGATATCATTTTTAAGTTTTGAAGAGATATCAAGTGTAGCCTTTGAATCTGAAGCAATATCACCCATTGTAGCGTTAACTGAGATGATAGATGCTGTTGTTTCTTCACAGCTTGCTGCATTCTCTTCTGAAATAGATGATAATGTGCTTACTTCATCAAGAACTGCATCCTTAGCAGTATCAAGGTTGATTGCGCTACCATGAATTGCTGTAATAGCTTCTGATGTAACATCAATACATTCTGTAACTTCTTCGAAGCTTGACTGAACTGCCTGAAGAACCTGACCTTCGTTATTAATAGAAGCCTGAATCTTTTCTACAAGAGCTGTATTGTTGTTTGACTTTTCAACAATGTTAGCAATAATAACCTGAATTTCGCTTGCTGATGCATTTGACTGTTCTGCAAGTTTCTGAATTTCCTGAGCAACTACTGCGAATCCCTTACCAGCCTCACCTGCTCTAGCTGCTTCAATTGAAGCATTAAGTGAAAGAAGGTTTGTCTGTGTAGCAATTCCTGTAATAACATTAGCAGCTTCGCTAATTTCATTGATTGCATTTCCTGTATCACTGATACCAGCAACTACGTCGGCTGAAATACCAACTGTTGCATTGTTTGCTTCGAGAAGCTGCTGGAGATTATCTTTAGCAATTCCACTAATTCGCATAACATCTGATGCGTTACCCTTTGCGTTCTCAGCAAGTGCTTTGATGTTTTCGATTTCTTCTCCAACCTGAGCCATGTTATTAGCTGTATTCTGAATTGATTCAGCCATTTCCATAGCGCCCTTAGCAATACCATCAATTGCTGCTGTAACGCCTTCCATAGCATCTGAACATGTACCAACAGAGCTTGTAATATTGTTCATATCGCCATCAAGACTTGTCATACCGCCATTGATACCGCCTGTGATATCTAAGAGTGACTGTCTTAACTTTCTAGCTGCTTCGATAATCTGCTTAATTTCTACGATATGTGAATCAGCACCGATCTTAGCATTAAGCTTACCTTCTGATACTCTCTCAGTAAATACTGCAATCTGCTTAAGTGGTGTTGCAATAAGTCTTGCCACGAGTATAGCTACTACTATGAATACTGCTACAAGAATAACTGCTGCAACAATAGAAATCACCATAAGTTCATTGATTTTCTTAGTAGCATCTGCTTCATCAGCTGTAAGAACAGCAACATATGATTCATTAACGCCTACATAATATGCAGCAAATTTATTTTTGCCTTTATAGTTATATGTTACACACTTTGGTTCTGGATGAGCACCAGCCTGCATCTGTGAAATAAGACCTTTAACTACCTCATTTTCTACAGGATTTCCAATCTTTGATTCATCTGGATGGAAAATCATTATGCTGTCTTTATCAACTACGTATGTATATGCAGAACTCATTCCAAGACTTGAAACATCTGTACAGCTTGAAGCGATAGGTCCCATAAATGTTCCAGCGCCAACATAACCGATTGGTGTATCGCCATCAAATACTGGATAGTACATTGAAATAATAAGTTCTCCAGAAGCTGGTGATGTAATAATACCTGTATTAAATACTTCTCCATTCATTGCAAGCATTGAATCCTGAAGGCTCTTAAGAGCATCGCCCTCTCTCATTGTTCTACCAACAACTGGTGGCGCTGGGTGAGTTAAAAGTGTTGAATTCCAGTTTGCGATATAAATTCCTTCCCAACCTTCCAACTGTCCAAAGAAATCAGCTGTATAAGCCTGAGCTTCTTCCTGCAATGCTGCATCATCTGGATTATTAAGAACTTCCTTAACAATAGGAGCTGCTGCAAATGCTTTAACAATATCCTCATTTGTTTTAAAGCTGTTATCGATTGTTGTTCCAGTGTCATTAACTACTGCAAGAAGTGAGTTATTAGTAACCTGTTTAAGTTCCTTACTAGCTTCCTTAAGGTTAATTACAAGTGAAACAGCAATACCTGTAATCATTGGAATTAAAGCAAAAAGAATAAGTGTTAAATATATATTCAGCTTGCCTTTCCCTTTTTGTTTAGATTTGTCTTTCTTTGCCATATGCGTTCCCCCACATTAAACATTAAGTATAGTGACTAAATTTTATCAGAAACTGTCACATATTTCAACAAATATGAGTTTTTTTTATTTGTATTTTTTAAAGAACAATATATTTACATAAAAAAACCAAGGTATTATATTTCTAATTACCTCGGCTTTTCTTATAATGCATTATGTAAACTATTTCTTAAATCCGTCCTTAAGAAGTACACTTCTATTAAATACAAGGTGTTCTGGTGAACTATCCTTATTATCCATACAGAAGAATCCAACTCTCATAAACTGGAATGTAGGAGCGTTTATACCTGTCTTATTTTCAGTCTTTTCAAATTCTTTAGCCACCTCTACCATTTTAGGTTCAACCTTACAGTTTTTAAGAACTACAAGACTTTCTTTATTGAGGCATTCAAGGAAGTTCTTGTCTGGTCCATCTGGCTGTGGGTCATCGAAAAGATTTTCATATAAACGAACTTCTGCATCTACACATGAGTTTTCATCAATCCAATGAATTGTTGCTCCCTTGACCTTGCGTCCATCAGCAGGATTACCACCGCGCGACTCTGGATCATACTCGCAAAGGACCTCTACAACATTTCCGTTTTCATCTTTGACACATCCTGTACATGTTACAAGATATGTACCTTTCAAACGTACTTCATTTCCCGGATACATTCTCTTATATTTAGGAATAGGCTCCTCAAGGAAGTCATCTGCTTCCATATAAAGGTGCTTGCTGAATGTAATCTCATGAGTTCCGTCTTCAGGTCTTAATGGGTTATTCTCCACTTCAAATACTTCTGATTTGCCTTCTGGATAGTTTGTAATTGTAAGCTTTACTGGATTTACAACAGCCATTGTACGTACAGCACTTTCATTAAGATCTTCTCTTAAACATCTTTCAAGCTCTGCAAACTCAATAATACTTGTATTTTTTGCAACTCCAATTGATTCGCAGAAATTCTTAATAGAATTTGCTGTATAGCCACGTCTTCTAAGTCCGCAAAGAGTAGGCATTCTTGGATCATCCCAGCCTGAAACATAGTTTTCTTCAACAAGCTGACGTAACTTTCTCTTACTCATTACAGTATGATCAATTCCAAGTCTTGCAAACTCAATCTGACGAGGTTTATGGAATGGAATTGAAACGTTTGTTACAACCCAGTCATAAAGTGGTCTGTGATCCTCATATTCAAGTGAGCAAAGAGAATGTGTAATTCCTTCAAGTGCATCCTGGATAGGATGTGCAAAATCATACATAGGGAAAATGCACCATTTTGTTCCCTGACGGTGATGATTTATAAAACGGATTCTGTATATAACAGGATCTCTCATATTGAAGTTACCACTAGCAAGATCAATTTTTGCTCTAAGTGTCATCTTGCCTTCTTCAATTTCACCATTACGCATCTTTTCAAATAATGCAAGATTCTCCTCTATAGGACGATCTCTATATGGTGAAGTAGCTGGTGTATTTATATCTCCACGATTTGCTTTGAACTCTTCAGGAGTAAGCTCACATACATAAGCTAATCCCTTTTTAATAAGCTCTACCGCATATTCATAATCTTTTTCAAAATAATCAGAACCGTAGAAGAATCTATCTCCCCAGTCAAATCCAAGCCAGTGAATATCCTGCTTAATAGCATCAACATATTCTGTATCTTCTTTTGCAGGGTTTGTATCATCCATTCTAAGATTGCAAAGGCCGTCGAATCTTTCGGCCATTCCAAAACCTATACATAATGCCTTACAGTGACCGATATGAAGATATCCGTTTGGCTCTGGTGGGAAACGTGTATGTACAGTTTTTCCAACAAACTGGCCATCCTCTGCAATATCGTCTCTAATAAAGTTGTAGATAAAGTTAGTGTTTACTTCTGCTTCTTCAACAGGAGCATTTAAAATCTCATCTGCCATAATAACTCACTTTCTATTTTACTGCGGTTGTCCACAGAATTATCCTTTATATTTTAATGGTAATATCTCTTATTTGCAATGAATTTATGCTATAATAATATACGTGTGAGGTAAAAAATGAGTAATTTAGATAATATCGATGAAAATCTTATAGAAATCATTGAAGATAAGCTTAACTCTGGATTCATTAAGGCTAATGGAATGGAAATACTTGAAGCTAAAAAAGGATATGTTAAGGGGCGAATTGTAATAAATGAGCTTCATTTAAATTCCTGGAATGCTGTTCATGGAGGGTGTATTTTTTCTCTTGCTGATACAATTGCAGGAATAGCTGCAATATCCTGCATGGGAAATGTTGTAACACTTTCAGGCAATATAAATTATATAAGGCCAGCAATTAATACAGCTGAAATAATAGGTGAAGCCGAAGTTATTCACTCCGGCTCCTCTACAGCAGTTGTCGATGTTCTTTTAAAATCCCACGAGGGAAAAATATTATCGAAATCAACACTTACATTTCATAAAGTATAGATTTAAGCCTTTTTACCTGCTAAAAAGGCTTTTTTATTTAAATCAAGAAACTTAGCTGGAACAGTCTTTTCCATAACTCTATCCCATACTTCATCAGGAATTTCTTTAAAATAGTTTGACAAGCGTCCCATTAGAGCAATATTAACTGCCTTTGACGATCCTGCTTCATTTGCTATTTTAAGGAAATCAAGGGCATCTACCTTTGCACCCTTTTCTTCTAGCTTAGCTGTAATATTTTCAGGATATTTTGCATCTCCAATTATTACTGGCATTGGCTCCATCTTTTGAGTATTAATTATCATCTGGCCGCCGTCCTTTAAATATTCAAGCCACCTTGCAGCCTCTAACAGCTCAAATGATAGTATTATATCCGCCTCTCCCTTATCTATTATAGGAGAATAAACCTTTTCGCCAAATCTCACATATGTTACAACAGAGCCTCCTCTTTGGCTCATTCCATGAACCTCAGAAACCTTTACATCATATCCCATATCAAGTAATACTGCTCCAAGAAGCTTACTTGCAAGTAAAGTGCCCTGTCCGCCAACACCAACAATCATTATATTTTTAGTCGCCATCATTATTCTCCTAACGCTCCCACCTTACACATCTTTGCACAAACATTACATCCAACGCAGAGCGTATTATCAATAACAACTTTTCCATCCTGAACGCTAATCGCTGGGCATCCTATTTTCATGCACATTTTGCATCCTACGCACTTATCCGTATTTGGCTTAATCGGTGGATTGTGAACAGTTCCCTTAATCATTACACACGGGCGTCTACTTATAATAATAGATGGCTCATCTGCATCAAGCTCAGTTTTAATTACTTCTTCCAAGGCATTTAAGTCATATGGATCAACAACAGTAACCCTTCTATAGCCCAGTGCTTTACATAGTGCCTCTAAATCTACTTTTCCCGCAGGCTCTCCTCTAAGATTCTTTCCAGTAGTTGGATTCTGCTGATGGCCTGTCATTCCAGTAATGGAATTATCGAGTATGATTACAGTTGAATTTGTCATATTGTAGGAAATATCAGTTATTCCAGTCATTCCAGAATGGATAAAGGTTGAATCTCCTATGACTCCAACGCTATGTTTTTCGCCCTCTTCGCCCATGGCAAGATTAAAGCCATGAAGTCCAGAACAGGATGCTCCCATACAGACATTAAGATCCATAGAATTAAGAGGAGCTACTGCGCCAAGTGTATAGCATCCAATATCACCATAAACCATACAGTTTAACTTTTTAAGAGTATAGAACACTCCTCTATGAGGGCAACCCGCACACATAACCGGTGGCCTCATAGGTATAGCTTCATCAAGCTTGTTTCCTACAGGCAAAATCATATCCTTTGGAAGGGCTTCTGGAAGCTTCTTGCTTAAGCATTCCTTAATTAAATTCTGAGTAAACTCACCGCATACAGGGAATATATCTTTACCATAAACTGATAATCCTTTACTTCTGCAGTATGTTTCAATAATTGGATCTAATTCTTCTATAACAATAATAGTATCAAGGTCTTTTGCAAAATCCATTAACAGCTTATCTGGTAACGGATATATCATTCCAAGCTTAAGGATGTTTACCCTATCTCCAAATATTTCTTTTGTATACTGATAGGATGTACTACTTGTAATAATACCAATCCGGCTATCAGCCTTCTCAAGCTTATTAATGTCTGAGTTATCAGCATATTCTGTGATTTCGACAGTTCTATTTTCTACTCTAACATGCGCATCCCTTGAATTCTTTGTCATCATAACCTTAGTTGGATCTTTTACATACTTAACCTTATTTTTAAGTACTCTATCCTCTAAGCTTACTACGCTTTGAGAATGTGCAACTCTAGTACACATTTTTACAAATACAGGAGTATTGAATTTTTCTGATATTTCATAGGCCTTTTTTGTAAATACTCTTGCCTCTTCTGAATCTGATGGCTCAAGCATAGGCACCTTTGCAGCTATTGCATAATGTCTTGAATCCTGTTCATTCTGAGATGAATGCATACCAGGATCATCAGCTACAAATATAACAAGACCTGCATTTAACCCCTGATATGAAATTGTAAACAAAGGGTCTGCTGCGACATTTAATCCAACATGCTTCATAGCACATGCTGCTCTAACGCCTCCAAGCGTAGCGCCATGTGCAACCTCCAGAGCAACTTTCTCATTAGGAGCCCATTCACAATATATTTCATTATAAAATGCAGCTTCCTCTGTTATTTCTGTACTTGGAGTTCCTGGATAGCTAGATACTACACTGCATCCAGCTTCATATAGCCCACGAGCTATTGCTTTATTTCCAAGCATTAATTCTTTCATTCTGATTTCCTACCTTTTATCCTATTGTTTCTTTTTCAACCAAATTGGTTGCGCCAAATCTTTCACGTAGCTTTGGCTTCTCTATTTTTCCTGTAGCATTACGAGGTATTTCAGTAAATATTATTTTCTTTGGCCTCTTATATCTTGCCATTCCAAGACAGAAATCATTAATTTCTTCCTCAGTAAGGGTCATACCTTCCTTTGCTTCAATAATCGCAGCAGTTATTTCTCCAAGTCTTTGATCCGCCAAACCAATAACGGCAACGTCCTTTACCTTATCATTCTTCCTGATAAAATCCTCAATCTGTACTGGATAAATATTTTCTCCACCGCTTACAATAACATCCTTCTTACGATCTACTAAGAAAATGAAACCATCCTCATCCTGTCTTGCCATATCGCCTGTATACAGCCAGCCATCTCTAATAGTTTCTTTAGTTGCTTCTTCATTATTGTAATAGCAGGTCATTACACCTGGACCCTTTACAATTAATTCTCCAACCTCGCCCGGCTCAACATCTGTAATGCCATCTTCTTCTACGATTCTACATTCCCATCTGTAACCAGGGACACCAATAGCTCCAACCTTATGAATATTTTCCATACCAAGATGAACACATCCAGGGCCAGTAGATTCTGATAATCCGTAATTTGTGTCATACTGATGATTTGGAAAATATTCCTTCCATCTTTTAATTAATGATGGGGGAACTGGCTGAGCACCAATATGCATAAGTCTCCATTTAGATAAATCATATTGCTTAGGATCAATATCTCCTCTGTCAAAGGCGTCAAGAATATCCTGAGCCCATGGCACAAGCAGCCATACTATAGAGCATTTTTCAGTTGAAACTGCTGATATAATTGTCTCTGGCTTAGCACCCTTTAAAAGTACAGCCTTAGAGCCTGCAACTAAGGATCCCATCCAGTGGAATTTTGCTCCAGTATGATATAAAGGAGGTATACACAAAAATACATCATCTCTTCCTGTCTCATGATGCTTTTGTTCCATCTGGGCAGCCTGAGTTAAGGATAAGTGCTTATGTAATATAGCCTTTGGGAATCCGGTAGTTCCTGATGAAAAATAGATTGCCCCAAAATCTTCATCTGTAATTTCTATATTTGGTCTTGAGCTCTTACAGTCTGCAACAAGCTCTCTATAGCTTTCTGCAAAAGGAGGGCATCCATCGCCTACATAAATTAATAATCTGTTTTTAGAAAGACGATCAGCATGCTGCTCTATTCTTCCAATAAATGCAGGGTCAAATACAATTACATCTACTTCAGCGAGCTCTGCGCAATATAATATCTCATCTGCGTCGTATCTAAAGTTAAAAGGTACTGCTATAGCACCTGTCTTAAGTACACCAAAATAAATTGGAAGCCACTCAAGACAGTTATACATAATAATAGCAACCTTATCGCCTTTTTTTATTCCACGTCCAAGAAGCATATTTGCAAATCTATTTGCCTTTTCATCAAATACGCTCCATGTAATTTCTCTTCTATATGGCCTGAAGCTATCTGACTGAATCAGATCAAACTCCTTCCAGGTCATCTTTCTTGTATCCTTTTCTTCAGGATTAAGTTCTACTAACGCCACCTCATCCCCATATAAGTCAGCGTTTCTTTCCAAATATTCTATAACTGGCATTTTTTCCTCGCTTTTTATTTTCCAAGTGATTCTTTCTTACTAACTTCAGTTTTAACGTCATAGCACGCAAAGGCATCATCAACAAGCTTCTTATCAGGCTTCTTTGTTACAAGACTGACAAGTGGAACAATCACAAGACCTGCAAGCATTGCAATTGCACCACAGTTGATTGGTGACTGCATGATCTTAGGAAATGAGCTTCTTGCGAAAATGTTAACTAACATAAGCACTGATGAGAAAATAAAGCATACCCAGCAGCTGGCCTTACTTACCCACTTACCATATAGTGAGTACATAAATGGTGCTAAGAAGGAACCAGCTAGCGCACCCCATGATACGCCCATAAGCTGTGCTATAAATGTAACAGAGCTCTTATACTGAATAAGGGCTAACACAGAAGATATTGCAATAAATACAACTACAAGGATTCGGATGCATAATAATCTTGCCTTTTCAGACATATCTTTAATGAAATTATCCTGTAGAAAATCAATCGTTAATGTGGAGCTTGATGCCAAAACAAGTGATGATAATGTTGACATTGAAGCTGATAAAACAAGTATTACTACAAGCGCAATTAATACAGGTGATAAATCAGATAGCATTGCTGGAATAACAGCATCAAAGCCTTCTGTTGCAACATCAACCTTATCTGAAAATAGTCTTCCAAAGCCTCCAAGGAAATAACAGCCTCCAGCAACTACAAGCGCAAATACAGTTGAAATAATTGTACCCTTTTTAATTGCTGACTCATCAGTAATTGCATAGAACTTCTGTACCATCTGAGGTAATCCCCAGGTTCCAAGAGAAGTAAGTATTACTACGAACATAAGGTTTAGTGGATCTGGTCCTAAAAATGATGCAAAAACACCAGGTGTTGATGATACTGTTTCATCTGAAACTCTTGCAAGTCCATCAAGTGCTGCCATAAGACCGCCCTTACTGTTTAATACAGCTACTATTACTGTAACAATTCCAAATAACATAATTATTCCCTGTATGAAATCGTTAATGGCTGTAGCCATATATCCACCTGCTATAACATAAATTGCAGTTAATACAGCCATAAGTAAAATACATACAGAATAATCTATATTGAATGCCATACCAAAGAGTCTTGATAATCCATTATATAACGATGCTGTATATGGTATTAAAAATATGAATACTATAACAGATGCTCCGATTTTAAGAGGTGTAGAATCAAATCTTTTTCCAAAAAACTGAGGCATTGTTGCTGAGTCAAGATGCTGGCTCATTATTCTTGTTCTTCTTCCTAAAATAACCCACGCTAATAATGAACCAATTACTGCATTACCTATACCTGCCCATGTAGCTGATACGCCGTATTTCCACCCAAACTGACCGGCATATCCAACAAATACTACAGCAGAAAAATATGATGTACCATAGGCAAAAGCTGTAAGCCATGGGCCTACTGAACGTCCGCCAAGAACAAATCCATTTACATCTGTAGCATTTTTTCTACAATAAAATCCAATCCCAATAAGCACTGCAAAATACAGCAGTAAAATCAATAATTTAAACATATACCTTCATCCTTTTCTTGTATTTTAACGCGTCAACGTTATGAAATATATTGTACACCTTTTTAGCTACATACGATAGACTAATCTATATCATTTATAACAGAACTTTCACTTATTACTATTTCGTTATATAATTCAAATAATTAATCAGACAAATAGATCATAGCTATGCCACTTGAATCATCTAATTTTAGGAGACATTTATGAAATCATCACATGATATTTTTATACATGAATCTGGTCTTAGCAGAAATCCAATTGAACAAGAGGTCGCTATATATGATGCTGTATCCTCAGGAAATATGGATGATGTTATTTCATATTGTAATAAGAATAAATTTACTAATACAGAGGGACTTGGTGTTCTTTCAGATAATGAAATAAGAAATATGCGCTATCACTTTGTAATAGGTACTGCCATGATTACTAGATACTGTGTAGGTCGTGGCCTTGAGCAGGATAAAGCCTATAGCATGAGTGACTACTATATATATAAGATGGACAGTGTTAAAACCATTGAGGAAATAAATCGAATCCATAGTGCTATGTGTCTTGATTTTTGTGAAACAATGATTTCATTAAAAAATCGAAACGTTATATCTCGTTCTATAAAGGAAACCCTAGAATACATTTCCGCAAATATTTATAGACCAATTCTTTTATCAGATTTAGCAGAACACGTTAATTTATCAGAAAGCTATTTATCAAAACTTTTTGCTAAAGAAATGGGTGTTTCAATACGTGAATATATTAATTTAACAAAAATAGAAAAGGCCCGTAATCTTCTATGCTATTCAGAATATTCTTTCATAGACATAGCCAACTACTTGGCCTTTTCTTCTCAAAGTCACTTTATTTCAATTTTTAAAAAGTACGAAGGAATGACTCCTAAGAAATACCGTGATACACACTTCCATTCTACATGGAGCTTGTCTAAATAGCTTTTATAGTGTATCTCCATTAGATTCACATACTGTCTTATAATAGTATGCTGAATCTTTTTTTATTCTTTCCTGGGTTTCAAAATCAACGTATATAATACCAAAACGTTGTGTATATCCTGATGCCCATTCAAAGTTATCCATTAATGACCAAAGGAAATAGCCCCTTACGTCTACGCCATCGTCTACAGCTCGCTTAAGTTGTTTTAAATAGCCCTCAAGGAATTCAACTCTCTTTGCATCATGAACGCGTTTAATATCCTCTTCTACAACTTCATCTGGGTACGCTGCCCCATTTTCAGTGATGTAAATTGGAAGATTATATCTTTCATATAAAAATTTAGGGCCCCAATAAAGACACTTAGGTGTTACTGGCCAGTCAAGTCCAGTCTTTGGAAAGTCTTCAGGTCTGTCCACATATCTTGGTGTTCCATCTGACTGCTCAGCAATCCAATATCCGTTATAGATATTCTGTCCTATATAGTCTATCGGCTGGCTTATTAATTCCATGTCTTTTGCTGTTATGCGTGGGAGAAATTCTTTATACTTCTCCATAGCGTCTTCAGGATAATGTCCAAAAACTACAGGATCAAGGAACCATGTAACATTCCAGCACCATATATCCTCCTGCCAGTCGCTCCCAAAGTACACGCTCTTTGCTGCATTAATATCGCCTTCACATTCAACATATGGATATGCAACTCCTGCAGTAGGAGCTATACCTACTTTTGTATTGCTATTTCCATATTTTCTTAAAGCTTTTACTGCATAACCGTGAGCCTTTAGCATATTATGTGCTATCTGGAATGTGTCCTTTTTAGGTAGTTTAAGACCTGGTGCATGTACTCCATTAATATGTCCTAGTCCTACAACACATTGTGGCTCATTTATTGTGAAAAAGTAGTCACACACATCAGTGAAATTTTCTGCAATAACCTTTGCATACTCATAGAACCACTCTGGTGACTCTGGATTAAGCCATCCGCCCTTTTCCATAAGCTCCTGTGGGTATTCCCAGTGGAACATTGTGAGGTATGGTGTAATACCTACAGACTTCATTTCTTCAATCATATCTCTATATAAAGAAATAGCCTTTTCATTAACCTCGCCAACTCCGTGAGGCATTATTTTTGCCCAGCTTACAGAAAATCTGTAGTGCTTGATTCCAAGCTCACTCATAAGCTTAAAATCTTCTTTATATTTATTTATATGGTCACAGGCAATATCGCCTGTTGAACCATCATCAATAACACCCGGGATTTTAACAAACTCATCCCAAACGCTAGGGCCTCCCCCAATGAATTCAGAGTTGCCTTCAATCTGGTAAGAGCTTGTTGCCACGCCCCAGGCAAAATCTTTAGAAAACATAATTACTCCTTAACACCACCAAGTGCTACACCTGCGATGATGTATTTTGAAAGAATACAATAAACGATAAATATTGGAGCAATTGTAATAACAAGACCTACGTAAATGATACCGAAATCAGTTCTAAATCTCTCACCTCTCATGATCTGAACGAACATCGGAAGTGTATATTTAGCCTGTGATGTAAGTATCATTGAAGGAGTATAAAGGTTATTCCATGAACCGATAAAGCAGAAAATACACTGTGTAGCGATAGCTGGCTTCATAAGTGGAACTGCTATTTCGTTAAATGTTCTGAATTCTCCTGAACCATCAATTCTTGCTGCATCAATAATTTCTTTAGGAAGTGCACTCTGCATGTACTGCTTCATAAAGAAAATTGTAGCTGGAGCAGCTATTGCTGGAATAATAAGTGGGATATATGAATTTCCCATGTTTGTCTGATATACAAATCTAAAGAAACCGATTGATGAAACCTGTGCTGGGATCATCATGATTGCAAGAATAAATGCCCAAACAAACTTAACTCCTTTGAACTTATAAATGCTAACACCGTATGCTGTAAGTGTTGAAAAATAAACACCAAGTGATGTTGAGAATACAGCAATAATAAGGCTGTTAGCCATATATCTCCAAAGAGGTACTGTTTCATTACACTGCTTAATAAGGTTTTTATAGTTGTCACCTATATGATTTGAAAACATAAGAGAAAAACTCTGCTGAATGTCAACACTACTTCTTGTTGCGTTAACAAGCATTACATAAAAAGGAAACAAACTTAAAATACACAAAAATACACAAACAAGTCCACGAAGGAACTGAGCTATTCTAATATTAATTGTCATGCTTTCTGTATTCATTAGTTCTTACTCCTTTCTAGTTTTTTTCTAGCTTTAATTGCCTTCTGTTCAGCAATTTCATCCTTATCTCTCATGATATAGAATAAGATAAGGCTCATGATAAGTGTTACTACGAACAATACTAAAGATACAGCTGATGATTTACCTAACTGCTTAGATCCTGTAAATGCAAGATCTCTTATATACATAGTAATTGTTCTAGTTGTGAAGTCTGGATCTCCGTATCCACTGGCTGTAAGAAGCTTAGGGATATCGTACATCTGCATACCACCAATTGCTGAGTTTACTAATGTAAATAACATAATTGGCTTAAGTAAAGGAAGAGTAATATTGAAGAAAATGTGCTTACTACTTGCACCGTCAACTCTTGCCGCTTCAAATAATGAAGGATTGATACCAAGAATTCCCGCAGTAAGAATAATCATTGTATTTCCATACCACATCCAGAAGTTAATGAATGCTATAAGTCCTCTACAAGAGAATGTATTACTGAAGAATCTAACTGAATCCATTCCTGCACCTGTCAAAAGCTGGTTAACAGGTCCTGCTGGGAAATCGAACAATTTATAGAATAAAACTGAGATTGTAGCAGCAGTAATAATATTTGGCATAAATACAAGCATTTTGTATGCGCCCTGACCTCTAAGTTTTACTCTTGTATCTGTAAACCATGCTGCAAGTAAAAGTGCTAATAAAATCTGTGGCACAAATCCTGCAAACCACATTACAAAAGTATTCCATAAAGCATCAAATGTATATGTGTCAAAAAGCTTTCCTGCATCACTAAAGATAACTGTTTTAAAGTTTGCAAGTCCGTTGAAATATGGGCCTACTTCTACGTTAAACATTGTATCTGTATAGCTTTCACAGAATGCAAGTCCTATTGTGTATATGAATGGCCATAACTGAAATATGCCAAACACTATAAAGAATGGTGCTATGAACAGATAGCCATATCTGTCATATTCCACTGTTTTATGTTTCTTATTCATATCAACTATTCCTTCTCAAAATTTAAGCGTATATTACGCTACCATAATGTGACTCTAAGTTTAAAAATGGGCGCCGGGATTACCCGACGCCCGGTTGTTTTAGTATTTAATTATTACAATTATTCTACTGTAATGTTAGGATACTGCTCTTTTACAGATGCCTTGAAGTCAGCGATTGCTGTATCAAGATCCTTAGCACCAAGCTGGTACTGTTCAATCTGTGTACCAAGAAGATCGTTAACCTTCTGGTCGTAAGCACTCATCCATGAAACATCAACCTTCTCTGCAAGTGGAAGGAATGCTGAAATGAAGTCCTGACCACCAAGGAACTCGTATGAACCCTTACCTTCATCTGAAAGTGCCTGCATAGCTGCCTTGTTGTTTACGTAATCAAGTGTTTCTTCTGACATCTTCTTCATAAGATCTGTGTCTGTACAAAGAGCCTTCATGATCTTACCTGCAACTTCCTTGCTTGAACAATCCTTTGTTGCACCAAGCCATGTACCACCCCAGTAGTAAGGAGCTGGTCCCTGACACATATTCCAAAGTCCGTATGTACCTTCGCCAACCTTTTCACCACCACAGTTAGACTTGATTGTCCAGTGAAGGAACCATGTACATCCGAAGTAACCTAATACTTCATCTGTTGAAGGACCTGCATTCCATGCATCTGTCCATGTTGTTGTCTTCTGTGTAAGATCTTCTGCTTCAAGTGTCTTTGAAATTTCCATGTATTCAACCATTGCGTCATCCATGTGGAATGTAGCGTTGTCGTCTACCCATGGCTGAGTCTTGTTTGAATAGAATACGTTAGAAACGTCACCGTTTGATGAAAGAATTCTTGTAGCATCGTTAGAAGCCTTCTTGAGTTCTTTTGCTGTGTCGATGAACTTATCCCATGTATCGATCTTAGCCTGCATTTCTTCTGGGCTCTTTACGCCAAGGTACTTTTCAGCAAGATCTGTTCTGTACATGAATGCACCTGGGCAGCTCTGCCATGAAAGACCCTTGATTGAACCATTTCTCTTATCCTTAGCGATATCGATTGTGTAAGGATACATGTTTGAAAGGTCAGCCTCTGAAAGACCAAGGTCTGTAATAGGAAGTGTATAATCGCTGTTTGTGTACTTCATGATGTAAGCAGCTTCGAAAGCGATCATATCAGGATACTCTTCTGTATCTGGAGCCTGAAGAAGTCCGTCGATCTTCTCCTGGTAAACTTTATCATCACCTACGTTTACGTATACAACCTGATCTTTAAGTTCAGGATATACTTCAAATACGTACTCTAATCTGTCCTGAAGCTCTGTATTCCATGAATAGATGTAGAACTTCTCACCTGTGTTGTCAGAAACCTCTGCTGGTTCTGCTGCATCTGCTGCTGGAGCATCTGCCTTTTCTTCTGTTGCTGGAGCTGCTGGTGCTGCTGCGCTTGATCCGCCACAACCAACAAGTGTTCCACATGCAACTGCTGTTGCTAAGATTACACTTAGAATTTTCTTTTTCATTGTTACCTCCATGAATTCTTTCGCTTACGCGATTTATTAATGAACAACCATAGTTTAACTTTGTTGAACCATTAAAAATACAAAATATTTGTTGTTTATATCATAGTTTTGTCATTACTTATACGTTTAAGTAATTTTCGTAACTTTTTTATCGTTACATTTATGCGTTTTTGTGATAATTATGGGCTTATTTTGAATTATTTATTAAAACATAAAAATACCCCGAATGTTTTATAACACTCAGGGTACTTCATACAGTGATTTTTATTCTTTATATAACGTTTTTCCGTTACGTCCACTTTCTTTTGTTTTATATAACGCAGAGTCTGCTCTTGCAAACAATTTATCATAATCAGTAATGGATGCATCGCATATTGCAATACCAATACTTGCAGTTACTGTAATGCTTCCATCTGACTTTACTATTTGCTTAGTAAGCATTTTATTAAGTCTTCCTGAGATTATTGTAGCATCATCTTCGCTCTTAATATCAGTCATGAAGACCATAAATTCATCGCCGCCCATTCTGCCTACAATGTCTCGGCCTTTAAATGAATCATTAAGAACTTTACCTACATCTTCAAGAAGCTTATCTCCTGCTGCATGTCCAAAAGTATCATTAACATCCTTAAAATGATCAAGGTCAATCATTATCATTGCAGCCAGAGTTTTATTTTTTGCATTTTCTGCTATAGCTTCTGCCACTAATGTCTGTGTCGTTCCTTTATTATAAAGTCCTGTAAGAGCATCCTTATCGGCCCTTCTTTGAAGCTCTAATTCTCGTTTCTTTGTTTCATCTATATTGACAATTCTTCCTACTATACGAGAAACGTAACCATCAACGCCTCTTACACTTGAAATTGTGGCTCTATACCAGTGATAGTCATTATCGTCTTCAAAATATGTACTTCTAAAATCAAAGCTGTCGTTTATATTCTTTTTACTAGCTGCTTCTATAATTGATTTTAATATTTCTCTGTCATCAGGATGAATTACATTTAAATCATTCTTTTCAACAAAGTTTTTAATGATTATTTCATCCTTACTATATACAGAGCTTCCAAGTTTTATATTTAATACATCAGATCTTAAATTAAGGTCTACAAAATGCTCTTTTACAGACTCGCTTAGAATATTAAGTCGCTCATTCTGTAGGGCAAGTTCTTCCTCAATACGTTTTCTCTCAGTACAGTCAAGAATTACACCTGCGACTAATGGATATCCATCAAGCTTACCATATAAATTTGCCCTCACATGAAGCCATCTTAAGTTTCCATCCCCTGTAACAGTTCTGAATTCATAATCTACTGCACCATTGTCACTTAAGACATCATCAAGACCACTTTCAAAAGCTGGCAAATCATCAGGAATAACTACTCTCCTAATATCAGTCACCATCTTATCAAGTTCCTTATGACTATATGAAAGCATTCTATATAAGCCTTCATTCATATAAACTGGTATAAGTTTTCTATCATCTGCTACAGCAAAAATAGCAACACCAGTAATAATGCTCTCAACAATTTGAGCAAGATTGGATTCACTGATTGAAATATCAGCCATCTATACTTCCCTCCATAAATAATTTATCAACCTCTTGCCAATCAAGGCATCTTACAAATCTATCGCACGGAAACTCAGCATTTTTATTCCATGGGCGATCAAATACAGCCACTTTACAGTTATCAAAATGAAGTACGTGTGTAAAGGCTGCTGGCGAATCTTCAACTGCGAAGTCAAACTTCATAGTATATAGTTCTTCTAATTTCATGTTATAGGAACAGTCCTGATTAAATATCTCGCGACCATATTTATCAACACAAATCAGCGGAACACGATCTAGTCCATGATTATCTAACCATTTTCTTGAAGGCTCATAGGAATCAAAAGGCCTCCCCGTTATTACATATACCTCATGTCCTAAGTCTACCCATTTATTAATTGTTTCTGATGCTCCCTTAGTTTCCTCATAAGCAAGTAACGTTTCTGGAATATGACCGGCTCTCATTAAAGCATCATATTGGTCATCGTTTAAATCAAATGATTTCTTTAGATTAAAGAACTGTACCTCTGCATAAGGTACATCAATATTAAACATTTCCTTAGCAAGCTTTGAGAAATAGCTTCCTGTCTCGCAAATTACATCATCAAAATCAATATAAACTTTCATGTTAATATACCGTATTATTTCTCAATATTTTTTACATATAGGAAAAAGTTCTGATTGTCTTTACTATAATCATTGGCAGGAATTATCTCCATCATTACCTGCTTGAACTCATCACCAAATTTTCTTCTATAGAATATGTGAAGAGATGTCTTATTTCCCATAAAGTAATTTCTCATATAATCGAGATCTGTGTATTTTAAATATTCATTAAGGTCATCTGGATGAACCTGACCTGACTCGCCAAAAGATTTAAGCCAGCTTGAAATACTTTCTGCAAATCCCTTTTCGCTTGTCTGTTCACTAACATCCATGTCAACAATCTGGTATGAGTCATCTGTAATGTTTATTTTAAGAATCTTTGTGTATAACTCACAAAGAGCCTTATGTGCATCCTTCTGCCCTCTTCTGTCAACACCAACCTGTTTATAATGATCAGCCTTTGCTTCATACATACGCTGTTCTGCAACTGCTCCAAGCTGTCTCACTGAAAATTCTGGTTCTTCTTCTTTACTAATCCAGCCATAAGAAATAGAAAGGCTTTCAACTAATTTGCCTGACCAACTAATAATAGTATCATCAAAATCTGCTAGGACTTCTTCAACCTTTTTCGTGTTGCAGTGAATGATAGCTACAAATTCATCTCCGCCTATTCGGTAAAGTTTTCCGTATGGTGAAAGACTCTTTTTCATACACTGGCATGCGCCAATAATCAGTTCATCCCCTGCCATATGACCCTTACTATCATTGACTATCTTTAAGCCATTTACATCAAGAGAAATATAAATAAAGTCATCTTCTTCAGGAGTATCGTTATAAGCATATATATCTTCTTCGTAAGCTCGTCTATTAAATAATCCTGTGAGTTCGTCAGTCTGAGTCTTTTTAATAAGCTTCTCTTCCTGTCTTTTTTCATCATCAATTACACGTGTAGTAAAAATGACCTTTGTAGGATTGCCCTCTTTGTCATTTTCCATAGTAATAAAGCTTGCAAGAAACCATCCCGTATGCTTACCTACAAATTGCTTAGAGATAATTTTCTTGTCCTTCATTCGATCCGATAATGTAGTCAAATCTGTAAACTCAAGTGCATCATCTCTATACTCATCTACAACAACTGCGCCTATAACCTCTGACATCATTTTGACAGCACCTTCACTACTATCAAACATTTCTTTTACTTGGCCTCTTGAGTTAAATTCAACAACTGTATCATCGAGAATATCAATTACATGCATGCTATAGAAAATACCCTCAAGTGTGCCAAGAGTTGAATAATACTCATTTTTCTCATTAAGCGCGTCCATAAGCATGACAACTTTTGCCTGGTCTTCTCGCACTACATCATCAACGTCATAGTGGTAACCGCGAAGAATGTGCCCACCTGGAATTTCCTGTGCTGTTCCACCACATCTTACAAAACGAGTACCTTTTGTTGGATGGTTCCAGAGATATGTATTTTCATCAAAGTTACCCATCTTCATCTGTTCTACACTATTAAGAACTGATGGGACTGCTTCTGGTGAAATTTTAGAAAACCACTCTGTATATGTTTCTTCTGGTGTGTACTCCTGACCTGATATACCTAAAAGAGACTTCATCGTGTCATCAGCAAACATTCGTGGCTCTTTTCCATCAACAAGCTCAATGTGCCACGTTCCCATATTTGCAGATGCAATAATGTCATGTATATCTACATTTTCAGACTGTAGTTTTGCTTTTTCTGATGCTATGTCTCTACGTCTTTTTGCATTTCTTAATAAAACATATGTAGCATAAAGTACAATAATTAAGCTTATTGATACAATTGTAAATACTGAACTCTTTGTATTTTCACTAACAAATCCTTCAAAGGATGCGGCTGGAACTATTATAGCTACTTTCCACTGTGTTCCTGGAATGGCTGCTATGCAAATTCTGCCTTCACCATTCATGTCTTTATATGAAACTGCTGTTTCAGTTGCCTGAGCTAATAGTTCTTTTGTACGTGCAATTTCATCTTCTGTAGCATCAAACTGCTCCATGAACATATCAAGTGTTAAATCTTTTACAAATTCTGATTCAATAGTTGAACAGATCACCATATTATTCTCATCAACTAATAATCCATGAATTGGCTGTCCAAAAAGAGTTGTTTCAAAAAGAGGCGAAAGCTGTCTAGTTGCCTCAATATATCCTGTTATTACACCTGAATTTTTTCCATCATAAATGAGTGGTGTGTAGAAATTTACTAGAGTTTCCTTTGATGTCTTTGGATGATAATTATTCCAAACACCTGTGTTACCTTTAATTCCCTCTATGTAGTATACTCTATCGCTTGCATCAAATGGTTCTCCAATATTCATGACATTCATGCCATCAGCACGAATATATTCAATTCCTCCAAATGGAGTGTTTGCAACCATAGGTCCAATCACTTCTGAAGGATTTTCAAGTGTGTCAGAAGTCATTGTCTGGGCAATTGTTACAGCTGCTAATTTCACACTGCTTTCTGCATATCCTATTTCGCCTGAAATATTACTTGCTATATATTCAGCAACCTGATTTGTTATCTGCTCAGCATTATTAATCACATTTTTCTTTTGAAAATGTGTGTAGTTACCAAGTACTATAAATATTATTGCAACAGCGATAACCGCCAGTATTACACTACTTTTGCTTATCTGCTCTTTATTATTTTTTGTCATTTTATCTGCACCTTTTTTATTGTGTTAAAGAGTACATTAACGCTATTTTATAATATTATTTCAATTATACATTATTATTCAAGTATGATATTTATACGTCCTGCACCATATGGATTCTCATAATCCATTTGATACCCTGAAAGCTTATTAAGTGGTGAATTTTTAGTATTAACTAAAGGATACTCTCCTTCTTTTTCAAATGCTTCGAAATACATTCCTAAAATACTATAATCCTGTCCAACGAAATCAATTATCAATTCATCATCGCTAAACATACCTAGTCCATTACCACTATTTCTTAAAATGTAATTAATTCCACCAACTGTATATTTCTTTTCTAAATCTATATCTTCATATTTTGAAGATTCTTTATTATATATTTTTACGTCCTTAACCCGATATGCTCCGTCAACTGCCTCAAACATACCATCGCCTTTTGTCTTAACACTTGAAGGAACTGTTGAATCAATTGTATACTGCATTCCTGCTACATGTAGGAAGCCACCATTTTCAGCTGGAATATCCCATTCATCATCCCACTCGCCTATTACTGTCGCTCCCATTTCAAGTGCATCAAGAATCTGCTGTCCTGTTGCTTGAATCAAGCAAACCATATTACCAAATGGTTCCACAGCCTTAATATTCATATAAGTAATATCACCACTATCAAGCTGTGCTCTTATTCCACCACCATTTGCAATTGCGATATCACAATTGATATCAATTACATCGTTAAAATACCAATACACTGAATCAGAAATTATATCGCCTGAATTCATCTCACGAGATCTAATCAAACGTTCACTTAAATCATCCGGATTATTTATATACATCGTAGTTGATAACTTAGCTACTTTCTCACCCATTTTATCCATAACACGGTCATTGAGTTCTTTTTCTAATGAGGCAACCTTTGCGTCTACATTGTCATAAGAATTTATGAGTGATGATGTAACCTTATCATCATTTATCTCCATTAATCCAATGTTGTTTAAGTATGATCCAGTCTGAGTAAGTAAAACCTCTTTTCCGCTTTTATCTTTAACAAGTTCATTTTCTATAACTGTGTGTGAATGGCCATCAATAAATGCATCTAATCCTTCAACGTTAGCTATTACATCGTAGCTGCTGATGTTATTTCTTTTTTCGTCAACGCCTACACCAACATGGCCAATAGCTATAATATAGTCGGCTTCTCCCCTAACTTTATCAATTGAATTCTGTACACTCTCGTACATATCTTTCGCGCCATTTACACCATCAATTGTATAAATGTATTCACCCTTCTCGTTTTGGAAATAAGTAGGTGTTGATGAAGTAATTGTTTCAGGCGTTGTAACTCCGATAAATGCAATTTTCTTTCCACCCATTTCGAATATATGACTATCATCAAGTGGATTTTCGCTTTCTACTAAAGCATGAAAATTACAACTGATGTATGGATAATTAGCCTCTTCTATTCTATTGAAGAATGCGTTCATTCCAAAATCAAAGTCATGATTTCCAGGGGTTGCAAGATCATATCCACATGCATTCATTAACTCAATAATTGACTCGCCTTCATCAAATGCGCCATATACATCTCCCTGTAACTCATCACCTGCATCAACGAGTATTACATCCTTTCCTTCAGCTTCCATATCACTTACAAGTGCTGCAACATTTGACATACGAAGTCCAGGCTTATCTTCGTCATTCTCATCCTTAACTGTATTGTATACGTAGCTATGAATATCGTTAGTATATACAATGTATATAGATTCAGCTTCTGTTGTATTTTCTTCAGAATCTGAATTCTCTGACACTACTTCAGTAGCCTTGTCAGCATTTTCTATTTTTTCGTTTGTAACATCATTCGTAACTTTTCCACAACCGACTACAGCTAATGCAAGTATTGATATAACAATTGATTTTAATAATCTATTTCTCATATAACCTGAACCCACGTTTTAATTTTTTATTTTATATATTTAAACGAATCTAAAAATCTCTTAGCTCGTTCTGATTTAGGATTCTCAAAGAATTCCTCTGGACTACTTTCTTCAACTATATCGCCACCATCAATAAAGACAATACGGTCTGCAACAGCCCTTGCAAAAGCCATTTCATGAGTAACAATTATCATTGTTCTGCCTTCTTTTGCCAGTGACAAAACAACATCAAGAACCTCCTTTACCATTTCAGGATCCAGTGCTGCTGTTACTTCGTCAAATAGAAGTATTTCAGGGTTCATTATCATTGCCCTTACAATGGCTACTCTCTGCTTCTGTCCACCTGAAAGCTGTCTTGGATAATTATCAGCTTTTGAAACAAGTCCAACTCTTTCAAGGAGCTTTCTTGCTTCTTTTTCTACCTCATCCTTATTTCTCTTCTGCACTTTTACAGGAGCCAAAACCACATTCTGGAGTATAGTTTTATGAGGGAAAAGATCATAGCTTTGAAAAACCATACCAATCTTTTCGTGTGTCTTACGTAGGTTTTTCTTATTAGGGTTAATTACTTCATCATGAAGTGAAACTCTTCCATCCTGGATTTCTTCAAGGCCATTAAGGCATCTTAAAAATGTACTTTTTCCGCATCCAGATGGTCCGATAACTACAACGACTTCTCCTTTTTTTACTGTAATATTAATATCGTTAAGAACGGAAAATCCATCAAATTCCTTATGTAAATGTTCAACTTTTAATATGTCTTCCATATCAGTTCTCCCACTTTTTCTCTAAATACTTTGATAGCTGACTAATAGGCCAGCAGGCAATAAAATACAATATAAATATTGTCGCAAAAATACCAAACGCTGCATTTGGCGATGTTTTTCTATTTGCCTCAATTATCTGCTGTCCCACCTTTAGAACTTCTACAATACCTATCATCATTACAAGACTTGTAGTTTTAATCATACGTGTAATTAGGTTAATGGACAAAGGTAATAATCTACGAATAGTCTGAGGGATAATAACATACAAATATGTCTGGTATTTGCTAAGCCCTAGAGCCTCACTACTTTCATACTGTATTAAAGGAATACTTATAAGAGATCCTCTTACAAGATCAGACATCTCTGCAGTACCCCAGAAACTAAATACAATAACGGAAGCGGTTTCAGCTGTCAGATTAATATTCATAGCTTTAGTAGCACCAAAATACACAATAAAAAGCAATACCATCTGAGGCATAATACGTACAATTTCCAGATAAACTCTGGAAATAGCATTTATGACAGAGTTTTTAAGAGACATCAAAACTCCAAGAATTATGCCTAAAACAATACTAATTACCACTGAAATAATACTGATTTTAAGAGCCACTAGGAGCCCTTCAAACAGTCTTATCATATTACTGCCTTTAAGCAGCACATCAAATCCAAATGTTTCAAAAATCGAATTCACTACATCAATCTCCGTACATTCCAAATCTTGTTTTCTTTTCTACTATTGTTCCAATAATTGAAACTGGCAACAACATAATGATATAGAAAATAACTAAAAGGAACAGACACTCCGTCGTTCTATAATATAATCCAATTAAATCTTTGGCAGTAAACATCAAATCCATAAGACTTATTGCAGAAAAGACACTTGTTTCTTTTAACAAAAAAATAACATTTGCCACTATCGCAGTAATGCTCATAGTGAACATCTGTGGAAAAACAATCAGAAAAAACATCTGACTCTTACTAAATCCCAACGCTGTTGCACTTTCGAGCTGTGATTTTGACACTGACAAAAGACCACTTCTGATGGATTCTGCCATATAACTTCCGCCAAGCAATCCCAGTCCAACAATTCCACAAGTCTGTGCTGAAATCATTATTCCTAGCTTTGGCAATCCAAAATAAATAAAAAATAACTGTACAAGCAATGGTGTGTTTCTGAATAATTCAATATAAACTTTAACAATCGCTGAAAGTACTGGTACTTTAAAATAAAGAATAAATGCAGATACGACACCTAATACAAATGCCAGCAAAATTCCTATCCAACCTATTTTAATTGTAAGTAAAAAAGCCTCTTTGTATAAGGGTAAGTACGATGTAATCGTCGAAAAATCCATAATTAAATCATCCTATTTCTTTCTATGATCAAGTCGCGCTGAGACTTTTGCTCCAACATTCTGAATAATCTGGAAAATTAAAATCAAAAGAATAACAGTCACTATCATAATATCTGTCTGCCATCTGTAGTAACCATATCTTACAGCGATATCGCCTAAGCCCCCGCCACCTACAGTTCCTGACATTGCAGAATATCCTAACAATATACCTGTTGTGATTGTAGCTCCTGTAATAAGTGATGTTTTTGCCTCTACCAATAACACCTTAAAAATTATCTGTATATTGCTGGCACCCATAGCTTTAGCTGCCTCAATAACACCTGCATCAACTTCATTAAGTGATGATTCTACAACTCTTGCAATATAAGGAGCTGCGCATATTACAAGTGGAACTATTGTTGCAGTTGAACCATAGCTTTTACCCGCAACTAACCTTGTGAATGGTATAAGTAATATAAGAAGAATAAGGAACGGAATACTTCTAACTACATTACAAATAATATCAAGTATTCTGTATATTATCTTATTTGGTTTTAATCCTGTCTCCCTTGTCACATTGAGCACAATACCCATTGGAAGACCAATAATATATCCTACTAAAGTGGAAACAAGAGTCATATATAATGTATCTCTTATTCCTTCTAACAGCATGCTAATAACTTTTCCATCAAACATTTTCTTTTACCTCCGATACACATAGTCCTCTCTCATTAAGGTAATCAATTATCTTTGCCTGAAGTGCTTCATCCTCAGGAAGTCCTAATAACATTTCACCCTTAGCAGTTCCACCAACATTTCTAGTATCGGCTTTTAATATATTAATAGGAGTATTAAATTGCAAAATAGCATTAGATATAACTGGTTCATATGCTGAATTTTCTGAGAACACAATACGTATAACTTTTTCTGTATCAAGAGACTCAACAGGCGAATATCTAACTGGTTTTCCAGAGATTAATTCTCTTGCTGCATCCGTGGAAGGATTTTCAAAAATCTGTTCTACCAAGCCTTCTTCAACTAACTTACCATTTTCAATAATTGCTACTTTATTACAAATATCTGTAACAACAGACATCTGGTGTGTAATTACAACAATTGTAATGCCAAATTTGCTATTTATATCCTTTAGAAGCGACAATATAGACTCTGTAGTCTGTGGATCTAGGGCACTAGTTGCCTCGTCGCAAAGAAGTATCTTTGGATTAGTTGCTAATGCTCTTGCAATGGCAACTCTCTGCTTCTGACCACCAGATAACTGTGAAGGATATGCCTTTTCCTTTTCAGACATATTAACAAGACCAAGAAGTTCCTTAGCTCTAGCTTTTGCCTCTTTCTTTCTTACTCCAGCTATTTCCAGAGGAAAACAAATATTGTCAATAACTGTTTTCTGTTCAAGAAGATTAAAGCCCTGGAAAATCATTCCTATTTCGCTTCTCTTTTTTCTAAGTTCTTTTTCTGAAAGACTGGATAAGTCCACACCTTCAACAATAATCTGTCCATCTGAAGGTTTTTCCAAGAAGTTTATAGAACGAACAAGCGTGCTTTTTCCAGCACCAGACATACCTATTATTCCGTATATATCACCAGATTCAATAGAAAGGTTCACGTCATCAAGTGCCGTTACCGTATATCCTTTAACATCAAACTCTTTTGTAAGGTTTTTAATTTCAATTATACTCATTTCATATTCCTTCTAGATATAAACTAAAAAAAGGAGGGCACTCATTGCCCTCCTTAATACTATGTATTATTTCTGATAAAATACAACTGCTCCATCATATGTATCTTTGATAAAGTTCTGTATTTCCTCTGATCTAAGTACATCCACCAAAGCCTTAATCTTAGGAGCGTTTTCATTTCCTTCTTTAACAGCAATGATATTTACATATGTCTTTGCCGCAATTGAATCAGATGCTTCATAAGCGATTGAATCTTTTCCAACAGAATATCCGGCTTCAAGAGCATAGTTTCCATTAAGGACAACAAATGAAACTTCGTTTACCACTCTAGCAACCTGCGCTGCTTCAAGCTCTACAAATTCAATATCATTTGGATTATCTATTATATCATTAACTGTAGCTGTAAGTCCAACATCATCTTTAAGTTTTAATAATCCATTATCCTGAAGAAGTAAAAGTGCACGAGCTTCGTTTGTTGTATCGTTAGGAATTGCTATTGCATCTCCCTTTGCTATTTCTGATAAATCTTTCTTTGTTCCTGGGTAAATACCAAATGGCTCATAGTGAATATCGCCTGCATCTACAAGGTGTGTTCCCTGTTCATCATTGAAGCTATCAAGATAAGGAACATGCTGGAAGTAGTTTGCATCAAATTCGCCTGATTCAACTACAAGGTTTGGCTGAACATAATCTTCGAATTCAACAACTTCTAACTTATAACCGTTCTGTTCAAGAATTGGTGCTGCTGCTGCAAGAATCTCTGCATGAGGTGTTGTTGATGCTGCAATCTTAATTGTTTCACCATTTCCTGCAGGTACATCAGCACTTTCTGATGATGAAGCATCTGCTCCGGCTACTTTTCCGCCTTCAACAACAAGTGTATCTTCGTAGTCTGCTCCGTATGTATCTATAAGTGTTGCTTCATAGTCTGCATGGAAGAAGTTTTCCTTGCCAAGACTTTCAATTTCTGAATTTAACCAATCAAGAAGTGTTGTGTTACCCTTTGACACTGCAGGAGCAATTGTATCCTGGCTACCAAGTGAAGGAATTCCAACTACATAGCCTTCATTTTCAAGTGCATATGCAATAACCTCTGTGTTATCATTTGCCCAAGCTACACCTGTACCATTTTCGAATGATGTCTTAGCTGTAGCATATGTATCAAACTTCTGAAGCTTGATGTCTGGATAGTTCTTTTCAAGATATGTTTCTGCTGTTGTTCCTGAAATAACTATTACCTGATCATTCTCACCAATCTGATCAAGGCTTTCAATTACGTTATCCTCATGAGATACAACGCCTAAAGCCACATTCATGTAAGGAAGAGCAAAGTCAACTTTTTCAGCTCTCTCTTCTGTTACTGTAAAGTTAGCAAGAACTATATCTACCTTACCTGTTTCAAGATATTCAACACGGCTTGCTGCCTCTGTTGATACATAATTAATTTTAAGACCTAAATCCTTTCCAATTCTTTCAGCGAAATAAACATCATATCCTTTATATTCGCCATTCTCATCAACATATCCAAATGGGTTTTTATCTGAAAAAACTCCAATATTGATTGTTCCGTCAGCCTTTATCTCATCAAGTGTTCTGAATATCTGCTTTTCAGCAGATTCAGCTGTAGCTGCTTCGTTGCCTTTTCCGCATCCTGCTAAAGTGCCTACAGCAAGTAACGCTGCGGTAAGCGTACCTAATAATTTTTTCACAAAACTTTTTCTCATAATATTTTCCTCCTGTATTGCTTTGTTTTCTACAGATTAGCACCACATTGCCTATCTGTCTAATAGGTAATTGTTTTTACGTGCTATAAATTATACTTATAGCAAGCATCTTTAAATGTAATAAATTCCTCTGGATTCTCTTCCTTTTCTTTTATTACCTTGTCCATCCATACAACACTATACCATCTACCGAACTTATACCCACATTTTATGTGTCTACCTGCCATTTCAAAACCCATATGCGCATGAAAGTTTTCACTATCACATGTTAAATACTCATCTTCCTCTTCAGGACTTGCTATACATGCATGAACCATATTAACATTCTGAAGTAATAAAAATTCTTCTAATTTCAAATAAAGACTCTTTCCATATCCTTTATTGTGATGATTCATATCAACATAAACAGACAGTTCTGCTGAATGACTGTACGCAGCTCTTGGATAAAATGTACCGGCATACGCATATCCGACGATATCCCCATTTTCTTCCATTACTAGATAGGGATATTTCTCAAGGGTGTTTTTTATTCTTTCCCTAAACTCTTCCACACTTGGAACTTCATATTCAAATGTAATTGCAGTTTTAGTAACATATGGCTCATATATTCTTCTAATAGCCTCAGCATCATTAACGCTGGCCACTCTAATTTCCATTTTTATAAATCCTTTCTTATTCCATCAGTCCATATCAGTCCAATGAGATAATATGATAAGTTTTAGTTACAACAAAAAAGCTTTTTATCTACAACTTTCTCTGATGCAAAAGGTCCAGGAATTACATTTATTCCTCGGTGGTTACCCAATATATCATAATCAAAAGTAATTGGTGTTCCATCTGGATTTTCGAAACGTTGTTGTGGCTCGAAAGCCTTTCCCAAAGTCTCTGTAGAAATCATGTCATCTTTAAAATCGCCAAGAATTTCATAAATATTTGTATCAAGGAAGTAAGCTCCATCTTTTTCAACTATTTCTGCATAAGCCTTTCCTGATTTGTCTACAAATGCATTCTTTTCATTTTTCCACGCTGTAGAGCCTTCAAAATATGCATTTCCGTCTATCCATACAGGAAGATGTGCAAAATGAGCTGGTTCATGTTTTTTCATATTAGGATATTCATCATCCATATCAAACATTTTTATCCACTCATCATAAGTAGGATATTCATCGAAGCAGTAAGTTCCTACTTTTCTGTTCTCTATCTGTTTTTTCTCAGGTTCTGAATCATTACCTAGTACCAGATCCTCAGATGGCCACTTTTGTATGAAAATATTATTGTAGAATCTGTCATCACCATGAAGTATTGTCATAAATCCCATAACTTCAGTTCTATGAGGCATATGATATGGAGTATATCTCCAAGTAGTTCCTTCTCCTACAAAGGTAAATGAACCAGCGCACAGATTATGAACCATAGCCACACCCTGAGTTGCAATTCTAAGTGAAACATCAGACAAGAGAATATTGTTATCAATAAGTGTAGGTCCATGACTAACCTCAACAAATACATCCTGACAAGTCATTCCGCCTTGCAACTGCTCTGCAAAATCTGGACGCATATTATCATGAAGCAAATTCTGTGTAATTCTTGTTCCCTGAGCTTCCCAGTCACACCAAATACCCATTGTACAATGGTGTATATGATTTCTTCTCATAATAACGTCTATTGCTGCATGCATCTTTATTCCAGCAATTTCTGCGCCACCTAGTTCCATCATATTATTGATGTGGTGGATATGATTGTCTTCAATAATACTGAAAACGCCACCCATACGTCCGATAATTCCGCCTTGCTCACAATGATGGATATTATTTCGACGAATGATGTGTCCACCAATCTTTTCCTTGAGCCATCCATAATACTGTCCACGACAAACAGAATCTCTTTCCATCTGAGTAGGGCTCTTTACGTGCTCTGTAGTATAGAAATTACTGTTCTCTGGATCAAAATAACGTCCCACGCATATTCCCGCACATTTACTTCCCCATATATCACAGTCTTCTATAATCCATCCCTTGCTCCAGTGTGGGCTAATCATACCATCCTGATAAGCTGCTGGAGGTGCCCATGTAGTTGCTGCTTTGTTAATATTAAAACCACTAACAGTAATATATCCAACGCCCTCTTTACTAGGCATAAAACATTCACGCCTAACTGTAATTTCAACATTTTCACCATTTGGGTCTACTCCGCCAAAATTAGCATATATAACTGTTTCATCATTTTCTTTATCCTGCTCTGCAAACCATTTTCTACGTGATTTTTCTGGATCCCATGAGCATTCATATATCTTTGCTTCAAGGCATTCGTCAACACTTCTAGCTTCATAAAGAGCTTCATCATTTAACCAAACACATCCTGTATGCTTGTTTGGTGTCGCAAAATACCAGTCACCATATACAAGTGTAGTATATGGATTATAGTTTCCAAAAATACTGTTTTTTACTCTTGCAACCCATACATCGTCTTTATGTTTTGTCCAGTTACTAACAGTCTCGGCACCAGTAATAACAGCGCCCTTTGGCTCTACACTTTTGTATACAATACGATTGTCTTCTGTTCCTGGATTTATAGGATCAACATATTCCCTATATATTCCAGGTGCTACTAAAATCTCATCTCCTGGCATTGCAACAGTAGCTGCCTCGCTGATTCTTCTATATGGAGACTCTTTAGTCCCAACTCCATCTTTTATAGCATTTGCATCAACATAAATAATCATATAATACCTCTCTTATATTTATCCTTTAGTTTCAATACTATTTTTACTATATTTAGATTTGTATTAATCTGTGTTTATCTTCTTATCTATAATGTACATTAATTTGATGTGTTTTACCTTATCAAATATTCTTACTGTATATCACCGTTTTTGTATTAATATTTTTTTAAGAGAAAACATAAATACTAAACCGCAAGTAATTGCCGAAACTGCATCACTAATTGCTTCTGCGTAATAAATACTGATTACTGATTTAGTAATCATAGGCAATAATATTGCTAATGGTATCATTAAAATGACTTTACGGAAAAGCGCAAAGAAAAGAGACGTTTTTGCTTGTCCTAATGAAAGAAATGCCTGCTGGCATCCGGTTTGCAATCCAAACACTAGCATTCCCGACATAAATATAGGCATTACTCTTCTACAAAGCTCAATCATTTCTTTGTTAGATGTAAAAATGCTTGTAACAACTCCTGGCAGCAATATGGATATAATCGAAATAATAAATGAATACCCAAATGCAATTCCTATGATGTATTTACATGCAAGCTTAACACGTTCGTTATTTTTTGCTCCATAGTTATAGCTAATAACTGGTTGAGCTCCCTGTGCAAACCCATTATTAGGAATAAATGCAATCATCATAACAGTTTGTAATACAGTAATTGATCCAACATATAAATCATTACCATATTTCGCCATTCCAGCGTTAAAAACAATTGAAATAAAGCTCTCCGTAATCTGCATAATAAACGGCGAAACACCCAAAGCTGCAATTGTTCCAACTAATTTCCAATCTAAAAACATATTCCCTGGAATAATCTTTAAAGTTGCTTTATCTGATAGTAAAAACCTTACTACCCATATTGCGCTTAGTGCCTGAGCAATAACTGTTGCAATTGCTGCACCTTTTATACCCAAGTTAAAGCCTAAAATAAATACAGAATCAAGAATTATATTAGTAACAGCTCCAATTATTACAGAAAACATTGCAATCTTGGCCTGTCCTTGCGCTGTTATAAAAGTATTAAGTCCAGTAGCTATTAGTACAAATAAAGTACCAAACATATATACTGTCAAATATTCATTTGCATAAGGATATGTAATTTCACTTGCTCCAAATCTATACAAAAATGGAGTTTTTATAATGTAGATAATGCAACTTAGAATTATTGAAAAACATATTAACAAAGTCACACCATTGGCAAGTATTTTTTCAGCCCTTTTTCTGTCACCTTTTCCAAGTGCAATTGCAGCTAGTGGTGCCCCACCTGCACCCACAAAAGAGCTAAAGGCTATCACCATAGTTATTAATGGTGTACACAAGCCCATACCGGTTAATGCATCTGCCCCACTTCCAGGTATATGGCCGATATATATCCTGTCAACCATACTGTATAGCAGGTTCACAAGCTGTGCTAGTAAAGAGGGAATGCCCATCATTAATAGTAATTTAGGAATCGGTGCAATGCCAAGAAGATCTTCCTTATTTGTTGTATTATTCATAATCTAATAAACTTCCTCAAATTCAATTGAGTTTAATTAATCAGCTACCGCTTCTAGTTTTCTCACTAATCAATTATTATACAACACTATGTTACCACAATGACGGCATAAATGTTTAAGATATGATTATATTAATATAGTATTATACGATGAAAAATCTCATAAAGAACTGCATGGTTTGGATGGAAGATACTATGATTTTGATGTACTTAAAAAAGAACTTGTAAATAGATTTTAGACAAAAAATGAACAACGACTATTCCCTTTCTTTTATCATTTTGAATAGCTGAACACGATTTTTTACACCAAGCTTCCTATATATGTTTAATATATGTTTCTTGAGAGTATTAGTTGTAATAAACAATTCATCACATATCACATTCCCCTCTTTTCCTAACATTAGTTCTCTAAGAACAGTCTCCTCTCTTTTTGATAAATCAAACCTCTCACTAGCCTCTGATATTGTCAATTTTTCTGCTGTTGATTCAATACCTGACAAGTATTTTTCGAGTCTATATTCCAAATGATTTTTAAGAATGTCTAACATAAACAAATCGTTCTGATCAAAGTCTTCCTTACCGATTGTTCTGTAAAATGTAATAATGCCAAGGAACTTATTATTTCTAGCAATAATAATCTGCAAAGCAAAATGCCAATTATTAGGCTTATACACATTCTTGTAATAATCTGTCTGAAATCTTTCTTCTTCAGGCATAATATCTGTTTCCCTAAGTATTGATGACTTGCCTCTAAAAGCAGCTTTACCACTAAGCCTTTCTTCTTCATACATTTCCGATAAGTCTACATCGCAGTTGAATTTCACAGGATTACAAATCATTTTATCAGCCATATTTGAAGCAATAAAGAAATCAGCGCTATCATAATCGATAATTAATCTCAATTGATCTAGAAGACATATTCTCATCTCGTCAAAATTATCTGTAGTATGAATTTTATATATAATATTGTTGAGAACAACCCAATCCTTTTTTTCACTTCTGTCCATTTATATTCTCCCAGAATATTACAATAATTGAAAAATAAAAGGGCAAAGAAGTGTAAGCTTCTTTGCCCTTTTATAGAACTTTATCACCCATTTTTATTAACGTCAATTACCCAAAATAAGTAAAGTCTTCAACTATTTGCTTAATCTATGGAAAAAGTAAGTCTATCTACAAAAACGATTAATACTACTAAATATTGGTTCATATCTCTTTCGAGCTTCCCTTACCACTCGATTTGCATCATTTGTATCTATGTATACATCATACTGACCAAATAATGAGCCAAATGTAACTACATTGCTTAATGATGTATATTTCTTTAAATAATCTATCATGTTCTCCTTTGTGGCATTTTTGCTATATATTTTTATATATGAATACCCTTGGTAATCCTTAGAGTCATACATAATGATTTTCACATGGTTCGATATTTCCAGATTTGCTAATTTATTATAAAATGCTAATATTTTTTCTTTTTTATCAAGAAGCATAAAATATACGACTGCTTCATCCACAGGTAGTGGTCTTTTTACGTAGTTACGGAATGGTGAAGTCCTAAGTTTATTTACTACCTGTCTATTGACATCATCTTCAACATCTTCATAATAAATCACTAACATATCATCAATAATCACATTAGCGTAAAAACAAATACCTTCGTCTTTAATCATATTCGCAATTTCTTGAGACTTTTCCGCTGAAATAACATACACTTTCAAATAGCTACATGTCTGCAAATCATATAATACGGCACCATTCATCGCGATTACAGGAAGTTTTAATTTCACTTCACCCATAGCCTCAATGATAGAAGCAGGTGTACGCATTGATGCAATAGTAAAATTCATGCCATCATCTATCATACGATTCAGTTCGACCTTGCTAAATTGACTCATTTCTTCCCTATTATCTAGGAGCACCTCATCTAAACCAGATATGAATAATGTTTCTTTATCAGGGTGAAAACACAAATGAAAATCATTTATCAGAATTCCGACTCCAATACCAATCATAGTATCTAAAAATCTATTCCACACAAACATATATGGATTTAGATCCTTTACATGATTTATCACTATGCTCAAAAAAACTACACATGAGAAATATGACGCCTGAGTTTTCTTAAGGACTACTGTCGTATATAATACAGCAACAATTAACACGGAAATTATGGCTTCTCCCATCCAGACATAGACATATCCTTTTCCAAATATTATGGGATAAGCTAATAAGTATAATAGGCCATATATGGCACCAATTATCGTTCCAACAGTTCTCTGAAAAGCATTTCGTATCGTATTTGAACGATACATTTGTATACACCACAAAGCGGCAAGCTGGGAATAGAAAACCATTCCCTGCCCACCGCGTAAATAGTCAATTCCAAAACAAATTGCTACTGCAATTGCAGATTTAATTATTCTCATGCCAATGCCTGGTAGTTTTATTTTCTTTTCTCTTTGCTCTGTCATAACTTATTATCTAAATCATCTTATGTGCAATCCCTGCTATTATTTTAGCAGTGCCATCTATTCCATACTTACTACTGTCGATACAGATATCACGATTATCAAATGGTGATGTATACTTCGGCACATATAACTTATGATAATTTTCTCTGGCTGTGTCGACCTCTTTTATTAATCTTTTAGCATCCTTTTCATCCATGCCTAGAAGCTCTGTACAATTTTTTAATCGTTCACTATATGGTGCATAAATATATACTCTTAATATATTAGTGTTAAAAATTTCATGAGCTGTCACAGTTTTGCTCTTACTCGCTGTCACA
>JAUNNN010000094.1 GCA_030531435.1 Lachnospiraceae bacterium
ACTTTCCATCTTCTTTGTACCATTTTACACCAAGGTCGTCAGTCCAAGAATCGTATTTAGTACTGTCTTGGTTGTTTTCTGCTTCTTCATTAGTCTTTTCAACTTCTACATCTTGATTTCCGTTATCCATCACGAAAACTCCTTTCTTCTCGCAGTTAAAGCCTTGGGAGGCTACTCAGTTGTTCTTTAACGCCTACAAGCAGAAAAAAGGCATTAAAAAAGGCGGCTATTGCTAGTCGTCTAATCGTTTTTCTAAAATATCGGCATACTCTTTCATCGCTTCAAGTTGCCGTTCTAATAAATCGAATTTTTCAACGGTTTCTTTTTTGATTTCATCTGTTAAAACTTTCGCAATAAAATCATCTAATTTACCAATTTTTTCTGTTAGTTCTGCGTATTCTTTACGCAAGCGTTCTTTATTCATATTATTTTCCTCCAAAAATAAAAAGCACCCACAGTATTTTATGTGAATGCTTTACTTTAAATAATTCTCTTTCATATATTCATCAAATTCTTTTAACCTTTGACGCAACTCAGGATCTTTTTTTTCTCTCTCTGCAATTCTTTTTCTTAGTCTCTTCTCCTCTTCAGGAGACAAGCAATCTGTATCGTCAATATCCATCCATGTTGGTCAATGATTTAGATATGGCCTCATTTAACATTTTCTCAATCAGTGGAGTATTAGGATATTCAGGCGACTTTATTACACCACGTGTTGTGTCAATAATAAATATCATTAACATCCCTCGTTTCATCTAAAAATTCTACTAGACTCTTGTATAACCTTTCTGCCTCTATCCTTCTATCGGAATCTAATTCATTTATACACAATTTAAACTTATCTAGATTTACTTCGCTAGAACCATTTTCTAATTTTATAATTTCATTCGAAATTCTATAGCTGCTACTATCACTTCCCCATAGTCTATATATTTCCGAGCTAAATGCATACAAAACTGAACACTTTGCTTTAGCAAAAGAGTTTCTTAATTCTGGAGTATTTATCTCTAGTTTCTCAGACAACTTTCTAATCTTTTTTAAAAAGGCAATTCGCTCTTCTGATTTGGTTCCTTCAAAAGCCAAATCCTCTCCTGCCATTAACTGTAAATTAAAGTTAATAATAGGGTCAGCCATTTCCTTTATGTTATCAATTGTCGCGTATGCTTCATTAATCGCCCTTTTCATATCCAACTCAATACCATCTTTTCCAAGTTTTAAGTTATTTATTTTGTCCTGTAAAAATAATATACAAACAAGCACTGAACATATTAGAAATATTCCCATTACTTGCCATGATTTATTCAAGCCTACAAGAATAATTTGTGGAGCAAACATAACAATTCCTGCTACAAAGACTTTAAGTTTTTCCATTAATTCCACCTCATAATTATAATACAAAAGTCTAGCCATAAAGACTAGACTTCTTGCAGTGAAATTCAATTTAACAACTAAAGTACGCATTAGTAAGTTTTAACTCTCGCGGTCTATAACCACGACCATCTTACCTTTGCTACAATACCATAATAGCATGGAAAGTCTTCTCTCAATCTACACCGTTTC
>JAUNNN010000014.1 GCA_030531435.1 Lachnospiraceae bacterium
GTACATCACAGCCAGCTACAGAAGTTATGGTTGAGACATTCAAGGGTACACCATACGATACAGGATATGATCAGAATGTTCTTGCTGAAATCGCTGATTACTTCCGTCCATACAGAGAGGAATGTATCGAATCTGGTCTTATGAATACTAAGGTTCTTGGTGTTAACATCAATACTCTTAGATATCAGGTTCCAGGTGGTATGCTTTCTAACATGGTATCACAGCTTAAAGAGCAGGGCGCTGAAGATAAGTATCAGGACGTTCTTGAGGAAATCCCAAGAGTTCGTAAGGACTGTGGTGAGCCACCTCTTGTTACACCTTCATCACAGATCGTTGGTACACAGGCTGTATTTAACGTACTTATGGGCGAAAGATATAAGATGGCTACAGGTGAGTTCAAGGATCTTCTTCGTGGTAACTACGGTCAGACAGTTAAGCCTATGAGCGAAGAAGTTATCGAGAAGGTTATTCCTGGTGAGAAGAGATCTACAGCTCGTTCAGCTGAAGCTACAGGTCATACAGAGCCAGAACTTGCTGGTATCGAGGCAGAAATGAAGCAGTGGAAGCAGCAGGATGAAGACGTACTTTCATACGCATTATTCCCACAGGTTGCTACAGACTTCTTCAAATATCGTCAGGCACAGCAGGAAAAAATGGATATGAAAAAGGCTGATACAGAAAACGCAGCTTATCCTGTATAATTAAAATAATTATTTACCCCGAGAGGATAATCCTTTCGGGGTATTTTTTTGTTATAGCGACAAGGAAAATAAAGTCGCTTCTATGTAAATCCCTGTAAAGGTGTACTTTTCTTATTTCATAACATGTGTTACAATGAACCATATATATGCATTTAAGGAGGGTTCGTATGGCTAGAAAAGAGAGCATTACAAGAGAAATAATTAGCGAAGGCGCTTTTAAGTTATTACGCGAGCAGGGCGAAACAATGCTTACAGCAAGAAAGCTTGCATCATATATCGGATGTTCTACACAGCCTATTTTCAGAGTATATGAAGGTATGGAAGAACTTAGCGCTGAAATGTTTCAGAAAGCTAGAAACTATTATGAGAACTTCTGCATGAACTATGAGAAGAAGAGCAATGTCCCATTTGTAGACCTTGCGCTTTGCTATATTCAGTTTGCAGCAGCTGAACCTAATTTATTTAAACTGTTATTTTTAGCAGCTCATGATGATGAAAATACAATGTATGATCTCATCAATGGAAAAGAAAGTGGATTCGTTATTAAAGAACTTAGAAGAATTCCTAATCTTGATATGAATAATGCGGGAATGATATTCATGAAGGTATTTGTATTTATGCATGGTATGGCATGTATGGTTACAAATGGTGAATTCGATCTTGAAGATAATGAAACAACAGATATGCTTGTTAATGTAATTTCATCATTTATTTCATGAAAGTAGTAGTTGTTGGCGGCGGTGCAGCCGGAATGATGGCATCTGTTATTTCTGCAAGAAATGGCGATGACGTTACACTAATTGAAAAGAACGAAAAGCTTGGAAAGAAAGTATATATTACTGGAAAAGGTCGCTGTAATGTAACTAATGCATGCGATGATGTACAGTTTTTTGACAATGTAATTACAAATAAAAAGTTCATGTATTCAGCGTACTATGGATTTACATCATCATCAGTGATGGCTTTTTTTGAAGAATTAAAATGTCCACTAAAGATAGAAAGAGGGGACAGAGTATTTCCAGTAAGCGATCATTCATCAGATATTATTGGCGCACTTAAAAGAGAGCTAAATAAGCTTTCAGTTGAAATAATCTATAATTCAAAAGTTACTGATGTTATTACAGATGATGATAAAGTAACTGGTGTTAGCCTAAGTGGTGGTGAAATCATAAATGCTGATAAAGTAATTCTATGCACAGGTGGAAAGTCTTATGCAAGCTGCGGAGCTGATGGAGATACTTGGAAGTTTGCAGAAAGGCTTGGCATAAAAACAAAGGATGCTGAACCATCTCTAGTGCCTATGTGCTGTAGTGATTCATTTGCAAAAGAATTACAGGGGCTATCTTTAAAAAATGTTTCTGTTAAGCTGTCTGATGATAAAAGAACTCTTTATGATGGATTTGGAGAGATGCTTTTTACTCATTTTGGAGTAAGTGGTCCGCTTATTCTCTCTGCATCCAGTTATATAAAAGAATCAATGTATGAGAAGGGGTTAAAGCTTTCTATTGATTTAAAGCCAGCCCTTAACGATAAACAGCTTGATGAAAGAATATTAAGAGATTTTTCAAAGAATATGAATAAACAGTTTGGAAATTCACTTTCTGAACTTCTTCCGGCTAAGCTTATTCCAGTTATCATATCATTATCAGGAATTGATGAGAGAAAGCAGGTAAACCTTGTTACAAAGGAGGAAAGACTAAAGCTTGTCAGACTGCTAAAAAATCTTGAAATGAATGTTACAGGAAATAGAGGCTTCAACGAGGCGATTATTACAAGAGGCGGTATAGACGTTAAAGAAATAAATCCTAATTCAATGGAGTCTAAGAAGTATAAGGGATTGTATTTTGCGGGAGAAATGATAGATGTAGATGCCCTTACAGGCGGATTTAATCTTCAGATTGCGTGGAGTACAGCCTACCTTGCAGCAGGTGGAATTTAAATAATAATTTAAAATATGAGGATGTAAAAGGAGATTATTATGGGAAATATTGCAATTGATGGACCAGCAGGAGCAGGAAAAAGTACTATAGCTAAAATTGTAGCTAAGAAGAAGGGCTATATTTATGTTGATACAGGAGCTATGTATAGAGCGATGGCTTTATTCATGATTCGTGAAGGTATTAGCCCAGAAGAAAGCGATAAAATCGAAGCTGCATGTGAAAATGCAGATATATCAATAAAATACGAAAACGATGAGCAGGTTGTTACATTAAACGGAGAAAATGTTAATGGCCTTATCAGAACAGAAGAAGTATCAAAGATGGCATCTAGCGTTTCTGTAAATGGAAAAGTTCGTGCTAAGCTTGTTGCACTTCAGCAGAAGCTTGCAAAAGAAACGGATGTTGTTATGGATGGCAGAGATATTGGTACAGTTGTGTTGCCTGATGCACCATGTAAGATTTACCTTACAGCTAGTGATGATGTAAGAGCAAAAAGACGTTTTGATGAGCTTACAGCTAAGGGCGTTGAATGCGATATTAATGCAATAAAGAAAGATATCATTGAAAGAGATCACAGAGATATGACAAGAGAAATTTCTCCTCTTAAAAAAGCAGATGATGCTGTATTTGTTGATTGTTCTTCAATGACAATAGAAGAAGTTGCAGAAAAGGTAATAGAAATAGCGGGATAATATGGAAGTTACTGTAGCTAAAAGCGCCGGATTTTGCTTTGGTGTAAAAAGAGCTGTTGAAACTGTTTATGATCAGGTTTCAAAAGGCGGAATAATTTATACATATGGTCCTATAATTCATAATGAAGAGGTAGTAAAGGATCTTGAATGCAAAGGCGTAAAGGTTATTAATTCTATAGATGAAATCAGTAATCTTAATGAGGGTACTGTTATTATCAGGTCTCATGGTGTTGAAAAGGATGTATATGATTTCATTGAGAAAAAAGGATTAAGCATTGTTGATGCTACGTGTCCTTTTGTGAAAAAAATTCATAACATTGTATCCGAAGAAAGCGCAAAGGGAGTTCAGGTTGTTGTAATAGGGAATGCAAAGCATCCTGAGGTAATGGGAATAATAGGCTGGTGTTCAAAAAATAAGCCTGCAATCGTTATAGAAACCCATGATGAAGCACTACAATTTTCCAATGAAAATGGGGATAAAATTTGTATTGTTTCTCAGACAACCTTCAACTTGCAAAAATTTCAGGAATTAGTTGAAATATTTAGAAAAAAAGGGTATGATATTAATGTTGTGAATACTATTTGCAACGCTACGGAAGTTCGCCAAACAGAGGCAAAAGATCTCTCTGGAAAAAGTGATGCCGTGATTGTGATTGGAGGTAAGACAAGCTCCAATACGCAGAAACTTTATGAGATATGCAGGCGTGAATGTGAAAACACGCAATATATACAGACACTTAACGACTTGGATGTGCAATCGCTTAATGAAGTTAAGAAGGTAGGTATTACTGCAGGGGCTTCGACCCCAAATAATATTATTGAGGAGGTTCAAAATTATGTCAGAATTAACTTTTGAACAAATGCTTAACGAATCATTTAAAACAATACACACAGGAGAGGTCGTTGAAGGTACAATCATAGATGTAAAGCCAGATCAGATTATCCTTAACATTGGATATAAGGCTGACGGTATCGTTACAAGAGATGATTATTCAGCAGTTCCAACACCAGACTTAACAGCTGTTGCTAAAGTCGGCGACACACTTGAAGTTAAGGTTATGCAGATTAACGACGGTGAAGGACAGGTTAGACTTTCACACAAGAGCGTTGCTCTTGATAAGGGAAATGAGCGTATTAAAGAAGCATTTGAAAATAAGGAAGTATTAAAGGCTCCAGTTGTTCAGGTGCTTGGTGGTGGTCTCAGCGTATCAGTAGAGGGAACAAGAGTATTCATTCCTGCTTCACTCGTTTCTGATTCATTCGAGAGAGACTTAAATAAGTACATGGGACAGGAAATTGAATTCGTAATCATCGAGTTCACACCAGGACCAAGAAGAAGCCGTATCATCGGTGATAGAAAGCAGTTACTTGTAGCTAAGAAGGCTGAGCTTTCAGAAGCATTATTCTCAAAGATTAAAGTTGGTGATGTTGTTGAAGGTACAGTTAAGAACGTTACAGACTTCGGTGTATTCATCGATCTTGGCGGTGCAGACGGACTTTTACATATCTCAGAAATGAGCTGGGGACATGTTGAGAATCCTAAGAAGCTTTTCAAACCAGAACAGCAGGTTAAGGCTCTTATTAAAGAAATCAACGGTTCAAAGATTGCTCTTTCAATGAGATTTGAAAATGAAAACCCATGGGTTGATGCAGAAACAAAGTTTGCAGTAGGAAATGTTGTAACAGGTAAAGTTGCAAGAATGACAGACTTCGGTGCATTCGTTGAACTTGAGCCAGGTATTGATGCATTACTTCATGTTTCACAGATTTCAAAGGATCATATTGAAAAACCATCAGATGTATTAAAGAATGGTGATGAAGTTACAGCTAAGATTGTTGACTTCAATATCGATACAAAGAAGATTTCTCTTTCAATGAAAGCTCTTATCGAGCCAGAAGAGGGAGAAGCTGAAGAAGCAGCTGCTGAAGATACAGCAGAAGCAACAGAAGAATAAAAATACAACCTGAGAGGTAAGCATATGGATTACGAACAGTTTAAAGCCGCTGTCTTCAAACTTACCAGCATTGATCTTAGCGCATACAAAGAAAAACAGATGCGCAGAAGAATTGATACACTTATTAATAAGCATAAGATCGACGGCTATGAAAATTTTGTCGCTACATTAAAGAGTGATAAAGATGTTTTCGAAGAGTTTGTAAGTTACCTTACAATTAATGTTTCAGAGTTTTACAGAAATCCAGATCAGTGGGAACTGATGGATAAGGAATATATTCCAGAACTTATTAAGAAGTTTGGTAAAAACCTTAAAATCTGGAGCGCTGCATGTTCAACAGGTGATGAACCATATTCACTTGTTATGGCATTATCAAGACATATTCCGCTTAATCAGATTAGAATTACAGCGACAGATATTGATAAGCAGATAATTGCGCAGGCAAAAACTGGATTATATGCTGAAAAATCACTAACAGGTATTCCTAAAGATTTAAAAGAAAAGTATTTTACTAAAGTAGGAACTAATTCATACCAGATTAGTGATGAAATTAAGTCAAGAGTTACATTCCAGCAGCATAACTTATTAAAAGATAAGTATCCTGATAATGTACACTTCATCGTATGCAGAAACGTGTTAATTTATTTCACAGAAGAAGCAAAAGAAGAAGTATTTGTTAAGTTTAATAAAGCTCTTGCAAAGGGTGGACTTCTTTTCATAGGAAGTACAGAACAGATTATGAATCACAAAGAAATCGGGTATGAAAGAAGAAATTCATTCTACTACGAAAAACCATAATAAAAAGCGCCACAGTGTGGCGCTTTTTTGTTATAGTGTTAAGAAAAATAAAGTTTCAGAATGCTTTATTTATCACAAGAATGCTTTACAAATCATATTTAATTCATCTGAACTCATATTAGGCAATTCATTTAGAAGAATATAATAATCCTTTGACTTATAGTCTCTTTTAAATATATGTTTTACATCACTACATTTACATGGAATAAATTCACCATTATGTCTTGTGTAACAATTGGCTTTTTTAGCCTTTTCTCTATGACTTGAATCAACAGCACTTGCAACTAATTTATGGATACATGTATCTTCATCAGGCAAATAGTAATAATTATTTGTATCAGGATAGAAGAGTTTTAATTCCATTTCTTCTATTGGAAGTCTTATTGTTAGTGTTCCATCATTAGAAAAATACACATATATACCATTATTATTTGATTTAAAACTTGTAGGAAGAGTGTTCTTGTGAGTACATGTAATTATAAGTTCCTTTTTTGCTTCATTATCAAAGGTCTTATAAGTATTTATCTCATATTTTTTAAATATAGGCTCAACCATATCAAGTTTAGAAAAATGAAGCATAGGAATTATTTTATGCATATTTAAAACATCTTCTTCATTATGTAGAAGTAAAAGTTTTAAAAGATTGTCATCATTTTTCATTGTGTACTTTTTGTAAACAGGTATTAGTTCACCGCCAGAATACAAGTCGTTTCTATCAATGCCAAGAAATAATTCAATTGTTTTTTGTCTTAAATCTTGAAGACCTAGTACAGACTTAAAAGGCTTGATTTTCTTATAAATATCTACACTATTTAGTGAAGAAAGTGTACTTTTTATAGAATGTTTCTCAGCGCGCTTTTCTATAAATGGAATATCAAATCTGTCACCATTAAAATGAATTAAAGTTCTGTAGCTTTCCAAGAAGTCAAAGAAAGCTTTTAGAACAAGCGGTTCTTCCATAGGAGTTTCTGCAAACCACTGAATTATTTTATATTCATTATTATCATAATAACCTGCACAAATTAAATATATAGATGAACTTAATGGCGATAAACCAGTTGTTTCTATATCAATAAATACAATGTCTGATACATTTCCGTATTCATTTAAAAGATTATCCGGATTTAATTTGTCATATGTATAAAAAAAGGTCTTCATAATTAGATAAGTATAGCATAAATTGATTGAAGCTGTATTATTATTTTGATACAATATATATGTATGTAGTGAAATGACGCTACTAAATTTTGGAGAGAAGGTTAAACTATGGCTACGTTAACATTTAAGGGTGGAATTCATCCCTATGATGGCAAAGACTTAAGTAAAAATAAGCCTATTGCGGAAGCAATGCCTACAGATGAGATGATTTTCCCAATGGTTCAGCATATTGGTGCACCCGCAGTACCAATAGTTGCAGTGGGCGAGAGAGTACTTGCCAACCAGAAAATTGCTGAAGCAGGCGGATTTGTGTCTGCAAACATTTATTCATCAGTTTCAGGAACTGTAAAGGCTATTGAAAAGAGACGAGTTATCAATGGTGATATGGCTAATTGCATCGTTATTGCCAATGATAATATGTTTGAATATGCACCACCAATTCCTGTAAAGCCAATTGCTGAAATGACAAAAGAAGAAGTTATTGGCGTAATTAAAGAAGCGGGTATTGTTGGTATGGGTGGAGCTGGATTCCCTACTCATGTTAAGTTATCACCAAAGGATCCAGACAAGATTAATTATGTTATTGCAAACTGTGCAGAGTGTGAACCATATCTGACATCAGATTACAGAAGAATGATTGAAGAGCCTGAAAAGCTTGTTGCAGGTCTTAAGATTATTCTTTGTCTATTTGATCATGCAAAAGGAATTCTTGCAGTAGAAGATAATAAACCTGATGCAATTAAAAAGCTTAAAGATTTAACACTTGATGAGCCTAGAATTGAAGTAAAGGCTTTAAAGACAAAATATCCACAAGGTTCAGAAAGACAGCTTATTTATGCAACAACAAGACGTGCAATTAATTCTACAATGCTTCCAGCAGATGCAGGTTGTGTTGTTGATAATGTAGACACAATTGTTGCTATTTACCATGCTGTAATAGAAGGAAAACCTCTTACAGAAAGAATTATTACTGTAACAGGTGATGCAATCCGTTTCCCACAGAATTTCAAAGTAAAATGTGGTACTCTTTATTCTTCATTAATTGAAGAAGCTGGAGGATTCAGAGATGCATATCCTGAAAAGATTATTTCAGGTGGCCCTATGATGGGAGTTAGTTTGTTTGATACAAACGTTCCAACTACAAAGATTTCATCAGCACTTCTTTGTATGAAGAAAGATGATGTTAAGGCTTCAAAGCCTACAAATTGTATAAACTGTGGTATGTGTGTTGGTGTGTGTCCATCAAGACTTATTCCATCAAGACTTGCTGATTTTGCAGAGAATGGTGATAAGGGACAATACGAACTCTATCATGGTATGGAATGTGTAGAGTGCGGAAGCTGTAGTTATATCTGTCCTGCAAAGAGACATCTTGCTCAGTCTATAAGGACAATGAGAAAACAGATTCTCGCAGATAGAAGAAAGAAATAATTATAATATAGAGGTTAGAAAAATGAACGAAATGATGAGTGTTTCTTCATCGCCACATATTAGAAATAAACTTAATACCAGCATGATAATGTTTGTAGTAATAATTGCTTTATTACCTGCAACATGCTTTGGTATTTATAACTTTGGAATTAATGCGGCGATTCTTGTAGCTGTATGTATTGCTACATGTGTTTTATCAGAGTTTTTATATGAGAAGCTATTAAAGCTTCCTGTTACAATAAGCGATTTAAGTGCTGTTGTTACAGGCCTTTTGATTGCTCTTAACTTACCATCAACACTTCCATGGTGGATTGCTGTTATTGGTAGCGTTTTTGCAATTGTTGTTGTAAAGATGTTATTTGGCGGTATTGGACAGAACTTTATGAATCCTGCACTTGGTGCAAGATGTTTCCTTTTAATCTGTTTTACAGCAAGAATGACAACATTTACATATGATGGTGTAGCAACTGCAACACCACTTGCAGTATTAAAGAGTGGTGGTGAAGTAAATACATGGAATATGGTAATGGGATTTATCCCAGGAACAATTGGTGAGACATCAGTTATTGCAATTGTTGCTGGAGCAATTTTATTAATACTCGTTGGAGTTATTGATTTAAAGATTCCAGGTACATATATTGTTACATTTGTTTTATTCTTAGTGATTTTTGCTGAAAACGGCAGAGATCCATATTACATTTGTGCTCAGCTTGCTGGTGGCGGATTAATGCTTGGTGCCTTCTTTATGGCAACAGATTACGCTACATCACCTATTACAGATTCAGGAAAAATCATATTCGGTATTTTACTTGGTATTATGACAGGAATATTTAGAGTATTTTCATCATCAGCTGAAGGTGTCAGCTATGCTATAGTTTTCTGTAATCTTCTTGTACCTCTTATTGAAAGGGCTACAATTCCTAAGCCTTTCGGAAAAGGAGGCGAAATCTGATGAAAATGGTAAAAAATGTTGTTGTATTAACACTTATTACAGTAATTGCAGGCTTCCTTTTAGGGTATGTTTATGACATTACAAAAGAGCCAATAGCAATTGCTCAGGAGAAAGAACTTCAGGATGCCCTAAAGGCTGTATCTCCTGATAGTGCTTCATTTGAAGAAGTAGAAGTTGTGAATGCAGATGCAGTTCTTTTAGATGCTGGTCTTAATAATGACAAAATCGATAAAGCTTATATTTCAAAAGATTCATCAGGAAATGCAAGCGGATATGTAATGTCTGTTACATCTACAGAAGGATATGGTGGAGAAATCAACATTATCCTTGGTGTAAAGAATGATGGAACAATTAGCGGACTTGAAATATTAAGCATTTCTGAAACACCTGGACTTGGCATGCAGGCTGATACAGATCAGTTTAAGGGTCAGTTTGCAGGTAAGAATGTTGCATCTATCAGTTATACAAAGACAGGTGCTACAGCTGATTATGAAATAGATGCATTGTCAGGTGCTACAATTACTACGAATGCTATGACAAATGCTGTAAATGCAGGTTTGGCATATTTTTATTCAGTAAATTCGAATGGAGGTGAAGCAAATGAGTAAGGCAATAAAAACCTTCATAAATGGTCTTGTTACTGAAAACCCAACATTTGTATTAATGCTTGGTATGTGTCCAACACTTGCGGTAACAACATCAGCAATTAATGGACTTGGAATGGGACTTACTACAACTGTAGTATTAATTCTCTCAAACTTTATTATTTCTTTACTTAGAAAAGTAATTCCTGATGGAGTAAGAATACCAGCATTTATTGTTGTTATTGCTTCATTTGTAACAATAGTACAGCTATTACTTGAAGGATATATTCCTTCACTTTACGCATCACTTGGTATTTATATTCCACTTATTGTTGTTAACTGTATTATTCTTGGTCGTGCTGAAGCATTTGCTTCAAAAAATAATGCATTCCTTTCAATATTTGATGGACTTGGAATGGGACTTGGATTTACAGTTGGACTTACACTAATTGGTATTGTTAGAGAGCTTCTTGGTGCAGGTAAAATCTTTAATGTAAGAGTTATGCCTGAAAGCTATGAACCACTTACAATATTTATTCTTGCTCCAGGTGCATTCTTTGTACTTGCGATGCTTACAGCAATTATGAATAAGGTTAAGCTTATGAAGGGTAAGGATACTGGTAAAACAGGTGATTGTGACCAGATTTGTAAGCACTGTTCAAATACAAGCTGTGCAGGAAGAGTATATTCAAAAGAAGCAGCTAAGGAAGGAGGAGATAAGTAATGGCATCATTAATTGGTATTGCAATTGGATCTGCGTTTATTAGTAACGTAGTATTAAGCCAGTTCCTTGGTATTTGTCCTTTCCTTGGTGTATCAAAGAAAATTAAAACTGCTATAGGAATGGGATCAGCTGTTGTATTTGTAATTACATTAGCTTCTCTTGTAGCATCACTTATTTATAAGTTTGTATTAGTTCCGCTTGATATTACATATCTTCAGACAATAGTATTTATTCTTGTAATAGCAGCGCTTGTTCAGTTTGTTGAAATGTTCCTTAAAAAGAGCATACCTTCACTTTATCAGGCACTTGGTGTATATTTACCACTTATTACAACAAACTGTGCTGTTCTTGGTGTAGCACTTACTAATGTTCAGAAGTCATATGGAATATTAGAAAGTGTAGTTAACGGATTTGCTACAGCGTTTGGATTCCTTATTTCAATAACAATCCTTGCTGGTCTTAGAGAAAAAATGGAATATAACAATGTTCCAAAAGCATTTAAGGGTATGCCAATTGTACTTGTTACAGCAGGACTTATGGCAATAGCATTTTTCGGTTTTTCTGGATTAAAGTAAATAACTTGGAGAGATAATATGAACGTAACAGGAATAATTACTGCTGTTGCCATAGTTGGCGGAGTAGGATTACTAATAAGTATATTTTTAAGCTTCTTTGGAAATTACTTTAAAGTAGAGGTTGATGAAAAAGAAGAAGCTGTTTTAAATGCATTGCCTGGAAATAACTGTGGTGGATGTGGATACCCAGGATGTTCGGGACTTGCTGCTGCAATTGCAAAAGGTGAGGCACCTGTAAATGGATGTCCTGTTGGCGGCGCTAATGTTGCTTCAGAGATTGCTAAAATTATGGGCCAGGATGTAGGTGATATGGTTAAGCAGGTTGCCTATGTTAAGTGTAAAGGCAATTGCCAGAAGGCAAAGGATAGCTATGAATACCATGGTTTAGAAGACTGTGTTATGGCTGCTGGAATACAGGCAGGAGGCCCTAAGGCATGTGATTATGGCTGTCTTGGATATGGTTCGTGTAAAAAGGCTTGTCAGTTTGGCGCAATCAGCATTGTTGATGGTATTGCTGTAGTTGATAAAGAAAAATGTACATCATGCGGTAAGTGTATTGCTACATGTCCAAAGAATCTTATTGAGCTTATTCCATATGATGCAGCATATGCAGTTGGCTGTAGTTCTCATGACAAGGGACCTGTTGTTATGAAGGCATGTGAGCAGGGCTGTATTGGATGTGGAATTTGTGCAAAGAATTGTCCAACAGGTGCTATTACAGTAACAGACTTTGTAGCACATATTGATCAGAGCAAGTGTACACGCTGTGGCTTATGCCAGGAAAAGTGTCCTAAGAAAGTAATTTTTATCTAATAAGATGTTAAACAGAAACGACGACAATGAACTAAAAAAAATGGTTATGTTGTGCATAGCAGCCGCATCATGCGTGCTGCTTATGTTTCTTGTTTTTCTTTATATGAATGAAAAAGACAAAAATAAGAAGGTTGCAAAAACTGTTACAGAAGTACCTGTAACAGCTGAAAATGATGTCCAGTATGGAAAAAGCAATCTTCAGTCAAAGGATCTTGATTTTTGGGATTTATATAGCCCATCTGCAGAGCCTGAAATAGAAGAGGAAGAGGATACTAATCCAATTAGTATGAAGGATATAAGAAACTCTTCTTCATCATTTAGAAGCCCTCTTGATAAACCAGATAATATGGATGAATTATCTGGTGATAATTCAATGAATAATGTATCTTCAGAAGAAGATAGAGATCTTGATGATGATAAGCATATAAAAGTTCTTAATGAAGATGGTACATATTCTTATTATGACATTAATGAAGGACTTAAAAAGAACGAATATGATTTCAAAAAGTATCTATCATATAATGGCAGAAATTTTAGATACGAAGAGGGCAATAATAAAGCAAAAATAGGAATAGATATATCAAAGTATCAGGGAACTGTTGATTTTGTTAAAGTCAAAAATTCAGGCATTGATTTTGTAATGTTAAGAGTTGGGGCAAGAGGATATTCAACAGGTGAAATAACACTTGATGATAAATTTGTTGAGTATGCAACTAATGCAAAGAATGCAGGACTTCCTATCGGTATTTATTTCTATTCAATGGCAACAACTGATGTAGAAGCTATCGAAGAGGCTAATTATGCTGTAGCAGCATGCCTAAATTATGGAGTTACTTATCCTATAGCAATTGATATGGAAGTAGTATCAAATGATTCTTATAGGACTAAGAAACTTTCAAATAAAGAGCGTACAAAAGTTGCCAAAACTTTCTGTGATACTGTTAAGACATATGGTTATATGCCGATAATATATGCAAGTAAAGATTATCTTGTATCAAAGCTTGATTTAACTGATTTAACAGAATATGACGTATGGCTTAGTGATGAAGCGACAGAAGATATTGTATATCTTAATGATGAAGAAACAGTTGATAATTCATCATCAAGTTCTTCGAGTTCATCTAGCTCTTCAAGTTCAAGCTCATCAAGTTCTTCAAGAAAGAAGAATGATAAGACATCGTCTAGCTCTGAAACAGCCATAGAAAATAAAGAATATGGTAGTAAATATCCATATTGGTATTCTATGTGGCAATTTTCACAAAATGGAAGAGTCGATGGAATAAATGGACCAGTCGATCTTGATATGTGTTTTGTGAATTATGCTGAAAGATAATTAAAAAAAACGTGTTTGACAATACAAATTGTCTTTGATATATTTATATGTGATATATTCTTTTCGAAATAGGGGTCGGGGAGATAAGGGAGAAAAAAATGCGTTCGATTAAAGATCGCGCACTTATGATTATGCGTAGCTTATCAGCTAAGACGCATATGTTTACTATAAGTGTCGTGGCATGCACCTTATTTCTGAGTGCCTTATTTTTTTTAGAACCGAATACTGATTTCTCAAGAGCTACAATGCAGGTTACCAAGGAGATGGAGACTGTTTCATCTTCTGATTTACAGATACTCGTTGAGGTTAAGACATTATCCATGAATTCAGAGGAAGGTATGGATGAAGTTGTCGTACAGAGTCTTACAAAAGACGAAGATACTACTGAGAGTATCGATGAGAAGGTAGCTAGTGTTTCTATTGAAGAATACGATGAGCTGTGCAGACTTGTTCAGGCTGAAGCTAATTCAGAGGATATAACAGGTAGATGCATGGTTGCTGATGTTGTTCTTAATCGTGTTAAATCCTCAAAATATGAAAATGATATAATTTCTGTAATAAATGAGCCAGGTCAGTTTGATCCAGCATGTACTAAGGCTATTAAGTACATTGTGCCAAATCATGATACAAAGGTTGCTGTTATGAAGGCATTATCTGAAGAAGATATGACTGATGGTGCGATATATTTCCAGAAGAGTTCCTCAACGGAATGGGGAGACAGGACGTATCTGTTTAGGTACGGATCCCATTCGTTCTATAAATAAAATATATCTTAAAAAAAATCGCCCGGGCTTCTTAATTTAAGATGCCCGGGTTGTTTGTTATAGTGAAAAATTACGGTGTGTAATTGATTATGTTCTCTGATATCTCAAGCTGAAGATAAATTCTTGCGTAGTCCTTTGGCGATAGAGAATCGATATAATTTTGCCTGTAAGTTCTTTCTGGAATTTTTGATTTTATAATATCGCAGGCTTTGTTATATGCAATTGCAGCTTCAATTTCTGTATCGTATGTTCCAATAATAAAGTTACCGTTTACAAGAATTATAGCTTTATATTTTGTGTTATCAGGTGTTACTATTTGTTGAACACCATTAAAGCGATTTATAATTTCAACGTTTTCATATCTAAAGTCATACTTATCACCATTTATAAATCTATAGTCTCTGTTAAGAACTGCATGACTTCTAATACCATATCTTTGCATTAGATTAACCTGCATTCCATAATCAGCAACAAAGAGGTGTGAACCACGTTTTGCTATTTTATGTGAAGCATAATAGAAGAGATCCTCAATATCAAATGTAAACACGCATTCTGTAGAGTAGAAGTACATAAAAAATCGTTTACACATATATATTGGATTTTTAAAATACATTCCATTATCTCTGAAATTAATTATAGAAATAAACTTATTAAATTTAATTGTTTTATCTTTGCTGTATTCGTCAAGAATATCTGCCTGAGATAATTCACTGTATTTAATGTTGCTCTCAAGCAGTTCTTTTGCCCTTTGATATGCATGGTGTGCAGCCAGTTCTGTATTATAGCTGCCAAGACTTATATGTTTATTCTTAAAAGTAATTGAACTACGATAATAGATTGTGCCGTCCTTCTTTTCGGCACGAAAAACTCCCGATAATGACATATTTATACCCCCAAATAGCATTAACTCATATTTGCATTGTAATCATATCATATATTTACAATTAAACACAACATATTGTGTACATAAAATTAGAAAATGTACAATATACCCAAAATTATGAGTCGAAAATTAGTTAATAAGATTACTTACATACCTTGACAGTGATTTGTTTAGAGGGTATATTATCTTAAGACCACAAAATATTGTGGTTTATATTTTAAATCCACATAAATATTGATAAAAAACCAAGAAAAAACCGGTATAAATGGCTTATTCTGGGCATTTTTATCTATACAAATAATATAAATTTAAGGGGAAGAACATGTCTACTGAAATACCAGCAAGCAATGAAACAAGGGATTATTCTGAAACATTCAAACCATCAAAGGAAGTTTGGATGATTAAGAAGGACGGTACAAGAGAAGCCTTCAATGTACAGAAGGTTATTAATGCTGTCGGAAAAAGTGCATACAGAGCGCTTACAAAGTTTACAGAAGAGGAAAAGGAATACATTTGTAAGAATGTTATTGAAAGAGTAAACGAGCTTGAAAGCAATGAAATTCCTATTCCAGTTATGCACAATATCGTAGAAAGTGCCCTTGAAGAAGTTAAGCCTATTGTTGCTAAATCATATAGAGATTATCGTAACTATAAGCAGGATTTCGTTAGAATGCTTGATGATGTATATAAGAAAAGCCAGTCTATTATGTACATCGGAGATAAGGAGAATGCTAATACAGATTCTGCCCTGGTTTCTACTAAGAGAAGTCTTATTTTTAACCAGTTAAATAAGGAATTATATCAGAAATTCTTCATGACAACAGAAGAAATTCAGGCATGTAGAGATGGCTATATTTACGTTCATGATATGTCAGCAAGAAGAGATACTATGAACTGTTGTCTTTTTGACGTTGCTAACGTCCTTAAGGGCGGATTTGAGATGGGTAACATCTGGTATAACGAGCCAAAGGCTCTTGATACAGCATTTGATGTTATTGGAGATATTGTATTATCAGCAGCATCTCAGCAGTATGGTGGATTTACAGTCCCTAGTGTAGATACAATTCTTGAGCCATATGCAGAAAAATCATTTGAAAAATATGTTAAGAAGTATGAAGCTCTTGGAATCAGCAAAGAAAAGGCTGAGGAAGAAGCTGAAAATGATGTTAGAAGAGATTATGATCAGGGATTCCAGGGATGGGAATATAAGTTTAATACTGTAGCTTCATCTCGTGGAGATTATCCTTTTATTACTGTTACAGCCGGTATAGGAACAGGACGTTTTGCAAAGATGGCTACTATTGAGATGCTTAAGGTACGTCGTGGTGGTCAGGGTAAAAAGGACTGTAAGAAGCCAGTATTATTCCCTAAGATTGTGTTCTTATATGATGAAAAATTACATGGACCAGGCGGAGCACTTGAAGATGTATTTGAAGCTGGTGTTGAATGTTCTTCAAAGACTATGTATCCTGACTGGCTTTCACTTACAGGAAAAGGCTATATTGCAAGTATGTATAAGCAGTATGGCAAGGTAATTTCTCCTATGGGATGTAGAGCGTTCTTATCACCTTGGTATGAGAGAGGTGGAATGCATCCAGCAGATGATGATGATCAGCCAATTTTCGTTGGTAGATTCAATATTGGTGCTGTTTCGCTCCATCTTCCAATGATTCTTGCAAAAGCAAGACACGAGAGTAAGGATTTTTATGAAGTTCTTGATTACTATCTTAACCTTATAAGAGGACTTCATAAGAGAACATATGCTTATCTTGGAGAAATGAGAGCGTCAACAAACCCTCTTGCATATTGTGAAGGCGGTTTTTATGGCGGACATCTTTCTCTTCATGATAAGATTAAGCCACTTCTTAAGCCAGCAACAGCAAGCTTTGGTATTACAGCATTTAATGAGCTTCAGGAATTATATAATGGAAAGTCTTTAGTAGAAGATGGTGAGTTTGCATTAGAGGTTTTACAGCATATTAATAAGCGTGTAAATGAATTTAAAGAAGAAGATGGAAATCTTTATGCTATTTATGGAACACCTGCTGAGAGCTTATGCGGTCTTCAGGTAAAGCAGTTCCGTAAAAAATATGGAATCGTTGAAAATGTATCAGACAGAGAATATGTTTCAAATAGCTTCCATTGCCACGTTTCTGAAGATATTACTCCAATTCAGAAGCAGGACACAGAATATAGATTCTGGGAATTATCTAATGGTGGAAAGATTCAGTATGTAAAATACCCTATAGACTATAATCTTGAGGCTATTAAGACTCTCATAAGACGTGCTATGGATATGGGATTCTATGAAGGTGTAAATCTTTCACTTGCATACTGTGATGATTGCGGACATCAGGAGCTTGAAATGGATGTTTGTCCAAAGTGTGGCTCAACGAATCTTACAAAGATTGAAAGAATGAATGGATATTTATCATATTCAAGAGTTCATGGAGATACAAGACTTAATGATGCCAAGATGGCAGAAATATCAGAAAGGAAGAGCATGTAATGAGATATCATAATATTACTAAAGACGACATGCTCAATGGAGATGGCCTTAGGGTTGTTCTCTGGGTTGCAGGCTGCAATCACTGCTGTAAAGAATGCCAGAATCCATCAACATGGGATCCAGACGGAGGCCTATTATTTGATGAGGAAGCTAAGGCAGAAATATTTACAGAACTTGAAAAGTCTTATATTTCAGGAATAACATTTAGTGGCGGAGACCCTCTTCATCCAGCAAATGAACTTGATGTAAAGAATCTTTGTGCTGAAATTAAAGAAAAATTTCCAAATAAAACAATTTGGCTTTATACAGGAGATATTTGGGATAATATTTATAATTCTGCAATAGTAAAGAATTTAGATGTTGTTGTTGATGGTGAGTTCCATATTGATGAAAGAGATGTAAAGCTTTTATGGAAGGGAAGTAAAAATCAGAGAGTTATAAATGTTCAGGCAACACTTAATTCTGACGATCCAAAAACTCCAGTTATTCATTGCCCTGATTATTATTAAAGGTGGATTATTATGCAGAGAATTGCAAAATTTGAAAAAGTTAGTATAGAAGAATTTGAAAAAGGCTGGAGCGACAGCTTTGGCGATGATAAAGAAACAATCTTATCTATTTATGAAGATATTAAATTACCAAAAAGAGCAACATCGGGCTCAGCAGGTTATGATTTCTTTGCTCCAATAGATATAGAGCTTAAACCAGGAGAGACAATAAAAATTCCAACAGGAATAAGAGTTAGAATGGAAGACAACTGGGTATTAAAGTTATATCCAAGATCAGGACTTGGTTTTAAATATCGTCTTCAGCTTAACAATACAGTTGGAATTATTGATAGTGATTATTACTATTCCGATAATGAAGGTCATATATTTGCTAAAATCACAAATGACACTAATGAAAGCAGAACAGTTACTGTTTCAAAGGGTGATGGATTTATGCAGGGTATCTTTATAGAATATGGAATTACAGTTGATGATGACTGTACAGGAGTTCGTAACGGAGGCTTCGGCTCAACTACATGAAAAAGCATGAAATAAAAGATGTAATTAAAGATAGTATCGCTTGGGAGCTTGGAATTGCTCCCGGCGATTTTCTTTTGTCTGTAAATGGCGATGAAATTGAAGATATTTTTGACTATCAGTTTCTGTGCCAGGATGCTTATCTGACTATTGGAGTTGAAGATAAAAACGGGCAGGTAAAGACATTTGAGATAGAAAAAGAAGAAGATGAAGATACTGGTCTTGTCTTTTCAGAAGGACTTATGGACGAGTATCATTCATGCTGTAATAAATGTATTTTCTGCTTTATTGATCAAATGCCAAAGGGCATGAGAGATACTCTTTATTTTAAAGATGATGATTTAAGACTTTCTTTTTTACAAGGTAATTATGTAACACTTACTAACATGAGTGACCATGATGTGGAAAGAATTATTAAGTATCGTCTTGAGCCAATTAACATTTCATTTCAGACTACAAATCCTGAACTTAGATGCAAGATGTTAACTAATAGATTCGCTGGTGATGCTCTTAAAAAGGCTGACAGATTTTATGAAGCGTCAATTACGATGAATGGTCAGATTGTTCTTTGCAAAGGTGTAAATGATGGGGCTGAGCTTGAACGATCATTATCTGATTTATATAAGTATGTACCAGTGCTTGAAAGTCTTTCTGTAGTACCTGTTGGTTTGTCTAAATATAGAGATGGATTGTATCCATTAGAGCCATTTACAAAAGAAGATGCAATAGAAGTAATTGCAACTATAGAAAAGTGGCAGAATAAGGCATATGAAGAACATGGTATTCATTTTGTACATGCTTCTGATGAATGGTATATAACAGCAGGCAAGAAGCTTCCTGAAGAAGATTCATATGATGGATATCTCCAAATCGAAAATGGCGTTGGAATGATTCGTTCAATGCTTACAGAATATGAGATATATTCTGAACTTTTAGAAGAAGCATATAATGCAAAAATAAACCCGATTAAAGGATTATTTAATAAAAATGCTTTGCAGGAAGAATATGGTGTAAAGGATATTAAAAGGGTAAAGGAACTTATTGATAAAGGCGGAAGCGTAATGAGTGTTTCTGGCTTAATTGCAGCTTCTTATATGCAGGAAATGGCTGATGATTTTATGAAGAAGTTCCCTAATTTTAACATTAAAGTTGTACCTATCCGTAATGAATTCTTTGGAGAAAATATTACAGTTACAGGACTTCTTACAGGGCAGGATATTATTAACCAGATAAAAGAAATTGAACATCCTGATGTATTGCTTTTACCAGAGAATCTCCTTAAAGCGGATACAGATATTTTACTTGATGACATAACCGTATCAGATATTGAATCGGCTTTACATTTGAAATGTCGTATTGTAAAATCTAACGGTATGAGTTTTATTGAGAGTATATTGGGAGAGACTGTTTATGTCTAAGCCGATTGTAGCGGTGGTCGGAAGACCAAATGTTGGAAAATCTACATTGTTTAATGCTCTTGCAGGAGAGAGAATTAGTATTGTTAAAGACACTCCTGGAATTACAAGAGATAGAATATATGCGAGTGTCAGCTGGCTTGATAAAAATTTCACTTTAATAGATACAGGTGGAATTGAACCTGATTCAAAGGACATTATTCTTTCACAGATGAGAGAACAGGCGCAAATAGCTATTGATACAGCAGATGTAATCATCTTTATGACAGATGTAAAACAAGGGTTACAGGATTCGGATTTTAAAGTATGTGATATGCTTAGAAAATCAAAGAAACCTGTTGTTTTGTGTGTAAATAAGGTTGATGACTTAAAGAAGTACGGAAATGATGTATATGAATTTTATAATCTTGGTATAGGTGATCCTTTTGGCATCTCAGCTGCAAATATGCAGGGACTTGGTGATCTCCTTGATGAAGTAATTACTCATTTTCCAGAAGGCTCTGATAATGAAGAAGAGGATGAGAGACCAAAGGTTGCAATTATTGGTAAACCTAATGTTGGAAAGTCATCAATTATAAATAAGCTTACAGGTAATAATAGAGTTATTGTTTCTGATATCGCCGGAACTACAAGAGATGCTGTAGATACACCTGTAAAGCATGGCGATAAAGAATATGTATTTATTGATACAGCAGGACTTCGTCGTAAGAAAAATGTTAAAGAAGAACTTGAGCATTTTATGGTTGTAAGAACTGTTGCAGCAGTTGAAAGAGCAGACGTTGTTGTTTTGGTTATTGATGCTGTTGAAGGAGTTACAGAACAGGAAGCTAAAATAGCAGGAATTGCCCATGATTCTGGTAAGGCAGTAATTATTGCTGTTAATAAATGGGATGCAATTGAGAAAAATGATAAGACTGTAAATGAGTATGAGAAAAATATAAGAAATATTCTTTCATTTATGCCTTATGCTGAAATAACATTTATTTCTGCGGTTACAGGACAAAGATTAAATAAGCTTTTCGATTTAATTGATATGGTTGTTGAGAATCATTCAATGAGAGTTCAGACAGGTGTTCTTAATGAAATTATGTCTGATGCCGTTGCAATGCAGCAGCCACCAAGCGATAAAGGAAAGAGACTTAAACTATTCTATATTACTCAGGTTGCGGTTAAACCACCTACATTTGTTATTTTTGTAAATGACAAGGAGCTTATGCATTTTTCATATACAAGATATATTGAAAACCAGATTAGAAATGCATTTGCCTTCAGGGGTACTCCGCTAAGATTTATTATTAGAGAAAGAAACGAGAATTAGTCTGATGGAAAGAATAGTTTGCTTAGTAATTGGATATATATTTGGTCTGTTTCAGACAGGTTATATTGTTGGAAGACTTAATGGAATAGATATTAGACAGCATGGAAGTAATAATGCTGGTACAACAAATACATTACGTACACTGGGAGCTGGAGCAGGTGCTATGTGCCTTCTAGGTGATGCCCTAAAGTGCTTACTTGCAGTAACTTTATGCAGATTTATTTTTAAAGATACATGCGCTGACAGAATGACGCTTATAGCATTATATGCTGCATTTGGCGCGATGCTTGGACATAATTTTCCATTCTATTTAAAGTTTAAAGGCGGTAAGGGTATTGCTTGTACTGCAGGACTTGTAATTTCATTTGGTCTTGTACCAACAATTATTGGAATTATTATTTTCTTTTCAATATTTTTTATTACACATTATGTATCATTAGGTTCAATTATTCTTTATGCATCAATTATGGTTTTATCTGTTGTTGCAGGACAGCTTGGATACATGAATATGACTGGTGCATACCTTTATGAAGCTTATGGTGTCATATTTTTAATGATGATAATGGCATTCTGGCAGCATAGAGAGAATATAAAGAGACTTATTTCTCATACAGAGAGAAAAACTTATATTAAAAAGAAAGCTGATATAGAGAAGGAAGGTAACTAAATGGCAAAGGTTTCAATAATTGGAGCTGGAAGCTGGGGTATTGCTCTTGCTACAGTGCTCCATGATAATGGACACGAAGTTACAATCTGGTCTGTTATGGATCAGGAAATTGAAATGCTTAAAAGAGATCATGAGCATAAGGATAAGCTTCCAGGTGTTATATTAAGTGATGACATGGTTTTTACTTCTGATGTAAAGGAAGCAGCACTTGATAAAGATTTATTTGTAATGGCGGTTCCATCTCCATATACAAGATCAACATCTCACTTATTTGCACCATACATTGAAGATGGAAAAATCGTAGTTAATGTTGCTAAGGGTATTGAAGAAAAGACTTTAGATACACTTACAGATATTATTTCTGAAGAAATTCCTCAGGCTGTAGTTGCAGTGCTTTCTGGTCCGTCACATGCAGAAGAAGTTTCAAGAGGAATACCAACTACATGTGTTGTTGGTGCGAAGAAAAAAGAGACAGCAGAGCTTATTCAGTCATATTTCATGAATGAAAGATTCAGAGTATATACAAGCCCTGATGTTTTAGGAATTGAGCTTGGTGGTGCACTAAAAAACGTGGTGGCTCTTGCAGCGGGAATGGCTGACGGACTTGGGTATGGAGACAATACAAAAGCAGCGCTCATTACAAGAGGTATTTCGGAAATTGCAAGACTTGGGGTTGCAATGGGTGGTAAAATTGAGACATTTGCTGGTTTAACAGGCATTGGTGATCTTATTGTTACATGCGCAAGTATGCATTCAAGAAATAGAAGAGCTGGCATACTTATGGGTCAGGGAAAAACAATGCAGGAAGCCATGGACGAAGTAAAAATGGTTGTTGAAGGTGTATATTCAGCAAAAGCTGCCATGGGACTTGCAAAGAAATATAACGTTGAAGTACCAATTATTGAAAAGGTTAATGAAATTCTCTTTAATGATGGCAAGGCAAGTGATGCTATGCGTGAATTAATGTTAAGAGATAAAAAGAGCGAGAGCGATTCATTTACATGGAATGAATAATTGAATTAATTTTGATGTATTAGACAGGGTTTTAAAGGCTATAGTTATTAAGCTTTTAAAGCCCTGTTTTTTATACAAATTGCTTAGGAAAAAGCACATTATAAAGGCTCTCAAAAGATTGATTTTTAGGCGATTTTTTAGTAAGATATTTGTTGGGTTATTATGCTTATTTAGGAGAAAAATATGGGATTAAATGATAACGGATTTAAGAGTACAGGAACATATATTGCATCAGAAGAATTGATGAGTGCAGTTAATGTTGCAAAGGCATTACAGAAGCCACTTCTTATTAAGGGTGAACCAGGTACAGGAAAGACAATGCTTGCAAGAGCTGTTGCTGAATCACTTGGTATGAAAATAATCACATGGAATATTAAGTCAACGACTAAGGCTCAGGACGGTTTATATATGTATGATACAATCCAGAGACTTTATGATGGACAGTTTGGTGAAGAAGGCGTTGATGATATTGCTCATTATATAAAGCTTGGAAAGTTAGGTGAAGCATTTAGTTCTGATGAGCAGGTTGTTCTTCTTATAGATGAAATAGATAAAGCTGATCTTGAATTCCCTAATGACTTATTATGGGAACTTGATCAGATGGAGTTTTATATTCACGAGACAAAAGAAACTGTTAAGGCAAAGGTAAGACCAATAGTTATTATTACATCAAATGCTGAAAAGGAACTTCCAGATGCATTTTTAAGAAGATGTATTTTCCACTACATTTCATTCCCTGATAGAGAACTTATGACAGAAATTGTTAATACGCACTTTGATCATGTGGATGAAAGTTTATTGAATGAATGCATGGATGTTTTCTATGCAATTCGTGACATGAGAGAGGTTAAGAAAAAGCCTTCTACGTCTGAATTAATTGATTGGGTTAATGCCCTTATGTTAGGTGGAATTCCTCTTGCAAAGATTAAGGAAGAGCTTCCGTTTATTGGCACAGTTATAAAAAAAGATGATGATTTAAACGCCGTATATAAGAACAAGGGAGATATTAGATAGCTTGTTTACTGACTATTTCTATTTCATGAGAGAAAAAGGTCTTGATGTTTCGCTATCTGAATGGCTATCCCTTATAGAGGCGATGGATAAAGGCCTCATACACGCATCACTTACAGAATTCTACTATGTCAGTCGAATGATCTTAGTTAAATCTGAAAATGATTTTGATAAGTATGACATGATTTTTGATGAGTATTTTAAAGGCATTCATCAGGAATACGATGACATATCTGAAACGATGAAGAGATGGCTTGATAATCCTGAACTTACACAGCTTTCTAAAGAGTATGAAAAACAGAGAAATCAAATAGAGGGCGAAGCAAACCATCTTGATAAAGAGGATGTTCTTGAGAAATTCAGAAAAACTAAACAGGAACAGGATTCGGACCATAGAGGTGGAACAAAGTGGATTGGTACAACTGGTAATTCTTCATTCGGAAACATCGGTGGACACATGGGCGGTGTAAGAGTTGGAGGATACACAGGATATCAGTCGGCATTTCAGGTAATTGGTGAAAGAAAGTACAGAGATTTTAGAAACGACAGAGTACTTGATAATAGACAGTTCCAGGTTGCCTTAAAGAAATTAAGACAGTTCTCATCAAGACTTGATATTCCAAAGTCAGAGCTTGATATAGATGGAACTATAAACAAGACATGTAATAATGGCGGATACTTGCAGATAGAAATGGAACGCCCAAGAAAGAATACCGTAAAGCTTTTGATGCTTATGGATTCTGGTGGAACTATGATTCCATATACGACATTACTTAATGAGCTTTTCCAGTCTGTAAATAAATCAAACCATTTTAAAGATGTAAAAACTTATTATTTCCACAACTGTATATATTCTCACGTATATAACACACCAGAGTGTGAGAATGGTGACTGGATAGAGACAGAATGGATGTTTAAAAATTTAGATAGTGATTATAAGGTTATTATTGTTGGTGATGCAGCAATGGCCCCTGAGGAACTATATTCTACAACAGGTAACTACAGAGGACCTAATGATGGATTATCAGGTTTTGAATGGCTTAACCTTATGAAAAAGCATTTTAAAAGAATTGTCTGGCTTAATCCAAAGATGGCTCCAGGACATGCCCCATGGAGAGAAGCTGAGACAGCAGTTAAAGGACTTTTTTCAATGCATAAGCTTACTGTTGATGGATTGAAGGATGCTATGAAATATTTAATGAGTACTACAAAGTGAGGGATTTTTGATGTATAAGATAATGATTGTTGATGATAATAAAACAAATCTTATCATGGCTAAAAAGGCACTGGAAGACGTATATGATGTTATTCCAATGTCTTCAGGCAGAGTTGCTCTTGATTTCTTAAAAGAAATGCCAGAGCCACCAGATCTTCTTCTTTTAGACGTTGATATGCCTGATATGAATGGTTTTTTTGTTATTAGTGAAGTTAAAAATCAGAAAAACCTTGAAGATATGCCTGTAATATTCCTTACAGCCCAGGATGATACAACTACTGAAGTTGAAGGCTATTCTCTTGGAGCAGTGGATTATATTAAAAAGCCATATACGACAATCCTCTTAAGAAAGAGAATCGATATACACTGTCGTATGCTTGAAAACGAGAGAAAGCTTAAAAACGCCAATAAGGCTCTTGCAGATGCAGTAAATGGTAAGACTCACAACATAGTAGAACTTGAATATGCCATTGTAGAAATGTTCGTTTCTCTTATGGGCCATAGATCAAATATTATTGAGGGACACTCATTAAGAGTTGAAAAATATATGTCTATCTTTATTGATGAAATCATCAATACAAGAGAATTTGACATTAAGGAAGAAGATAAGCAGATACTTGTATTCGCTTCAAAGATACATGATATCGGTAAGATTTGTATGACAGATAGATGTCTTGCAGATATGGGTGACTTATCACTTGCCGAAAAAGAATTTAACCATGCACATACTGTTCTTGGAGCTGAAGCAATAAAACGAGTTACTGATGTTGTATCAGCAAACAGCTTCTTAACATATGCATATAATATGTGTCGTTCACATCATGAGAGATGGGATGGTAAAGGATATCCAGATAAATTAATGACAAATGATATTCCTTTTGAAGCAAGAGTATTAGCTATTGTTAACAGTTACGATAATTTCAGAACAAATAATGATGGTGCAGACCCTCTTAGTCACAGAGAGGCTATAAACAGAATTAAGCTTTGGGGTGGAACATATTTTGATCCACAGTTATCAAATATCTTTGTAAGTATTGAGAGAAAGATAGAAAGTGCTTCTTTTGAGCAGATTAAATGATAGATAAGATTAGTAAATTTATTAACAATAATACATATTCAGTTGCAACAAGAAACCTTGCAGTAATCCATGCAATTTTTATTGCAGGGTTATCATTTATGACAGGGATTATTTATTACTGTATAGAAGATCCTTTTTACACATATTTAACAGTAATATTAATTTTCCTTTTCTTCGTTTCTGCTTTTGATGCATTAAGGTCTGGCCGGGTAAGGCACGTGGCTATGATTATGTCCATAGTGTTTAACCTTGTTTATTTGCCATTATGTTTTGTGGGATTTGGCAGACTTATATGTGTAGTTCCGTTTTATTTTATTCTTGGACTTTTATATACGGGAATGTTAGTAGATGGTAAAAGGGGAATGCTTTTATCATTTATCCAGATTGTTGTTATGGCAGGTGTAATAGCCATATATGGAAATGGCATGCATTTAACAGAGCCTGGTTCTGAATCCCTTATTGAAATGATTGCAATAATTTTTGCTCTTGTTATTTCAGGTGTTCTTTCTGCACTTGCTGTGAAATATAGAGCGGAACGTTATTCAATTGAAAATGAAACTCTTGAAAACATGCATTTAAAGGTCATTGATGCATATAACCAAAAAGATATTTTCCTTGCTAATACTTCACATGAAATAAGAACCCCATTAAATGCTATTGTTGGTACAGTTAATCTGCTATTAGATGAAGATCTTGATTCAAGAATAAGAGAGAATGTATACAGTATTCTTAATTCCTGTAATGCTCTTTTGTCTATTACTGACGAGTTAATGGATTTATCAAATACTGAGAACCAAAGTATAGAAATTTCATCAAGAAGATATGATTTGTCTGAACTCCTTTCTGTAATCATCAATATGATGGCAGTAAGACTCATGGAGACAGACATTAATTTGTATGTTGAGATTGATAAAGATATTCCAAGATATTTATTTGGTGATAGTACAAAGATTAGACAGCTATTTATTAATATTTTAAACAATGCTGTTAAATATACAAAACAGGGACATATTACATTAAGAGTAAAAGGCAAACTTAAAGATAAAGGCCATGTAACAATTATGACTGAAGTGGAAGATACTGGAATTGGTATAAAAGCAGAAAATCTTCCAAAGCTTTTTGATATTTATAATCGTGATGACGATGAAGAGAAGAGGACAATTGAAGGTAATGGCATTGGCATTAATCTTTGTCGAGATATTCTTGATAAAATGGGCGGAAGTATCTCTGTAAAGAGTGAATATCACGTTGGAACAACTTTTTTCTTTAGCTTTACACAGCAGATTGATAGCTTTGAGAAGCTTGTTACTATTAAAAATCCAGAAGATTATAAAGTACTTATTTTTGAAAGAAATGAAGAATTATCAAAGAATATTCATGCCATTTTAAAAGATTTAGAAATAAGATCAGATATTGCTTTAAACAGAATGGAATTCGAGACATATATTCTTTCTGGAAGATATAATTATATATTTATTTCAGCTGAGAAATATACTGAAAATAGTCGTTTCATTGAACGTAAGATTAAAGATGAAAGAGTCGTTGTTTTAACAGATATGTCGCAAAGTATTACATTTGCAAATAATGGTTATATTTTGACTAGACCTATATATGCCACAAATATAGCAATGGCACTTCAAAATGAGAGCAATGAATTTGCTAGAGAAGTGATTAAAAAAGGCGGCTTTATTTGTCCTGATACTAAGATTATGGTTGTTGATGATAATCTTACTAATCTCGAAGTGGCAAGTGGAATTTTGCAGAAATACGAAGCTACAATCTATACAGCTTTAAGTGGTGCTGAATGCCTTAATATGCTAAAGACTACAGATGTTGATATCATTTTCCTTGATTATATGATGCCTGAAATGAATGGTATTGACACATTATATTTCATTAGGGATATGGATAATGATAAGCTCAAAGAAATTCCTGTAGTTGCCCTTACAGCAAATGTAGTTAATGGTGCCAGAGAAATGTTCATGGATGCTGGATTTGATGAATATATAGCAAAACCAATTAATATAAACAAGATTGAGCAAATATTAAAAAAGCTATTACCAAGAGAACAGATTATATTAAAGAATTCAGATGATTAATTTTTTTAAGAAGCTATTTAAAAAGAGAATAGAGTTTTTTAAAGATGATAAAATTACTGTTGATGTAAAGAACTTTTATATCACAATGTATGCCAGTATAGTATCTTTTTTGACCGTTATGTTGGTGTGTATTTTTATTAAATACAATATGGCAGTAACTATTTTTTCGGCAGTAATGTGTTTTTTATCAGTTATTATGTTATATCTAGCTAGAATAACTGGAGAGGAAGAATATTATAGTAAAGTAATATGCTTTGTACTTAATTTTTTACTTTTGCCATTATTTTTCTTTATATCTGGTGATATTTATAATGGAACAGCTCTTTTCTTTGTATTGGGAATTATTATAACAGTATTTCTTAATTCAAAAAGCAAGTATATTTATCCAGTCGTTTGCCTTGAACTTGCTGTAGATGTGTTTACAGTGTGGTTTGCGTTCTATAAAAGAGACTGGTTAGTTATTCCAAGAACCTATGTAGATATTGTAGGTTCTATTACAGTAAGTTTTGTACTTGTAGCTATTACAGTTGTTTTTGTTTGCCTTTATCAGGCGTTTATTTACCGAATTACGAAAGAAAATATTAATTCTGGAAATAGGTCCATTTCAGTTGCAGAAAGTTCAAAAACAAGATTCCTTGCGAATATGACTCATGAAATTAGAACACCTATGAATGCAATTATAGGTATGACTAGTCTAATTCTTAAGGAAAAACTTTCTCCTGAAGTTAAAGATCAGGTTAATACAATTAATTATGCATCTACACAGCTTCTTAGAATAATTAATGATATTCTTGAGTATTCAAAGCTTGATTCAGGCAAGGTAGAACTAATCAAATCACAGTTCAGCTTTAGAGAACTTATAAAAGAAATAATTGACAGTGTGGCCAAAGAATATGAGAAGGATTCCATTAAGTTTATTACTTTTGTAGATAAAAACATTCCAGATATACTATTCGGTGATGATATTAGAATTAAACAGGTCTTTAAATATTTGTTATTTTCTGCATTATCTCAGACTGAAAATGGTACGGTTATTTTAAAAATTGGTAGTGAAGAAAATATTATAGACCGAACTGTAGCCATAAATGTAGAGCTTGCTATTACAGGAGCTGGATTCTCAGATGCAGAAATGGATTCTATTTTTAATGCTTATTCAAATTATGATTCAAGACAGAAGAGTAATTTTAAGGGTATGGGAATAGAATTAAATATCTGTAAACAGCTACTTAATATGATGGGTGGAGACCTAAATGTACGTAGTATAGAAGGTATTGGTACTGCCGTTGTGTTTAGCTTTGAAAGCTATATTGTTTCTGATGACAAAATAGTAACAATTGAAAATGATACAGAAATAAGACCACTTTTATTCCTTGAAGAAAGACAGTTTGAGGAATATTGGCAGTATTTATTTAGAAATCTTAATATTTCAGCAACATATACAAGAAATATAAGTATGCTAAAGAAACAGCTTGAGAATGTAAGATTTACTCATATATTTGTTCTATTTAATTCTTACGAAAAGGTTAAGGCGATTTTTGAAGCTTTTGAATGCTTGGATAAAGTATATGTTATTACAGAACATTCTGCTGCCTATGGTGACTATGATGATTGTAAAATTCTAAGGTTGCCTGTTAGCTGTATCAATATTTCAGATGTACTTAATAATACGTGGAAGGCAGAAGATTATCAGGTCGTTAAAAAGAAAGAACGTTATACATATCCATATGCAAAGGTTCTTCTTGTTGATGACTCGTTAATTAACATTAAAGTTGAAGAAAGCTTACTTGCAAACTATGAAATAGAATCTCGTTTTGCAAATAGTGGATATGAGGCCCTTGATATTTTAAAGCGAGAAAAATTTGATTTAGTTCTTCTTGATCAGAAAATGCCTGAATTTGATGGAATTGATACAATTCATGCTTTAAGGTCATCAGATTATATTTCAAGTAGTATTCCAGTTATTTGTGTAACAGCTGAGTTTGGAAATGATGTAAGAGACAGACTTATTGCTGAAGGATTTGATGATTATGTGTCAAAGCCTATTAGTATAAATTATCTTGAACAGATATTTGAAAAGTATTTACCAGAAGAGTTAAGAGTTATTATTGAAGAGAGTGAGCCTGAAAAAGAAACAAAACAGGTTGCAGTAAATGATTTAAAGGTTGAAAATCCTGAAGAGATTACAAGCTTTGATCCAGAAATTGGTATTGCTAATCTTGGCGGAAATGTTGATGCATATATATCTGTATTACAGACATATTATAAAGAGGGTATTTTAAAGCAGGTTTCTGTACCTGAGATGTTAAATAATGGAGATATTTCACTTTATACAACTGATGTACATGCTCTTAAGTCAAGTTCAGCAACAGTTGGCGCAATGGGTATTTCACCATTATTTAAAGAGCTTGAATTTGCTGGAAGAGATAATAATATTGACTTTATTAAAGAGAATACTGCAAAGACACTTGAATACTTTGTAACTGTACTTGATAAAGTTAAAGAATACCTTATTAGTGAAGATGCATTAGAAGAAGATGAAGATGTTTCAGAGTATGATGATAATGCAGAAACAGTAGCTCTTGATGCTGATTTACTTAATGAATTATCAAGTTCTATTATGGTTATGAATCTTAGAAGGTGTGAAGAAATTATTGATGAACTTTCTAAAAATAACTATGGAAAAGATGTAAATGCTAAAGTAAAAGAGATTAAAGAAAGCTATGATAACTTTGACTACATGGCAGTTAAAGATATTGCACTTAGCTTACTTGCTTAGTATATGGAGGTTTTATGAGTACAAAAGTATATGAAAAATTAATGAGTTGTTACGACTCTGTAAGAGAAAAAATTGATTTTGTTCCAAAGGTAGCACTTGTATTAGGTTCAGGTCTTGGAGATTTTGCTAAAGATATTAAAGTAGAGGCAACTCTTTCTTATAGCGAAATTGATGGATTCCCTGTGTCTACAGTTCCAGGTCATGCGGGACAGTTTATTTTTGGTTATATTGATGATGTACCTGTTGTATGTATGCAGGGTAGAGTTCATTACTATGAAGGATACGATATTTCAGATGTTGTACTTCCTACAAGATTGATGAAGCTTATGGGAGCTGAAGTTTTATTCTTAACTAATGCATCTGGTGGAATTAACACAAATTTCTCAGCAGGCGATTTTATGATGTTAACAGATCATATTTCGATTTTTGCTCCAAATCCATTAATTGGACAGAATATTGATGAGCTTGGTACTAGATTCCCTGATATGTCTACAGTATATGATAAAGAGCTTCAAGATATAATAGAATCTGTTGCTAAAGAAAATAACATAAAGCTTCAGAAAGGTATTTACGCACAACTTACAGGACCAAGCTTTGAATCTCCAGCTGAAATTCAGCTTTTGAGTAAGCTTTCTGTTGATGCAGTTGGAATGAGTACAGTTGTTGAAGCAATTGCAGCTAATCATATGGGAATGAAGATTTGTTGTATTTCTTGCGTATGTAATCTTGCTGCAGGAATTAGCAAAACAGCGCTTACTCATGAAGAAGTACAGCAGGCTGCTGCAGAAGCTGCACCAAAATTCAAATTACTCGTGCGTGAGTCAATTAAAAGGTTTTAATGATGAAATATAGAAAAATTATTTGCTTTGCGCTATGTATTTCTTTACTAGGATTATGTGGTTGTAAAGATAAGAATGTTAGTAGTGATAAAAAATGCGAGGTTGCATTAATTACTGATATTGGTACTGTTGAAGATGGATCATATAATGAGGATGCCTATAGAGGAATGCTTAGAGCATGTGAAGAAAAAGGTGTTGTAGGCGAAGTCTTTGTACCATCTGATTTAGGTAAACAAAACTATCTTAATGAAATAAAGAGCGCTGTTAAAGGTGGAGCAAAACTTATTGTTTGCCCTGGTTATCTTTTGGGAGAAGCAGTATATGATGCCCAGAAGCAGTATAAAGATGTGAGCTTTATATTACTTGATACAGAACCTCATAATAAGGATTACTCAGATATATCTATAGGTGAGAAAACAGAGGTTATAAAGTTTGCTGATGAAGAAGCAGGCTTTCTTGCTGGATATACAGCTGTTAGAGACGGCTATAGATTCCTGGGATTTATTGGTGGTGTTCCTGAAGATACTGTAATTAAAACAGGTTATGGTTTTGTACAGGGTGCTGACTATGCAGCGATAGAGCTTGGTGTAAAGATTTATGTTGCATATTCATATACTGATACATTTTCACAGGATGAGAATGTAAAGAATATGGCGGCTAACTGGTATAGTAACGGTGTTGAAGCAATCTATACATGTGGAGATGATATGAACCGTTCAGTCATGAGCGCTGCAGATGAAGCTGGAAAATCAGTTATTTTATCAGACAGTGGCTCAAATGACACATCTGCATCAGTAGCTTTTGTGTGTCACCATAATGTTGAGGATGCTGTATATGATGCTGTGAATTCATATTATTCAGGAACATTTCTTGGTGGACAGGTTAAAGAACTTACTGTAACTGAAGATGGTGTTGGAATTGATATGGAGAATGGTCATTTCAATGATTTCACTCAGGTTCAGTATGATGCAATATATTCTGTGTTAAAGGATAACGTTATAAAGCCATATAACCATACTGATATTGCAACTACTGAAGAACTTGATCTTGTTAATACACAGATTATTTATTCTGATTATATAAGTGTAAATGAATAGTAATTAAATATTAAAAATAAAAGGTGGTTTACGATGAATATTAGATTTTATAATGCAAGAATTCTTACAATGGAAGAAGAGATTGGTGCTCCATGTGATTTAAAAGACATCTTTGAAGGTGTTTTATATGTTAAGGATTCTAAAATCGAATATGTTGGAAAAGAAGATATTAACACGGATATAAAGTGGGATAGAGAAATTGACTGTAAGGGCAATTTGCTTATGCCTGGATTTAAGAATGCACATACACATACAGGTATGACAGCAATGAGATCATATGCTGATGGACTTCCTTTACAGGAATGGCTTGAAACAAAGATATTTCCAATGGAAGCAAATATGACTGGTGATGATGTTAAACTTCTCACAAAGCTTGGTATTATGGAATATTTAACAAGTGGTATTACAGCTTGTATGGATATGTATTTAACTCCATATACAATTGCTGAAGCTTGTATTGAAACTGGTATGAGAGTGGTTCAGGTTAGTGGAATTAATAAATTTGGACCATCAATTGAAGAATTTGAAGACAGATTCCTTAAGATTAATGGAGTAAATCCATTATCAACACAGATGATGGGCTTCCATGCTGAATACACATGTGATGAGGAACTTCTTAAAAAGTTATCTGATTTAGCACATAAGTATAAAGCTCCAATGTATACTCATAACTCTGAAACAAAAGCAGAAGTTGAAGGCTGTATTGAAAGACATGGAGCTACACCTACAAAATATCTTGATTCTCTTGGATTATTTGACTTTGGTGGTGGCGGATATCATTGTGTACATTTTAATGATGAAGATATAAAAATATTTAGAGAAAAGGGATTGTCAGTAGTTACAAATCCTGGTTCAAATACTAAGCTTGCTAGCGGTGTTGCACCAATTACTAAGTATCTTGAAAATGATATAAATATTGCAATCGGTACAGATGGACCTTCAAGTAATAACTGTCTTGATATGTTTAGAGAAATGTTCTTAGTAACAGGACTTGCAAAGCTTAATGATAATAATGCATCAGCAGTTGATGGCCTTGAAGTATTAAAGATGGCAACAAAGAATGGTGCTAAGGCAATGTATTTAAATGATTGCGATGTATTAGCAAAAGATAAGCAGGCTGATATTATTATGATTGATTTACATCAGCCAAATATGCAGCCATTAAATGATATTGCAAGAAATATTGTATATTCAGGAAGCAAAACTAACGTAAAGATGACTATGATTGCTGGTAAAGTTTTATATGAAGATGGCAAGTATAACATTGGCGTAAATGAAGAGGATGTTTATAAAGAAGCTAATGATATTATTACAAAGCTTAAAAGTATGTCATGATAGATAAGATTACTTGGGATGATTTAAGTCTTAATGAGATTTATTCTGGGCTAAATACATGTTGTACATCAGCGGGAGAAGATTTTCTTTATGAAAGATTTTTTGATCCGTTTGATTCAAATAGAGAAGATTTTATTTATTTAATAGATAATAAATGTATTAAGCCTAATAAATCATTAAACTTAGTAGGAAAACTAAAAAAGTATAAATTTAAGGAATGTTTGGACAAAATAAGTAATATTCAGGCTGAGTCAAACATAAAGCATTATATAATGATTCTTTTTGTGATTTTGTCATTTGTACTTATTTTTGTTTATCCTGGCCCTGGAATTCTTTTTATGTTTGCTGCTGTATCAGCAAGTCTTGTAATATATTTTAAAGAACAGAGACTAAAATCAGGAGAGCTTTATGCTTTCTCCTATATAATAAAGCTTATTAATAGTATAACTTACTTCAGTGGTGATTCTTCAGATAGGGCAAATGCAATTATAGAAGAATTAAATTCTCTTAAGAAGAAGCTTTCAAATATTGGAAGATTTTCATTCCTTATAAAGAAAAATGTCAGCACTGATGGTAATCCAATAGATGTTATTCTTGATTATTTAAGAATGATTTTTCATCTGGATATAATTAAGTTCAATAATATGGTTTCATCTGTTAAGGAAAATAGTGATGAAATAATCCGTTTATATGAACTTATCGGAATGGTGGATGCAGCTTGTGCAGTAAGAAAATACAGAGATTCACTTAGTTATTACTGCATTCCTGAATTTGTAGAAGAAAAGACCTTAGAAATAGAAGATGGATATCATCCACTTATTGTAAAGCCAGTTTCAAACTCAATTAATACTAATAAATCTGTTTTACTTACAGGTTCTAATGCATCTGGTAAATCAACATTCTTAAAAATGGTAGCATTAAATATTATTTTTGCTGAAAGTTTTGGATTTTCTTTTGCCAAGAGTATTAAGCTAAAAAGATGTTCTATTTATTCTTCAATGGCTTTACGTGATAGCATTAGCGATGGTGACAGCTATTTTATAAAAGAAATAAAAGCACTAAAACGAATAGTTGATGCGGCTGATAGTGATGAAACTATTATTTGCTTTATTGATGAAGTATTACGAGGCACAAATACGATTGAGCGTATTGCAGCATCTAGTGAGATCCTTCTTAATTTAGCAGATAAGAATGCTATTGTATTTGCAGCAACTCATGATAATGAACTTACTTCTACATTATCACCTAAATATGAAAACTATCATTTTACTGAAGAAATAAAAGACAATGATATTTCCTTCTCTTATAAACTGTTGCAGGGTGTTTCTAAGACAAGAAATGCAGTTAAGCTCCTGTCATTTATGGGATTTAATGATGAAACTGTAAAGAATGCAGAGAAGAGAATAAATAGTTTTGAGACTTCTGGTACATGGTAACTTATTGATTATATATTATATAAATGTTATATTTAATTGATTCTTAAGAAGAGAAAGGTAGTTTTGCGATGACATTTTTAAGCACATTTGTAACTTATCTTATAATTGCAATTGGATTTTTAGCAATTATTGTTTGTGGCGTATTTGCCGGAAAAAAATTAAGAGAAAATAAAGATGCAAAGGCTTCAGTAGATGCTGCATCTGATAAGGAGAATAATTAGTAATGAAATATATTAGTACACGTGGATTATCTAAAGAATATTCTGCTTCTGAGGCAGTTATAAAGGGTCTTTGTGATGATGGTGGCTTATTTGTACCTACATCTTTCCCTAAGCTTTCTTGTTCATTATCTGATCTTACTAAAATGGACTACAGAGAGACTGCATATACAGTTTTAAAGGAGTTCTTTACAGATTATACAGAAGAAGAATTAAGAGCATGTGTAAATAATGCATATGATGAGAAGTTTGATACAGACGAAATAGCTCCACTTGTTAAGAAGGGTAATGAATATTTCCTTGAGCTTTTCCATGGTAAGACAATTGCCTTTAAGGATATGGCTTTATCAATTCTTCCTCATTTATTAACAACAGCATTAAAGAAGAACAATATTAATAAAGAGGTTGTTATTTTAACAGCTACATCAGGTGATACTGGTAAAGCAGCACTTTCTGCATTTGCAGATGTTAAGGGCACAAGAATTATTGTTTTCTATCCAAAGGGTGGTGTTTCTAAGATTCAGGAACTTCAGATGGTTACTGAAAAGGGTGCTAACACAAAGGTTGTTGGTGTTAAAGGAAACTTTGATGATTGCCAGACTGGTGTTAAGAATATTTTTAATAATGAAGCACTTAAGAAGGAACTTGATGATAATGGATTTGTATTTTCATCAGCAAATTCAATTAATATAGGACGTCTTTTCCCACAGGTTGCTTATTATGTATGGACATATTCTCGTATGCTTAAGATGGGAGAAATAAAAGAAGGCGAGAAGATTAACGTTATTGTTCCTACAGGTAACTTTGGTAATATTTTAGCTGGATACTTTGCTAAGAAGATGGGTATTCCTATTGATAAGATGATTTGTGCATCAAATGAAAATAAGGTTCTCTACGATTTCTTTATGAGTGGAGAATATGATAGAAATAGAGATTTCATTCTTACATCATCACCATCAATGGATATTCTTATTTCAAGTAACCTTGAGAGACTTATTTATATTATTGCAGGCTGTGATGCAAAGAAAAATGCTGAATTAATGAAGGACCTTTCAGAAAAGGGTAAGTATAGCATTACAGATGATATGAAGAAAGAGCTTTCTGATTTCATAGGATTCTATGCAACAGAAGACCAGGTATTTGATACAATTAAGTCTTTATACAAAGAGACAGGCTATGTAATTGATACACATACAGCAGTTGCTGCTACAGCTGATAGAAATATAAAGCAGGATAATAAGAGTGTTGTTATTTCTACAGCAAGCCCATACAAATTTACAAGAAATGTAATGAAGGCTATTGGTGAGAATTCAGAAGAGCCAGATGATTTCAAGCTTGTAGATAGACTTTCAGAAATTGCAAAGGTTAAGGTGCCTAACGCTGTTGAAGAAATTAGAAATGCTGATATTAAGCATGATACAGTAGTTGAAGTATCAGAAATGGAAAGTCTTGTAAAGAATTCATTAATTAAATAGTTTTGAATAATAAAAGACACGCCATTAAATTAAATGGCGTGTTTTTTTATTGCAATTTATTTTGTGTTCTTAAGAAGCTCCACTAATAGGAAGTTTACTGTTCCGTATGAGAAGTTTATTGGAACAACAGTAACCTTTCCTTCTATTGGGCTTTGGATACTCTTTTTACCATTCTGTTTTGGAACTGAAAGGCTTAATTCACATATATTATTTTCTGAAAGATATACAATGAAGAGTCCATTGTGTAAATTTAGAAAATCAAGTAATACCTCTTTACATACTTCATCGTATTCAGCAATGCCAAGCTTTGAGTAGCTTTCCGCAAAAGCTGTTAAAGCTCTTATTTCACCATCAACAGCAGAATATGCTGCAGGTAAACCTGTGATTTCCTGTGAAATTTCATGGTCAACATTGTATACATCACGGAATTCAATATTACCAACCGTAATATTTGAATCAACATATACAACAACGTCCTGAATTAACTTTTGTATATATCCCTTTACAAACTCATCACAATTTGATTCATCTAAAGAATAGAAGTTTGTGGCTTGTAATAAGTTTTCAATTACTAAATCCGTATTCATATAACACCCCTTAGAAAATATGATCAATTACCTGCTTCAAAGTTGCCCCCTCAACTGGTTTTTGAAGAAAGTCTTTAGCACCTGCTTTAATAGCTTCTTTTAAATGTGTCTGTGTACCAACAGAAGAGCAGATAATAACTTTAGTCTGTGGGCAGCTTGCCATTATTTCTTTTGTTGCTGTTATTCCATCTTTAACAGGCATAATAATATCAAGAAAAACAACGTCTGGCTTTTCAGCAATACATAAATCAACAGCTGCCTGACCATTTGCTGCTTCAATTATATTTGTAATACCTAATGCATTAAGTAGGTTAGTAAGACTCTTTCTGGCAAGAATAGAATCATCACATACTAAAATTTTTGCGTTTTCCTTTGTCATATTAACCTCCAATACCTTATCTGTTGTCGATAGGAACATATGTCTGATCAGTAATAATTGGTTTATAAGCTGGTCTTATAATTTTACCGTTGTTTGCAAGTTCTTCCATTCTGTGTGCTGACCAACCTACAATACGTGCACAGGCAAACATTGGTGTATAGAGCTGCTTAGGTAATCTAAGCATTTCATATACGAAGCCTGAATAGAAGTCCACGTTACAGCAAACGCCTTTGTACATTTTTCTTTCTTTTGCAATGATTTGAGGAGCAAGTTTTTCAACTAATGAATAAAGTGCAAATTCATCCTGAAGACCTTTTTCCTCTGAAAGCTTTTCAACGTATGATTTGAAAATTTCTTTACGTGGATCAGAAGAAGAGTAAACGGCATGACCAACACCATATATAAGTCCCTGTTTATCAAAGGCTTCACCATGAAGTAACTTTACAAGATAATTTGAAACTTCATCTTCATCTTTCCAGTCTTTAACTTTTTCTTTCATTTCAGCAAACATTTCAGTTACCTTAATATTTGCTCCACCATGTCTTGGACCTTTAAGTGAACCAAGAGCAGCGGCCATAACTGAATATGTATCTGAATGAGTTGATGTAACTACATGTGTAGTAAATGTAGAGTTATTACCACCACCATGTTCCATGTGAAGTACTAAAGCTACATCAAGAAGCTTAGCTTCAAGTGGTGTGTATTTTTTATCTGATCTAAGTATTCGTAAAATATTCTCAGCAGTTGAAAGATTATCTTTTGGCTGATGAATATATAAGCTCTTATTATCGTGATAGTGTCTATATGCCTGATATCCGTAAACAGATAGAAGAGGAAATAGACTTATAAGCTGCATACACTGTCTTAATACGTTTGGAATAGAAATATCATCATCTTTCTCATCGTATGAATAAAGAGTAAGTACACTTCTGGCAAGTGTGTTCATCATATCGCGGCTTGGAGCCTTCATAATAATGTCACGAACAAAGCTTGTAGGAAGTGAACGATAGAATGCAAGTTCTCTGTTGAATTTCTCTAACTGGTTAGCATTTGGAAGAGAACCAAAGAGAAGAAGATATGCAACCTCTTCATATCCCATACGATTATCTTTTGTAAAGCCTTTTACAAGGTCTTTTACATTATATCCACGATAAAATAATTCACCATCTATAGGAATCTGAACGCCATCAACAATTTTATTTGCACGAACATCCGATATATTTGTAAGACCAGTTAAGACACCTTTTCCGTTCTGATCTCTTAAACCACGTTTTACTCCATACTCAGTATATAAATCTGGAGATATCATGTCGGCATCTAAAACGTATTTAGATAAATCTATGATATTTTGTGATGTTTCACTATAAATATTTGCCATATTTGCCTCACTCTATATAAATATACGAATCTATCATATCATACTTTTGCTTAATAAAAAATAACAAATATGGTATATTTCTCAATTTGTAAACAAATACAATTTAATGTAGAATAATTTATAAATATATTTATGCAAAAACGCATATTAATTAAAAAAGAGAGGTAAATATTAATGGATAATAAGGAAATTTTAAAGCATGTAGACCATACAGTATTAAAGGCATTTACATCATGGGATGATATTAAGAAATTATGTGATGAGGCTGTGGAATTAAATACAGCGTCAGTCTGCATACCACCAACATATATTAAGAGAATTAACGATACATATGGAAATAAGATCAATATATGTACTGTTATTGGATTCCCTCTTGGCTATTCTGTAGTAGAAGCTAAAATCGCTGAAGCAAAGAAAGCTATTGAAGATGGTGCAAATGAAATTGATATGGTTATTAACATTTGTGACGTTAAGAATGGCGATTTTGATAAAGTATTTGATGAAATAAAGGCTATTAGAAAAGCTACAGAAGGTAAAGTTTTAAAGGTTATTATTGAAACTTGTTATTTAACAGATGATGAAAAGATTAAGCTTTGTAAAATAGTAACTGATGCAAAAGCTGATTATATTAAAACATCAACAGGCTTTGGAACAAATGGAGCAACTATTGAAGATATTAAGCTGTTTAAGGCCAATATTGGCAGTGACGTTAAGATGAAGGCTGCTGGTGGAATCAGAACAAAAGAAGCAATGGAAGAATACTTAAACGAAGGCTGCGATAGAATCGGAAGCTCTAGTGCATCTATACTTAAATAATTATGACTATTAAAGAGAAAATCGAAAAATTAAGAGATTTGATGCAGGATAGAGGGATTGATTATTATATCGTTCCAACAAGTGATCCACATGGAAGTGAATATCTAAATCCACACTATGAATCTCGCTACTTTATGTCCGGTTTTAGTGGCTCTGCTGGTACCTTGATTGTATCAAACGGCGAAGCGGCTTTATTTGTTGATGGCAGATATCATATTCAGGCTGATAATGAAGTAGATAGTAATGTAATTAAGGTTTATAAAGTAGGAATTCCTGGTGTACCAAATTATCTTCAATATCTAAAAGAAAAGTGTAGCTCTGAAATTATTGGATTCGATGGTAATGCTTTTAGTGAAAAGGCTTATGAAAGGCTTAGACACGACTTGCCACAATGCGAATTTTACATTGAAGAAGATTTGGTCGACATAATTTGGGAAGAGCGCCCACTAAGGTCATGCGAAGATATCTATTTATTAAGTGATGACATTTCAGGTGTTAAGGCAATAAATAAGATAAATGACATTAAAGAATATTTATTTAAAAATATGCTTGATGGATTATTTATTTCTGAGTTATCTGACATAATGTGGATATTTAACATTAGAGGTAATGATATTACTCATAATCCTGTCACTTTTTCGTACTGTTTAATTACTAAAGATTCATGTACTTTATTTTTACAGGATAGAGCAGTTAATGATGAACTAATTGATTATTTAAAAGCATCAGACACATATATTGCATCATATGATGAAATAAAACTTGAACTAGCAAAGCTAAAAGGTAAATTAGTAGCGCTAGATAAGGAATCAACTAGTAGCTTGAACTACAAAATCTTAAGCTGTGGAAATGATATTAAAAGTATAAATAATTATGATGTAATTAAAAAACATATAAAAAATGCAGTTGAAATAGAAAACTGTAGAAAATATCACAAGCTTGATGCTGTTTCTATGATTAAATTCATTGTTTATATCAAAGAAGCAGTAAAAAGTGAAAAGCTTACGGAATATGATGCTGCAATGTATCTTGATAAATTGCGAAGTGAAAACGAGGGATTTAAGGATATTTCTTTTGACACAATATGTGCATATAAGGAAAATGCAGCAATAGTTCATTATTCGCCAGATGAAAATAATAGCAAAATTCTTAAAGACGAAGGACTTTTACTTGTAGATTCTGGAGCTCAATATCTTGGTGCAACAACTGATATTACAAGAACAATTCCTCTTGGTAAGCTTACTTATGAAGAAAAAGAGGCTTATACCCTTGTGTTAAAGGGAAATTTAAGACTTATGGATGCGGTTTTCATTAGAGGATCAAGAGGAGAAAATCTTGATATTCTTGCAAGAGAGGCACTGTGGAAAAAGGGCCTTGATTATATGCATGGTACAGGTCATGGAATAGGTGCATTTTTAAATGTACATGAAGGACCATGTAGCATTAGATATAAAATAAGTGAAAACCTACAGCCAGAGCTTGAACCAGGAATGATTTTAAGCGATGAGCCGGGACTATATATCTTAGGTAAATTTGGAATCAGACACGAGACGCAGGTTTTAATAGAAGAGCGTTTTAACACGGAATATGGTACATTTTTAGGCTTTTCACCATTATCATTAGTGCCTTTTGAAAAAGAGGCAATTATTTTAGAACTACTAAGTAATGAAGAAATTGATATTTTAAATAAATATCACAAGCTTTGTTACAATGAATTATGTGATCTTTTATCATCAAAAGAAAAAGAGTGGTTAATTAAAGAAACTAGCAGTATTAATTTTGAGTAGAAGAGCTATAATAAGTTGCATTTAGTTGATTTATTTGATATAATTTCATGCGGCAATTTATTTAAAAAATTATATAAAAGAAAGGGTTAAAGAAATGGCAAATGTTGATTTAACAAAGTATGGCATTACTGGTGCTACAATTCTTGCTCACAATCCTTCATACGAAGAGCTTCACACAGCTGAGCTTGATCCTTCACTTACAGGATACGAGAAAGGTTTTGACACAGAACTTGACACAGTAAACGTTATGACAGGTATTTACACAGGACGTTCACCTAAAGACAAGTACATCGTTATGGATGCACAGTCAAAGGATACAGTTTGGTGGAATACTCCAGAATATCCAAACGATAACCACGAGATGAGTGAAGATGTTTGGGCAAAGGTTAAAGATCTTGCAGTTAAAGAGCTTTCAAACAAGAACCTTTATGTTGTAGATGCATTCTGTGGTGCTAACGCAGACACAAGAATGTCAGTAAGATTTATCGTTGAGGTTGCTTGGCAGGCTCACTTCGTAGAGAACATGTTCATTAAGCCATCAGCTGAAGAACTTGCTAACTTCGAGCCAGATTTCGTAATTTACAACGCTTCACTTGCAAAGGTTGAAGATTATAAGGCACTTGGTCTTAACTCAGAGACATGTGTAGCATTCAACGTTACAAGCCGTGAGCAGGTTATCCTTAACACATGGTACGGCGGTGAAATGAAGAAGGGTATGTTCTCAATGATGAACTACTACTTACCACTTAAGGGTA